>DEIH01000234.1 GCA_002352375.1 Spirochaeta sp. UBA2779 | reverse complement strand
CAGCAGGGTAAACTCATCAGCTGACAAGTCGAAACCTTTAAGATCCGCACCCCAGGTAAGCCCCTCAACACCGTCCACTACAGTACGGTAGAACCAGTTCCAGTCGCCCTGATATTCAAACAGGTTATGCCACTGGGCATCCTTATTAACAATTTTACCGTTAATTGGCAGTACAGTACCGATGGGAATCGAGATTCCAACCCCGAGTGTTTCCAGAGTTGCTGTTGTTATGCTTTCAACGCCCGGCCAGAATATGGCCTTCTCACTGGCGACAAGGGCACTTCCTTGAGCAGAAAACTCCACCTGGGGCAGAGGAGAGAACACCAGGGGAGTTCCCAGATAATCCTCTTTGGAACCAGAGGTCTGATTAGCCTTGTCCTCTTCTGCAGGAGTTTCTTCAATAACCACAGCAGTTTCAGTATCCTGGTTCCCGCTCTGGATTTGGTTAGAATCAGGAACGACACTATCGCCACTCCCTCCGCATCCGTAGGTGATAACCGTAAAGAATACCAGTAACAATAACCCGATGAACCTGGAATTATCCCTGAATGTTTTCATCATCAACCCTCTGATATGAATATAATGACCCTTAAATCTTTCAGGTTCAAGGTTGAATTCATGTTCTTTTTTGTAATCGAGGCCGGAAGCAGATATACTTATATTAACATGGCTTCTGAACTGAATTTTGTCGAATACATAGCCGAACAGATTGAAACAGCCGGAAATATCTCCTACCGAAAAATGTTCGGGGAGTTCGCCCTTTACTGCAACACCAAGGTTGTTGCTCTTATCTGTAACAACCAGCTATTTATCAAACCGACACAAGCCGGGAAATCTTTTATAGGAGAGGTGGTTGAGGCACCCCCTTATTCCGGGGCAAAACCCTACTATCTGATTGAAGATCAGGTTGAAAACTCCCGGTGGCTCAGCCGGTTGGTGGAAATTACCGAAGGGGAACTGCCCATACCCAAACCAAAGAAATCACGAAAGAAGGGATAACCGGGCCGCCTTAATTATCAATCTGTTTCAAATTCCCCGGCCAAGGCCCTTAAGAAAAGCCCCACATCACTTACCACTCCCACCGTCTGAGCACTGCCCCTGTCGGAAAGCTTGGTAACCACCGCCGGATTGATATCCACACAGACAGTTTTCACCCAGCTGGGGGTCATGTTTCCGGTGCCGATAGAATGAAGCATGGTGGAGAGCATAAGTATCATATCCGTACCGGCGATAATATCGGCATAAGCCTGCTGGGCTTTTATCATATCCATCTCTGTTTCCGGCAGGGGACCGTCGTCTCGGATAGAACCGGCAAGACAGTAGGGTATACCTGTTCGTATCACCTCGAACATCAAACCCTCTTTGAGCTCCCCGGCCTCCATCATGGCTTTGATAGACCCATGATTGAATACCGTGTTGATAGCCATCATGTGATTTTTATGCCCCTCATGTGTGGGCCGTCCGGTGGCAAGATCTACCCCGAGAGAGGTTCCGAAAAGCCGGTATTCCAGGTCGTGAACGGCGATGGCGTTGCCCCCGAGGAAGCCACCTATCCAGCCTCCTCTTACAAGGGCGGCCAGGGCATCAGCACCGCCGGTATGAATCACAACCGGTCCGGCTACAACCACTACTTTTCCGCTTTTTTCTTTCACATCCCGGATCTGGGCAGCGATCTTTTCAGCAGACTGAGTGGCATTTCTCTCTGAAGACACATCGTTATTCATAAAGGCAAAGGAGTCTCCGCCCCCTGATTCAGATTCTGGAAGACAGACACGTACTGAGGAAGAACCGACAAGAACTTTATCTCCCCGTCGAATATCCCGGAGTTTGACACATTCAGGCCCGTCATCCCGCCGGACAATAGCGGCATCCATTCTCTGATTTACAGCTGTCTGCCATTTCCCCTCAAGGAACACATCGGTACTGTGATTGGTGGTAGAGTAAAAATCAGCAGGTGCCGCTTTGTCTCTGGAAATCTCCACCCATTCTGCTTCGGTTTCACCCACAGCTCTTACTCCAAGGGCGATGAGCTTGGCGGCTGTAGCTTCGAGAAGAACCTCGTTTTCCGCTTTCAGCAGAATTCGAATGGAAGACTCATCTGCAGGCACCTTCCCCACATTAAAGCCGATAATTTCATAATCAGCTCCTTCTTCAATGATCAGGTTGAGAATCGTTGAAAGGAGGCCTGAATCAATCATATGTCCTACGTGGGTGAGACTTTTGGTTACCATGAATTGAATATGAACCGGGAAAACTATAATAACAAGTGTGTCGGTGCAAGCTTATACAATCATTGAATATTCGGAACGATACTCCGACTATTCAATGATATAATAATACATGATATTAAGGGATCATTACCGAAAATTAATCAAAAAAGCTCTTGGCCGTTCAAAAATCACCGCCATTCTCGGCCCTCGCCAATGCGGAAAAACTACCATTGCACAAGAAATAGCGTCCGAATTGGAGTCACATTTTTTTGATATGGACTCCCCGGGGGATCGTGCCAGATTGCAAAACCCGGAGCTCTACCTGAGCGGTCTTTCCGGTTTAATAATCATTGATGAAATCCAGAATGCCCCGGAATTATTTCCGGTACTCAGAATTATATCAGATAGAGCAACAGGTAACGGACGTTTCAAACCAAAATACATTATGGAACAGAGGCGGTTTTCCTCTGTCTTTCCTGGCAGGCTCAGAAGAAAACAGCATTGCCTGGAGAGAAAGTTTTATTCGTACTTTCCTGCAACGGGACTGAGCGATAAAACCATACGGTCTTATATCAACATTCTCTCGTCCACATATATGGTACGTCAGCTTCAGCCGTGGTTCGAAAATTTAAAAAAAAGACAGGTTCAATCTCCGAAAATATACTTCACAGATACGGGTCTGCTGCACCATCTTCTGGGCATTGAAAATTACCATTCTCTTCTTGCCCATCCCCAGGTGGGAGTATCCTGGAACAGTCAGCTTCCCTATGTCTGAAAGAATTGAGGTTCAATCTATTCAAGGAATAATTAAACAGCTGGGAAACTGACTTTACAGCAGTACCTGTTTTAACGTCTCCACGTACAAACTGATAAACTCTTCCAGCCTTTTGCGCCGGTACTGCATCACCCAGCGGGGATGCGGCAGGGGCTCCACCCGATCAAAGAATCCATGCCGCTGATTAAAGGCCGTAAGCTGTTTGAAGTTGGCACCCTGTCCCATACTGAAAGCCACCTTCCGATTACAGCCGGCCGCCACCTGAAGAGCCATGGCATCAGTCATCCAGGCATCCAGTTTTTCACTCATACCTTTCACATCGTAATAGTTCAGGTTCTTACCATCCCGGATATAACCTACCGGGCTTAAGGCCGTAATGTAAAACCGGC
>DEIH01000113.1 GCA_002352375.1 Spirochaeta sp. UBA2779 | reverse complement strand
CCTGGCATCCACCACCCGAGAGAAATCTTCCGGGGTTCCGTGCCATGAGAAACCTGTCTGTCGAATCTTTCCGGATTGTTTCGCTCTATCCAGAAATTCAAGAATCTCACGGTTCATCAGGGAGTCCCATGAACCACCCGTAAGATTGTGAACCAGGTAGTAATCGATATAATCGCTGCGGAGTCTTTTCAGCTGGTTCTCCAGCATCTTATCCATTTCTTTGCGGGTTCGGGTTTGCCAGTGGGGGAGTTTGGTGGCAATGGCCACCTCCTTTCGGCGGCCGTTTTCCTCGAGAAAACGCCCTATATAGGGTTCTGATTGTCCTCCCATGTATGGAAAGGCCGTATCCAGATAATTAACTCCACTTTCCAGGGCGCGGGTGAGCATCTCATTCGAAGTTTTTCTGTCGATACGGCCGGCTTTAGTGGGGAGTCGCATAACACCGAATCCCAGGATGGATAGGCGGCGGCTGTCTTTGGGCATTGTACGGTACTGCATTGGGGGAGACTAACATAAGGAAGGGGATTCCGTCGTCCCACATTATGAATAAGTTGCTCTGAAACAACCTCTGCCTTAGACTTGAGACCATTATGAGTGAAAACCACCCGAAGCCCGATGCCCTGATTGTGGGTCATGGGAACATGGATCTGGACTGTCTGGGATCTTTAGTTCTATCTGCGGCCCTCTTTCCCAATCATAAGCCGGTACGAAGCCGACTGGCACATCCGGCGGTGAAGGAAGCTCTGACAGTTTTTGCCTATAAACTGCCTTTGCTTACTCTGAAAGACATCAAGGGTGTTGCCCCGTCCAGCCTGATTGTAGTGGATACGAGAAGTAAAAGCCGTATCCGGGAGTTTCTGGATGCGTTTGGAGAGGTTCCGGAAACAATAACCATTTATGATCATCATCGTAATGAGGAAGCGGATATTCCCGGGGCCCGTCTGGTGGAAGGCCGTCATGGGTCGGAATCCGCCACTCTTACACTGATGTGCCGGGATACCGGGACAGCTGTAAGACCGGATGCAGCCACCATCGCTTTAGCGGGGATTTACGCTGATACGGGGAATTTTACCCATAACACAACCACCCCGGGGGATTTTGAAGCGGTGAGCTGGCTCATGGAACGGGGTGCGTCGCTGAAAATGGTTCGCCGGTTCCTTCGTCCATTACGAGAGCCTTCTCAGGCCGATCTTTTTCACCGCATTCTGGGAAACCTTTCCTGGCGGCGCTTTCATGGCCATGTTGTTGCCCTCTCCCGGGTGGAACTGGAAGAGCAGACTGCCGGTGTAGCAGAAGTTGTAGACCGGGTGTTTGCCGATGAACCGGTGGACGTTCTTATCGTTCTGGTGGATATTCGGGACAAGGGTAATCATCTTGTAATCGGACGCAGTCGTAAAGAGCGCTTTAATCTGCTGGAAGTTCTGGCTACTCTGGGGGGGCATGGGCATATTGCCGCGGCTTCGGCTTTTATCAAAGGCGACCGGGATGTGTGGAGCGAGCTTCTTCAACAGCTGGAGAGTGTTCCGGTAGATGCCATGACGGCGTTAGACCTGATGTCCGGAGATGTTACGTCTTTAACTCCGGATAATTCGGTGATGGATGCCTCAATTCTTTTTGAGCAGACCGGTTTCTCCGGGGCCCCGGTAATTGATACCGAGGGGAATCTGATGGGGATGTTTTCTCTCAGGGATGTGAGCAAGGCCCGTAAAGCCGATGCCATGAAAGCCCCGATTACCGCCTACATGACCCGGCGTGTTATCTCCTGTTCTCCCGGGGATACGATCCGGGAGGTGGAGAGGCATATGCTGGGGCATAACGTGGGGCACCTTCCGGTAATGGAAGGAATCCGGCTTGTGGGTCTGATTACCCGGGGCGACTACAAGAAATTCTACAGTTAACCTCCGGGAGTTAATCTTCGGAGCTGCTGAATACTTTTCTGTTCAGCTTGATGGTTTTAAAGATCCCCATTTAACCCCTTCCGGCGGATTCCATGCGGATATTTTTACAATCAGTTTCTCAGGGTTGTTATCCACAATCAGAGCATCTCTCTGACTGCTCTTGAGAAATCCTTCGGAGGTCATGTTATCCAGAAAATCCAGCAAACTGTTAAAATATCCGTTGATGTTCAGCAGGGCCAGTGGTTTTGCATGGTATCCCAGCTGGTTCCATGTCCAGGCCTCGAAGGTTTCCTCAAGGGTACCTATTCCCCCGGGAAGTGAAATAAAGGCATCTGAGAGCTCGTACATCAGGGCTTTTCTCTCGTGCATACCCGGTACTACTTCCATTGTAATACCGTCCTGACCGGGGACCTTTTCGGCTATTCGTTCGGGAATTACACCGGTTACCTTTCCCCCTCCATCCCGGACGGCAGCGGAAACAATACCCATCAGGCCGATGTTGCTTCCGCCGTATACCAGATTCAAAGATTGGCGTGAGAGGAGGTTGCCCAGAATTCCCGCAGCCTCAGCGTACACAGAATTGGAACCGGTACCCGATCCGCAGAACACACAGATAGTTTTCAATTTATTCATCAAACTATCATAGCAGAAAACCACCTGTTATTCCTTGACCATCACCGGTTACTCCATCAACCTGTCCCTATGACTTTTAAAGAACGCATCGTGAATACGGTTGTTATACTGTTATTCAAGATTACTTGCAAAGTAGACCTGAAAGGCGAGGAAAATATCCCCCGGGAAGGTCCGGCTATTCTGATTACCAACCATACAACCAATCTGGAGGGGCCGCTTTTTTACATCAGTTTGCGGCCCAGAAAAACCAGGGCCCTGGCCAAGAGGGAATTATGGGGCCCGTATTTTACTAAAATGGCCATGGAGGCCTGGGAATCTGTTCCTGTTGACCGGGGCGGCATGGACATGAAGGCCATCCGCAGCTGTTTCGGTGTTCTGGATGACGGAAACTTTCTCTGTATCGCTCCCGAGGGAACCCGGAGCAAAACCGGCGCCCTTAAAAAAGCCCTGCCTGGAACTACGTTCTTTGCCTCCCGGGAGGGTGTCCCTATTTACACCATGGTGCAGTGGGGTCTGTTGGATCTGAAAAAGAACCTGAAGAGGCTGCGGAGAACTACAGTGCATCTGCGTTGCGGGAAACCCTTTCTGATGGAGAAACCCGGTGGCGGGAAGATTCGTGCGGAAGACCGGGAGAAGATGGCTGATGAGATGATGTATCAGCTGGCCGACCTGCTGCCCGAAGAACTGAGGGGCTATTATGCGGATGAATCCCGTCGGACTTCCGAATATGTGAAGCTGCTGTAACTATTTCTTCCGGCCCAATACCCTGCCGTCAATAACCAGCAGTCCTGCAACAAGAATCAGCAGCGCCCCAATCTCTCTGATATGCAGGGTTTCGCCCAGTACCGCTGCCCCCAGAAAGATGGCAACAAAGGGAATAATCATGGTAACCAGAAGCACGTTTCCCGCACCGGCCCGTTTGAGTACCCGGAAATAGAGGATGTAGGCCAGAGCTGTGGAAAATACCGCCAGACCCAGTATGGCCAGTACCGGTTGAGGTGAAGGCCATGGGAAGTTCCAGGGTTTATCAATAATCAGTGCAAGCGGGAGGAGAATCAGGGATGAACCGATCAGTTGTCCTCCGGATATCAGAAGAGGATCCATACCTGCATTTCCGAAGCGTTTACCGAAAATACCGGATAGGGAATATGCCAGACCCGCACCCAATACTGCCAGCTGGGGGAGGGGGTTGAACCCGGTTTTGCCGAATACCCCGGGGCCGATCAGCACAATAACTCCGGCCAGACCCATAAGAATTCCAACCATACGGTTTACGGTGATTTTCTCATCCCCGGTGAGGTAGTGGGCCAGTATTATAGTGAATATCGGCGTTGTTGCGTTGAGTATGGATGCCTGTCCGGCGGTAATCCGGGTTTGGCTCCATACAATCAGGGAGAAGGGGATGGCGTTGTTCATTAAGCCCATGAGCAGCAGGTTTCCGGCCATTTTCCATGAGATATTGTACCGCCGGCCTGAAAGGAAAATAATCAGATTCAGAATGACAGCTGCAATAGACACCCTCAGGGCGACAATTGTAAAGGGAGGGAGTTCCCGTAATGCAATTCCGGCGAAAATGAAAGCTCCGCCCCAGAGTACGCTGAGTATAAAAAGAATAAGCCAGTCCGAGGCGGTCATTTTCTGCATTGGAGCATTGTACTTGAATATCCGGTTAACACAATGGCAGCAACGGTGCCTCTGGAAGTTCATTACGGCAGTGTTTCCCGAGTGATGACGGGAATGATTGCTACAATCAGGCTCTTTTTGTAATTATCCTAACCTGTCGGAAAAGACCTTGAATAATGGAAATAATGCAGAAAACGTCATTGGATCGCTATTTTATTGATGAATAAGGCAATATAAGGTTAATAAAATTTCTCCATTCAGAACAAATTAAAATAAATTGCCGAATTCCATATTATCCTGATATACTGGCGAAAATGTATAGCCGGAGGGGTAGATGAAAAAAGATAACCTCATAAAACAGTTGAAAGAAAAGCGTAACCAGGCCCGGCAGGGCGGTGGTGAACGCAGAATAGAAGCGCAGCATAATAAAGGAAAACTGACTGCCCGGGAACGCCTGAAAATACTTCTGGATCCCGACAGTTTTGAAGAGTTTGATGTTTTTGCCATACACCGCAGCCACGACTTCGGTATGGAAGATCAGCATATTTCAGGTGACGGTGTTGTGGTTGGCTTTGGAACCATTGAAGGCCGGATTGTTTACGTCTATGCCCAGGACTTCACCGTAAGCGGCGGCTCTCTGGGCAAGGTACATGCAGATAAAATCTGCAAGGTGATGGAGATGGCCATGAAAGTAGGCGCTCCAGTTATCGGGATTCCTGATTCCGGCGGGGCCCGGGTTCAGGAAGGTATAGATTCCCTGGCCGGGTACGGTGATATCTTCATGCTCAACGTTTCCGCCTCCGGGGTTATCCCTCAGATTTCGGCGATTATGGGTCCCTGTGCCGGCGGCGCTGTTTATTCCCCGGCGATAACCGACTTTGTTCTGATGAACCGGCAATCCAGTTACATGTTCGTTACCGGACCGAAAGTGGTTAAAACGGTTCTCAACGAGGATGTCAGTACCGATCAGCTCGGTGGAGCTATGATTCATGCGTCCCGAAGCGGTGTGGCCCAGTTCATTACTGATACCGAGGAAGATACACTTCTTCAAATTAGAAGCCTGATGGGTTTTATTCCTTCCAACAACATGGAAGAGCCGCCGTATGCGGTTCCCATGGATGTGTCAGAGCGCCGCTGTGAGGAACTGAATTCTATTATCCCCGACAGTCCGTCCACACCATATAACGTAATTGATGTGATTCATTCGGTGGTTGATGACGGTCATTTTCTGGAAGTTTCCAAAGAGTTTGCAAAAAACATTGTGGTTGGATTTTCCCGGTTAAACGGCCATCCGGTAGGTATTGTTGCGAATCAGCCGAATTTCATTGCCGGGGTACTGGATATTGACTCTTCTATTAAAGCTGCCCGGTTTGTCCGTTTCTGTGATTCTTTTAATATCCCCCTTCTTATCCTTGAAGATGTTCCGGGTTTTCTCCCGGGAACTAAACAGGAACATGGTGGTATTATCCGTAACGGGGCGAAGCTTCTCTACGCGATTGCCGAGGCAACGGTACCCAAAATTACAGTGATTCTCAGAAAAGCATACGGCGGGGCATACATCGTTATGAACAGCCATCATCTCCGGGCGGATGTTGTATATGCATGGCCGACAGCGGAAATTGCCGTTATGGGTGCATCGGGAGCCGCTGAAATCATCTTCCGCAGAAAGGCTGAAAAAACTGAGAACCCGGAAGAGTTCATGGCGGAGAAGGAAGCCGAATACAAGGAGCGTTTCAGTAATCCCTATCGGGCGGCAGAAAAGAGTTATATCGAGGATGTAATAGAGCCTGCGGCAACCAGGATACGTCTAATCCGGTCTTTTGAGATGCTTTCGGGAAAGCGGGATTCTAATCCCCCCAGAAAGCACGGAAATATTCCTCTGTAAAGGGCTGTGTTGTGAAAAAAGTATTATTTGCAGTCGTATTTATTACATTTTTTGGATCGTTCTCTTTCCTTGCTGCCGAAGAGAGTGCACTTAAAGGATTCAATCAATCCTGGACCATTCACGAACTGGCCGCTTCCGAATCGATACCGGTGAAACAATTAACATCAAATCTCGGACTTGATTTTGCGGATATTCGCAATTCATCCTTATCTGATCTTGGTATCACCCGGCAGGATGCAGAAAGTGCACTTGTCCGATACCGGGCCGATGAGCCGGGGATGGTGAGTGGAATTGTACTTGTGGGAATGCTGATTGTTTTCGCAAGCCTGGTGGTGGTGGCTTTTTTTATCAGTTTGTTCAAGCATCTCTACATATTAGAGATGATTAAATCCCGGAGTAAAAGTCAAACTGCGGAAACAGAAGTTGGAATAATAACTTCCCGCGGGGAGATGAGTGATAACGCTCTTGCAGCGGTAATTACCGCAATTTTCCTTCATGAAGAGGAAGTTGACTCGGAAAATCGGCTTCTTCTCACCTGGAAGAGGGTTTCCGCCAGGGCGTGGAAGACCGGTGAGGAAATGCCGAACGCATTACATTTTGCAGCCAGAAGGGGACGATAATGAAGAACTATAAATTTTCTGTAGGCGGTGAAGAGTTCACCGCTCGAATTGTTGAATACACCGAAGACAAAGTTGTAGTTGATCTGAACGGCAGTACCTATGATGTGGAGCTGATACCTGAAGAATCTGCAGTTTCAGCTGCTTCCCCGGTGGTTGTTTCACCGACAGCTGTTCCCAATACTGTTGCCCCGGCTCCAGCTCTCCGGATACCCGGGGCCTCCACACCGGCCGCTCCCGCCGGGTTGAGTGCCGGAGATGTAACCGCGCCGATCCCCGGAGTTGTTAAGCAGATTTCAGTTGCAGTAGGGGACAAAGTTACAGTGGGTTCTGTGGTTGCTGTTCTTGAAGCCATGAAGATGGAAAACCAGATTCCTGCTACATCCAACGGAACGGTGAGTAAAATTGCTGTTGCCCTGGGAGATTCGGTACTGGACGGGCAGCTACTCATTCAGATAGAGGCATCATAATGACGGAGTTTCTCGCATTTCTGAGCACAACAGGGCTTGCCCATTTTGATTACAAGTCCGCACTTATGGTTGCTATCGGTTTAGTTTTCATAACCCTGGCAATTACCAGGCATTACGAACCCTTACTCCTGATACCCATCGGATTCGGGATAGTTATCGGGAATATGCCCGGCGTGTTGGGGGTTTATGTTCCCGGCTCTGTAATGAATATTATTTATTTCGGTGTCCGCAGTGGTCTTTATCCTCCTCTTATCTTTCTGGGAATCGGAGCTATGACAGATTTCTCCACGCTGATTGCCAATCCGAAGCTTATACTCCTTGGAGCTGCGGCTCAACTGGGGATCTTTGCCACCCTCACCGGGGCTTACCTGCTGGGATTCACCATTATAGAATCCGGCGCTATCGGAATTATCGGTGGTGCTGACGGACCGACTTCAATTTTTCTTGCCACAAAACTGGCTCCCCATCTTCTGGGGCCCATCGCGATTGCAGCCTATTCCTACATGGCACTGGTTCCTGTGATACAGCCTCCGATTATCCGCCTTCTGACAACGAAGAAAGAACGGGTAATTCATATGAAGACCCCACGGCCGGTCTCCAAACGGGAAAAATTTTTATTTCCCATCATCGCATTTATCGTGACAGTTACCATTGCTCCAGGGGCAGCTATCCTTCTGGGCATGCTTTTTTTCGGAAATCTGCTCAAGGAATCCGGAGTAACCGAGCGCCTGGCGGAATCGGCCCGGCATTCCCTGATTGATACAGTGACAATTCTCCTCGGGTTGGCCGTCGGAGCCAGTACCCAGGCGGAATACTTTCTGACTCCCAACTCAATCAAGATATTCGTTCTGGGAGCTTTTGCGTTCTCTGTAGCCACAGCTGCAGGAGTACTTTTTGCAAAATTGATGAACCTGTTCCTCAAACAGAAACTCAATCCCATGATCGGAGCAGCCGGGGTGTCGGCGGTTCCCGATAGTGCCCGGGTTGTTCAGCAGCTGGGCCAGGAGTACGATAGGAGTAACTTTCTGCTGATGCATGCCATGGCACCGAATGTTTCCGGGGTTATCGGTTCAGCCGTTGCCGCCGGTGTGCTTCTGGGGATACTCGGAGGATAATACTCAGCTCTTTTTTGAACCGTCAGAACCCGACTCACCGGCATTTTTATCATTAGGAAGCAAGATTCCTGCCGGGGGAATCTCCACATCCAGGGCTGCTTTAAGTAATTCTTCAATGGTTTCAACCGCTGTGAATTCAAGTTCTTTACGGACGTTTTCAGGGATGTCTTCAAGGTCTTTTTCATTCTCAGCCGGCAGAATAATTCTTTTTGCACCCGCACGGTGAGCAGCGATAACTTTCTCTTTAATACCTCCTACCGGCAGTACAGCTCCACGCAGGGTAATTTCACCGGTCATGGCCGTAGCCGGAGGTACCGATCTGGCCAGAAGAAGCGATGCCAGGGCTGTAGTTATGGTAACGCCTGCCGAGGGGCCATCTTTGGGCACTGCCCCGGCGGGGACGTGAACGTGAACATCGTTCTTCAGGAAGTCAATAGGACCTGCAAGATGCCCCAGTCTTGAGCGCACCAGACTCAATGCAATGGATGCGGATTCCTTCATCACATCACCCAGCTGACCGGTAAGGGTTAAGGCTCCTTTTCCCGGCATTATACCGGCTTCAATAAAGAGAATATCACCTCCGGCAGGTGTCCATGCCAGGCCGGTAGCCACCCCCGGCAGACTCTTCTTGCGCATATCATCAAGCCTAATCTTCGGTCTTCCAAGCAAATCGTGCAGGTTTTCGGGGGTAACAGTGAAAGGAAGGCCTTCTTTACCGGATACTATTCTTTCCGAAACACCCCTGGAAATTTTTGCCAGCTGTTTTACCAGTCCCCTGACTCCTGCTTCCCGGGTGTATTTATCGATAATCAGCTTTAGAATATCTTCACCAATCTTAAGATGTTTATCGTCAAGACCATGGTCTTCCAGTACTTTGGGAACAAGGTGCTCTGCTGCAATTCTGAGTTTTTCATGATTGGTGTATCCGTTCACCTCGATAATTTCAGTCCGGTCCAGAAGCGGGGCTGGTATTCCACTCATACTATTGGCGGTTCCTATAAATATCACATCGGAAAGGTTATAGGGAATCTCCAGATAATGATCGCCGAAAGCTGCGTTCTGCTCGGGATCCAGTACTTCAAGAAGAGCGCTGGTGGGATCTCCGGCATATGAAGAGGATAGTTTGTCTATTTCATCCAGTACGAATATCGGATTGCGCTGTTCGGCTTTACGCATGCTGGAGATAATCCGCCCGGGGAGAGATCCGATATAAGTACGCCGGTGGCCCCGGATTTCCGCTTCATCCCGAACACCGCCCAGACTGGCCCGAATATAAGGTCGGTTCAATGCTTCGGCAATGCTTTTTCCCAGGCTCGTCTTACCGGTACCGGGAGGTCCTACCAGCAGGAGTATGGAGCCCTGCTTTTCCTGTTTGAGTTTCATCACTGCCAGGTGCTGGATGATGCGGTCTTTCACCTCTTTTAGACCGTGATGATGGCTGTCCAGGACTTGCCGGGCCTTCTCCAGATTTACATCACCTGCCTCCTCGGCCTTCCAGGGCAAATCCAGGATGAGATCCAGGTAATTGCGAACCATGGAGGCTTCGGGATTGTTTTTCTCCATGGTCTCAAGCCGTTTAGCTTCCCGTATCGCTATCTTGCGAGCCTCCTCTGAGAGTTCGGCTTCGCCAATACGTTCCCGGTAGCTTTTTTCAGAATCGGAGTCGATCTGGTCGTCTTCTCCCAGTTCTTCACGTATGGCCTTCAACTGCTGCCGGAGCATGTGTTCCCGGTACGTTTTGTTGGTCTGCTCTGAGGACTTTCGAGCGATTTCCAGCTGCATCTCAACTGAGTTCTTCTGAATAAGTAAGACGTCTATAAAACGAAGCGCCCGATCCCGGTGGGAATCGAGTTCCAGAATCTCCTGCTTCTCAGTAACGGATATCGGTGTGTAGGGCATTGATGCCGCCATTATCAGATCGATGGAATCCATTTTTAGAATCGGATTAATCAGGGCATCTGCCCCTCGGAAATTCTTGCTCATTTCCCGGATAGCATCTTTGGCGAAATTCACCATCTCGGCATGGCTTTTCTCATCCAGATCCTCTATTGAAATCAGGGGAGTCACTTCTCCCGACGGAGCAGTGGCTACAGATCCTTCCATGCTGATACATTCTACTTTCACCCTTGAATCACCGCGGAAATTGAGTACCGCACCATCGTCTGATTTGATAATACCGGAGACTTCCCCCGATACTCCGATTAAGACATAAACTCCAGTCTGCCGGTCCCGGTGCAGGGTAATAGCTCTTGTTTGCCCGGACACCATGTGTTTTTCCAGCATTGATGTTACTTCTGTGTTCACCTTAACTTTCGATGAAATACCCGGAAATATGATGGCATCCTCCAGGGGGATGATAATTGTATATTTATTACTCAGGTTTGACATGTTTGCCTCCTGCATGTCTGAATCAGGTTTGTTTCTATAGGCAAAATATAATCAAGCCCCGGTCCCGGGTCCAGAAGAATGTTAGATTAGTCTAATAATGATCGGGGATTCCTCTACAGCAAACCTGATTCCCGGGTTAAAATCCTTACCAGCGCCCGCTCATCATATCCACATTGAGATCTCCAAGACGCACAAATGTACCTTCGTAAGTTTCCAGGTAGAGTGTTCCGCTCCTGATTCTAAACCCCAGGGGCATTGCGTTATATGCTTCCAGCAGCGCCGGGGGGACTTCCTTCATCCTCGCAAGAGACCAGAGATGAGAGGTTTCTTCGATGTGTCCGCCGCTTGTAAAACCATGCTCTTCACTGATTACGGCCCATAAATTATCGGGACTTACATCAAGCAGGGTGAAAGTTAGAAATTCTCCCTCTGCCGTATACCCCTTTTCTATTGCCAGGGTTTTAGCATCAACAAGCAGCAGTTCTCTATTTTCTGATGTTAGCAGGAGAATTTTCTGATCGTCGGATGAATTTTTTACTTCTGTAATCTGTTCCTTCGGGAGCAGACAGTTCTCCCGACTCCTGTTGCTGAAGCTTATTCCCGCAATGCAGGTATCATCCCACAGACTTCCTTTATACACCGAAGCAATTTCAAATTTCAGAATCAGAAACTCTTGTATACCCGGTTCCTCGGCATGTGCGCTGGTATATCGGGTCAGTTCAGAATCTCTTAATGCCTCAACTTCGGCAGTTTCAAAGGGCATTCCAAAGGGCTGTATGCCCATCTCATCTTTCAGGGTGAAGTTAACTGGCTCAGCAATTTGAAGGATATCGGCTTCAAATCCAGTCTGTCCTGCCCTCATGTCCGAAGTGAAACCCGAATAAAGGGAGAGCTTGAAGTCTTTTACCCGGTTGTTCTTCAGAAAGAGGCTTTCTGATTTCTGATACCCGTTGTTAATCATCATGTATTTTTTCAGCTCTCCTTGTTGTCCGATCAGGATGTAAGAGCCGGTTCCCGGCCCCGCTTCTCCTTCTACCCAGGAAGTCTCCAGGCTGTCATCGAAGAGGTTCATCGGACTGTATTCTCCCACCTCCATAAAATCTGTGGGTTTTTCCAGCTCTGATGAAGCCGCATAGATACCTCCGGCCTCGGTGAAAAATACCGTTTCCCACTGGGCAAAAAGGGTATGTGCCTGAAAGAGGAGGAGGAGGCAGAACATCGGGATAAGATGAGTGGTTTTCATATTTAGAGAGTACCCCCGGAATCGACCTAATTCAACCTTGACGCCTGTTTGTCCCGCTTCTATTATAATACCCAACTAAAATGTTGCTTTCTATAGTCTGCTATTGAAGGAGCCTCCGATGTCAGAGTTCCCTGAAAAATTTGAGTCTGAAGAGGAACTGGATGATTTTATCAGCGAGCCGTCGGATCAGCTGGTTGATTTGTGCGGAACCTGGAGCGGCCCGACGGTTATTCTCGGTATTGCTGGAAAAATGGGTTTTCATCTGGGGAGGATGCTCGTTAAAGCCCGGAATCGTTCGGGGAGTACCGGTGAAATTATTGGTGTTTCCAGGTTTTCCAATTCTGCGCTAAGACAAAAAATTGAAGAGGCGGGTATCCGGACGGTGGCTGCCGATCTTTTGAGTCCCGATGCTGCAGCGGGTTTACCGGATGCTCAGAGGGTGGTCTACATGGTGGGCCGGAAATTCGGAACGGCAGGTTCCGAGGAGCTCACC
>DEIH01000136.1 GCA_002352375.1 Spirochaeta sp. UBA2779 | reverse complement strand
TTGTTGCCCAGGTCGGCACCATCATTTGTGGCTGCAAGAAGACCCTTAACGGTTGCTTCATTGGAACAGAAAACGCCGAGGATGTTATCATCGGCAACTTTATTCAGCATTGCTGAAGCAGCTGCAGCGGCATCGGTGTTGGCTGCCGATGCAGGAACAATCATTTCGATAAATACTTTCTTACCGGATGTGGGGCTGTCTGCAGCGATATAAGCAGGGTTGCCTACGACAGCAATGTCGGACTTGGACAGGGAGCTGTTCTTATCGATCAGCATTACCATTGTATCACGGAATCCCTTACCACGGCTCAAGAGGGACTCTCCGGCAGCATCCTGGTTCAGAACAACAATCTTTACTGGAGCGGCAGCAGTTGCAGCTTCAATATCACCCTTGATAACATCAAACATTTTCTCAGCAGCTACACCGGCGGCGGCGTAGTTGTCGGTAGATGCATTCGCTACGATGGAACCAGCAGGAGCATTGGGTACACCGGAGTCAAAACCGACAACGGGAATTCCCTTGCTTTTCAGCTCAGTGAGCTGGTCAATAACAGAAGTCGTATCCAGAGCAGCCAGAGCAATCGCTACAGGAGCTTTAGCCATAGCGTTGTTGAGCATTTCAACCTGGATCTGAACATCACTTTCAGATGGCGGGCCTTCAAAAGTAACTTCAGCATTGTAGTCTTTAGCGGCATCCATTGCGCCACGCTTAACCTGCTGCCAGAAGTCGTGCTGCTCGCCCTTGGAGACGACGGCAATGTAAGGCTTTCCAGCTGGTTCTTCAGCTTTAACGGCTTTTGCTTCTTTCTTACAACCGACAAATGCGGCTGCTACGAGAATCACTGCGAGAAGTATGAGAGTAATTTTCTTCATACGTTCCTCCTTGTATTATTAATGCCCGGTCAACGACCGGGGTTTTTTCTATTTACGCTCTATCAGGAGTTTGCTGATTCACCCTTGAGCTCATTCTGAAAGGTCTTCTCTGCCGCTTTCTCTGCTGCAAGTATTCGCTTATTTTCAGCATTGTCTTCTTTTTTCATTCTGATATAAGTAGATTTTGTTTCTGCACGAAGCGACGCCAGCTCCTTTTTCTTTGCTATAGCTTCTGATCCGCCTAATTCGGATAGATCCTCTTTCATGCGATTAATAATTGTAGTCTGTGTATTCCGGTAGATATCTGCAGGACTGAGGATGTGAACTTCAGAGGCTCTTTTGTTCCGGTAAAGGTCTAACAACACAGCACCGATAACCACAACGCCGGTAAAGAAGGTCTGATAGTGTGCCTGAAGGTTCATTGACGGCAGTCCAACCCTGAGAGTACTCATGATGTAGACACCGATGAGAGTACCGAAAACCGAACCGACACCTCCTGAAAGAGATGTTCCCCCGATAACAGCACCGGCGATGGCGTATAGTTCAAATCCCTGTCCCTGGGCGGGCATAACAGTTGTGTAGACGGCGGCAAAGGCAATTGCCCCGATTCCTGCTGTCATACCACTGATAACATAGGCCATCATTTCCCATTTTTGAACATCTACACCCGATAACCTGGCTGCCTCTTTGTTGGAACCTACTGCAAAGATGTATCGTCCCATCTTGGTTTTTGTGAGTATCAGAAAAGCAATTGTGGCGGTGACGATGAGAACAATAAATCCTGTAGGGATGGTTAATCCGTCGTCCCCAAGGTATTTGAAAATACTTTTAAACCAACCGTCGGCTTCCGATCTGGTGGGGTATGTCGCACTTCTGACATTGGAGACAATTGAGCCGACTCCCATGGAAATCATCATTGTTCCCAGTGTGGCGATAAATGGAGGGAGTTTAAGCCGGGAAACCATGATTCCGTTGAAATAACCGAACGCTGTGGCTACAATCATAATAAGAATCAGAGAAACCCACATGGGCCATCCCCAGCTTTTGTAGGCTGTTCCACCAATTATTGCCGCAGCCATCATCACGGTTCCCACAGAGAGGTCTATACCTCCTGTGATGATAACAAAGGTTACACCGATGGCGATAAATCCAATNNTAGTAGGAAGCATCGAGGATATTTACCAGAGAGGTGAACGAGAAGAAATTCCTTCCGAAAATCCCGAAAAAGATATACAGAATAACCAGAGCAGCAGGAGCCAGGAATTTCTGCATTCCAATCTCCTTTACTCTGTCGCTGATACTTTTATTATTACCAATTTCACTCATACGTTCTCCCTCATTGTTGCGTACTTCATAACCTCTTCCTGACTGGCCCCATCAATATCCAGTTCACCTGTAACCCGGCCTTCGCACATCACGATGATACGGTCGCTCATCCGAAGAACTTCGGGAAGTTCTGAAGATATCATTATTATAGATTTTCCCTGAGCGGCCAGTTCGTTCATCAATGTATAGATTTCACTTTTAGCACCAACATCGATTCCCCGGGTCGGTTCATCAAAAATAAGAATATCCGCATCGTTGATGAGCCATTTGGCAATGACCACTTTCTGCTGATTTCCACCGGAAAGATTGTTGAGTAACTGATCGATAGTAGGGGTTTTAATGCTGAGTTTGTTCACATACTCATCGGTAATGGCTCTTATTTTCCCCGCATGTATAAACATACCCGTTTCATATTTGTCGTAGGAGGCCATCAGAGAGTTTTCTGTGACACTCAGCCCTGTGGCCAGACCGTAACGCTTCCGGTCTTCAGACAGATACCCGATGCCATGGCTGACAGCCACCATGGGATTGGTGATTTTAACGGGTTTTCCATTCACCTTTATCGTACCGCTCTGAATCTCATCGGCACCAAAGAGAGCCCGGGCTGTCTCGGTTCGACCGGCACCCATGAGTCCGGCGAATCCAAGAATCTCACCTTCATGGAGCTTGAAGTTGACATCCTTCACAAGCCTGCCGGCATTGAGTTCGTTTACTTCCAACACCACTTTGGCATTTGCTGAGACATTGCTTTTAACTTTCGGTTTTTCATAGATAACCCGGCCTACCATCATATTGATGATATCTTCCTTGGAAACCTTCTTTGTGTCGTTTGTTCCGACGTATTCGCCGTCCCTCATTACAGTAACCCTGTCGGATATCATGCCTATTTCATCCATTCGGTGAGAGATGTAAATCATCGCAACACCTTTGGA
>DEIH01000021.1 GCA_002352375.1 Spirochaeta sp. UBA2779 | reverse complement strand
ACTGATGTCTGAGTTAGTTACCGCAAACGACGGCAGCAGTCTGATGCCTGGAGCAAAGGCTCTGGAAAACCGTGAATACAATCTGTTTATCGGACCCAACCATCCTGGAATTGAAGGAAACTTTGCCCTCAAACTCACCCTTGAAGGTGATACCATTGTTAAGGCAAAAACTGAAGCTGGATTCCTGCATCGGGGTTTTGAGAAGCTGATGGAAGAGCGGCTGTTCATACAGAATATAGCCATTGTCTGCCGAATTTGTGTTCCCGACCCCGATCCCAATGAAGAGAATTATGCCCGGGCTATTGAAGCTCTGGCGGATATTGAAGTTCCCAGGCGGGCCCAGTTTATCCGGGTTCTTGTTCTGGAGTTGAGCCGCCTGGCAAGCCATCTGTTCACCTTCGGCGGCCATGCGGGAACAATCGGCTTGTATACCATGCCGAACTGGTCTATTTCCGATAGAGACCGCGTACTGGATTTATTTGAGGAGCTTACCGGAGGCCGTGTTTATCATATCTACAACATGCCCGGAGGAGTCCGGCGGGATTTCCCCGCAGGTTTTGCTTCCCGGGTAAGGGACGTTCTTGATTATATTGAAGGGCGTCTGCCGGATTACGATAATCTGTTCTTCAACAATAAAATTTTGCGTAAGCGCGCTGTAGGTATCGGGGTTCTGCCCCGGGAGCGTGCCATGGAATGGGGTACCACCGGCCCGAACCTCAGAGCTGCGGGTTATGCCCATGATGTACGTAAAGACGATCCCTACGAAGTTTACAATGAGCTTGAATTCGATATTCCTACATTAAAAGACAGTGATGCCTATTCACGACTGATGATTCGGCGTATGGAAGTTGTCCAGACCATCGGGATTATCCGGCAGGTGCTGGATAAAATCCCCGAGGGACCGGTGTGGAACAAGCAGCCTAATCCTCTGAAGTGGAGAGTTCCTGCAGGAGACGTCTACGTCCGAAGTGAAAGCAGCAAGGGCGAGTATGCCTATTACATGGTGAGCGATGGCGGGGTTCGTCCCTACAGGGTTCACGTCCGGGGAGCCAGTGTTACCCACGGTGTACACATCCTTGAGAACATGCTTGTGGGTACGAGAATTGAAGATGCATCCCAGCTGATGTTCAGCCTTGATGCATGTCCGCCGGAAGTGGACCGGTAAGGAGTAGATTATGGCAGAAAACAAACTGGGCAGCGTACTGAAGCCTTTTTTAGCCCTTAAAACCCTCGGCGAGAAGCCGGATACAATTCATGTACCTTCGGAGTACAGGGAAGCCTGCGACCGGTACCGGGGATTCCATGTGAACGATCTGGATAAATGTATCGGTTGCGGTACCTGTGCCGAGATTTGTGATAATGATGCAATCCGCATGGTTCCAGTTGTAGGACGGGAAGCGGAATTGGGAAAAACCGAGTATCGACCGGTTATCGATTACGGACGCTGCTGCTGGTGTGCCCTTTGCGTCGATATCTGTACCACCAACTCATTGAACATGACTCGGGAATACACCCATATTGATGAAGAAACCAATTCATTCTTCATGTTTCCCGACGAGAATGGAATTCACAACAAGAAGTTTCCCAAAGGCTGGCAGGCCGATAAGGATATCAACTTTCTGGATCTTGAACGTGTTCCCATGGAGGAACTGGGCCCGGATCAGAGGGATTCCTCGTTTGTGGAAATCGTTAAGGGATTCACAAAACAGCAGGCCCAGCTTGAGGCCAGCCGCTGCGTGGCATGCGGTTTATGTACTGCGGCCTGTCCCGCCGGGATGAATATTCCTGAGTACATCGATGCTATCTGGCGGGATGATATTCCCGAAGCCGGCCGGCAGATGTACAAAACAAATCCCCTTCCGGATGTCTGCGGTAGAATCTGTACACATAACTGTGAAACGGCCTGCAGTATGGGTGTCCGGGGGGAGGCTATCAGTATCAGGTGGCTGAAACGTTATGCCATGGATGCCATCCCTTCTGATGAGTACAAAACTCTCATCAATCAGCGGGTAGTTGAGTCTGAGGGCCGTTCAATCGCCATTGTGGGCGCCGGTCCTGCCGGTTTATCGGCGGCATATTATCTGGTGCTTATGGGTTACAAGGTTACCCTGTTTGAATCCTATCCAAAAGCCGGTGGTATGATGCGTTACGGTATTCCCGAATACCGGCTTCCGTATGAAACCTTGGATAAGGATATCGATTTCATCATCTCCCTGGGTGTTGAATTGAAAACGAATACCAGAGTGGGAACCGATGTTACCCTCGACTCTCTGCACAGTTCCTACGATTCGGTGCTTATTGCCACCGGTCTTCATCAGGGGCGCAGTACCGGAGTTCCGGGTACGGATAATCCCATGGTTTTTCAGTCAATTGACCTTCTGGCGAAGATTACTAAAGGGGAAGATTTTCCAGTTGAAGAGAAAGTGGTTGTTATCGGCGGCGGTAATGTGGCCTTGGATATCGCCCGGAGTCTGGCTCGGAAGCAGAAAGCCAAATACGGGAAAGTCAATCTTATTGTAACCAGCCTTGAATCCCGGGATATCATGCCGGCGGATGAAGAAGAAATTGTCGAGGGAATGGAAGAGGGTATTGAATTCCATCCCGGCCGGGGCCCCGAAGAAATTGTTATTGAGAGCGACAAGATTGTCGGTTTGAAAACCAGCAAATGTACCCGGGTGTTTGATGAGGAAGGGCGATTCAGTCCTGAGTTTGATAAAGACGATATAGAACTTTATGAAGGCGCGATGGTTGTAGAGTCCATCGGCCAGGCTCCGGACATGAGCTATCTGGGAACGTTTGCCGAATCCCTTGAATATAATGGCCGTCGGATTAAGGTTGATGAGTATTACCAGAGTTCTGAGAATTGGCTGTTTGTAATCGGGGATATCATCAAAGGACCTGATGTGATTACCGGAATAGCCACCGGGCATACGGCAGCCCAGGGTGTGGACTACTTCCTCCGGCATATAGAAGCTGACGGGATAACCAAAATTGATGACATTCTACGAATCGCTCATTCTTATCAGAAGGATGAGCTGGCACAGATTACTCAGGCTGCAGAAACAGCTTTGGGGAAATCGGAGCTTGAAGAACTGGCCGGGAAATTGGATACACTCAAGAATCTGGAGCTCTCTTCCCTGGAAATGCTCGATGCATTACTGGTAAATTCGGATACCCGGATTCATTTGAGGCAGGAACTGCCCAGAGAAATACTCAAAGAAGATTTTATGTATATAACCAATCTGGAACCCCTTGATATGAGTTCCGGGGATACCATAAGTTCCGGTGTAATAAGCAGGCTTTCTGCCGCTTATGCACTCTATAACGATTTGATTCAGTTAACCCGAAGTAAAGAACTCAAGTTCTCACTGGAAATTCTTCGGAGAAGGAACGATCAGTCCCGGAAGGTATTCTCTTAAAGCATTAGATCTTTTATATACCTTTTAAAAGAAAAAGCCGTCGGTTTAACCGGCGGCTTTTTTTATCTTCTTATTGCCGGATTAATCCGGCTTGTCGTTAGAGGTCAATCTCTATTATCCAGATCCAACTCTTCAAGAGTATAGGGCATCAGGAATAAAGCTTCTCCTCTCTCGTAGGATGAAACGGTTTGATAGAATTCAATTACATCCCTTAAATCCTCGGGAACCATGTCCAGAGGATCTTTGGGTTTCAAATCAAGAAACGCAGCCAGGGCACCGGGGATTCCGGGGATGGAAAACCGGATGGAGCCGGGATCGATCTCAAGAATCCGGGCCTGTTTGACACCAGCCAGCCCTTCAACCAGCTCAATAGCATCATCAAGACCTCCCATATTGTCCACGAGTCCCCGATCCATAGCCTGCTGACCGGTCCAGATACGGCCCTGAGCAACATTATCAACAGCCTGTACATCCATGTTACGGTTAACGGCAACCATGTTGATAAATGAATCGTAATTGTCCATCACTGAGCTGCGAATTCGATTTTCTTCTTCCGTGGTGAGGGGACGGAAGATATTGGGAACATCTGCCGATTGCGTTGTCTTTACCGTACCGACACCGACTTCAAACTTGTCCAGCAGTTCGGATATATCGGGAATCATGGTTATAACCCCGATAGATCCGGTAATCGTTCCCTGGGTAGCCAGCACCTTGGAGCCCGGGGCTGAAATCATGTAACCGCCGGATGCTGCTATTCCTCCCATGCTGATAACAATGGGTTTCTTCCGGGGGCCAACGGTGCAAAGTGCAACTTCTCTGGCAATCACATCTGAGGCGAGGGCTGAGCCACCGCCGGAGTTTACCCGGAGAACAATACCTTGAATCAGTGGGTTGAATCGAGCACTTTGAATGGCTTTCGCCAGTGATTCAGCTCCGATAGTCTGTCCTTTTGCACCATTTCCCATTGAAATATTGCCGTTAGCATAAATAACGGCGACTGTCGGATCATTAGCTGCTTTCCACTTATAGCTCATATCGTGTCGAACCTGTGAGAATAGGGTAACATGGTATCGTCGCATTCCCACCCAGGTTTCCATCTGGTCTCGGTACATCAGTTCATCAACCAGGCCTGCTTCCAGTGCGCTGGCCGCAGACATCCAGTAGCCTTCCGAATAGAGATTTTCAAGATTATCAGTGAGCATTGTTTCCCGCCCCTGATTTATCATACGGTCCATTTCTGCCTGCAAACCGCCATAAACGTATTCAAGAGATTCTCTCTGGGCATTGGTCATTGAAGATTCTGAGAGATTATTATAGGCGGTTTTATACTCGTGACTCTGGAAGTTGTAGATATTTACACCGTATTTTGCCAGAAGATCTTTAAAGTACAGGTTTGAGACTCCAAAGCCCGTCAGATCCAGGGAACCCTGGGGACTCATAAAGATTTTATCACTCACAGAAGCTGCCAGTGCGTACTGGGTGCTTCCGAATGTATCCGCATAAAAGTAGATATTTTTTCCGGCTGCTTTCAGTTTTTTTAAGGACTGTTCAATCTCAATCAGGTTGGAAAAGGATGTTTGAAAGGCCTGATTGTAAAAAACAATCGATTCAACTTCCGGTGATGTGAGTAATCCATCCATATCCTGAAGAAATTCGTACAGAGAACGGGTAGGGTTGGGATCTCTCCTGAAGTCCTGGGCTGCTGCATAAAGTCTGGGCGTATCGGTAATTACCTGGGCGGTATCATAGACTACCATGGTTTTCTGATGGCCGGAGATACTGCGCATGTGTTTCAGAGATGCAAATGTCTGAATACTGCCTTCTTTCCAGGAATCGGTACCAGCACTGGTTATATCGCCGCCTAGAAGGAAACGGTTCCAGGACAGGTTGATTCCTGTAACCAGTTTATCATCCCGGAAATCCCAATGGCCGTAGAGTTCCAATCCATTAATGGGCATCACTTTAAGACCAGTGGCTATACTGTTGAACTTTCCTGTATTTGTTACCCGTGCATCATAAAACAGCGTCAGCCGGGTTCCCCAGTAGTTGCTGAATTTCAGGGGTCGTAATCCGACCCCCCAGTCCATCCAGGTAGAGCTGTTCAGGGATTCTCCTTTGATGCCGATTGAAAGCCACTGATATGGCCTGTACAGCATATGGGCGTTCCATCCGGTTCCCTGATTCGGATTCCAGCGCAGGCTGGTTCCCAGGTATAACCCATCGTACAAAGGGAACCCCACACCGATTTCATGGTTGTTGATATTGTTGAACTGTCTGTAATTGTAGGCCAGCCAACCCAGGGAGAGATTTACGGTATTATCCATCCCCCCATCGCTTCTGAAATAGCCGGACCAGCCGATACCGGTTGCATCTCCCGTACCTATCGCGGCCATATTCATCAGTGATGCACTCGATTTATCTTCAACTGCAATTCCGACGCGAGGGGTTTCTTCCCAGCGGGATTGGGCTGGGGCGGTGCCGGAAAAGAGGGCAGCAGCCAGTACAGCCAGTATTATTTTTTTCATAATTATTCCTTGTCTTGTCATTTTAATAAAAAATTGATGCCGATACCAATTTGGTATTTAGTGTATGTTTTTTTCAGCTTAATCTGCCGATTGTAGTGTTATAGGGGATTTACCAGAAAATAATGCCTATTGCAGCAGTTTTTACTCTTATTTCTCTCGGTGTATTTCTTCTTGCGTCAATCTACACTGCTGCATTGACTTTATTTTCCCTGACACGGCTTTACATTGTTTTAGTTTTTTTCTCTATTGTAGCTATTGCTTTCTCAGCAATTCAAACACTTCATATTCTCACTCCAGATTCTATAACTTATAGTTTGGGTGTTCAGATCAGCTATATTCTGATTGTGCTTGTTAATCCTATACTACTCTATGTGATTCTTGAGCCTGAAAAGATGCTTCGAAGGGTGTTAATTGGCTTGTTTCTCTTCAATGCAGTTGTGGTGTTGGTGATATTTATAGCAGCGGTAATAAAACCTGTACTGCTGCTGAGTACCTTCATCAATGGAAGAGTAGTAGTGGGTTCTCTTCAGTATGTGCGGGCATCGGTGAGTTTGTTTAACTGGATTGCCGGTTTTATGCTGATGCTGATATTTTATAAAAATAATAGCAGCAAAGATGTTCACGGCTCTCTGATTGTCGGTTATCTCATTCTTTCACTCGGAAGTCTGTTGGATGCTATATTAATTGCCCTGCTCGTTGATAACTACCGGATGCTTCTGGGGTTCTATCCGGGGATGCTTTCCGGGCTTCTCTTTTTTTATATTTCGGTAACCCTTTCTTCATCCCATAGCTACAGAGACAGGAAAATTGAGTCGGAAAACAGTTTTAATGCAATGGAGGAGAGTAAAAAAGAGCTGATGCTCATGGCTTATTACGATGAAATGACGGGTCGTCCGAACCGTAAATCTTTTATGCTGCATCTGAACAATCATCTTATAGAAACAATTTCTCTTGGTAAAATAAAAGCGGTATTCATTATCGATCTTGATAATTTCAGGGATGTGAATGATACCTTCGGATTCTCTTTTGGAGACCTGGTAATCAAGAATGTCGGTGATAAAATAGAAGACCGTTTCGGTGTAAGGGATCGTTTGTACCGTCTTTACGGGAATCAGTTCGCAATTATCTGGGATGATGTGGGAGATCGGGGAAACGCTCTCGATCTTGCCAGAAAAATACTTGATGATTTAACAAGTCTGGTTGAAATTGATGATTCAAATCTTTACCTTGGTGTCAGCCTTGGAGCTGTCATATTGCCGGATGATGGTGATGATGTGAACGAGGTGTTCAGGCGTTGTGAAACCGCATTGGCTGAAGCGAAGAAGGACAAAAATACATACTTTTTTTACAGTTCCGAGCTTGAAAGTCGGACATTAAGAAATATAGCTATTGCAAATGCCCTTAGGGAGGCTTTAAAAAAAGACCAGTTTCATGTCGTTTATCAACCAATCGTCAATGGAGATGGCTCTCTTGCCGAGATGGAGGCCCTTACACGATGCAGCCATCCTGTTTTGAAAGATGTATCTCCAGAAGTTTTTATTTCAGTTGCTGAATCATCCGGTTTGATTATACCCCTTACCTGGTGGATGATGGAGCGTGTAGCCAGGGACGCTCTTTTATTCTCAAAAGAGCATAAAATCGTCCGTATCAATGTTAATATGTCACCGAAAATACTGAAATCCAGAGATCTTATTGAACGTTTTTCAACACTGTACAAGCGCAGCCCGATTAATGGCTCCTTGTTGGGATTTGAGATTACTGAGGGTGCTATCATTGAAAATGTCGATCAGGTAGTAAAGAACTTGCGGGCATTACGAGAACGGGGTTACAAGATTTCTCTAGATGACTTCGGTACCGGGTACTCCTCTTTGAGTTATATCAAGAATTTGCCCTTGGATAAGATAAAGATTGACAAGCGCTTTGTTTCAGGTATTTCCCGAGATGTCAGGGATGAGGCTCTGATTAATTCAATAATTTCCATAGCAAAGAATCTGAAGATGAATCTGGTTGCAGAAGGGGTAGAGATGCCCAATCAACTTGCTTTTCTATACGAGAGAGGCTGCCAGTATTTTCAGGGATACCTTTTTTCAAAGCCGGTACCAATTAACAAGATTCTGCAGAAATACCTGGGGAATTGATATCTACTTGACGATTGACAGCTGCGGCCCGCCGATTACTTCGCCTAGAGCATAGGTGATTATTCCCGGATCGTCTTCATGAACCTTGATTTTAATTCGGTATCCACCGGCTTCAGATTCTGCCCGTATGAGGATTCTGTCCTGATCGTCAGTTGTTAAGTTAAGTATCAATCCTTTTCCGACGATTTCCACAAGACCGGCTTTATCGATATCAATACGTTTTGCCATAATTAATTTCCTCTTTCAATTATAATCCCGCATCAGGATTTCTTTGATTTTATCCTGTTCCTCCAGGAAAAGATTTACCATATGAGGGTCAAATTGAGTACCCCTGCCATCTTTAATAAACTGTATTGTTTTCTCGTAACTCCAGGCTTTTCGATAAACCCTGTCAGAGGTAAGTGCGTCAAAAACATCGACAATACAGGTAATACGGCCCAGCTGTCCGATTTGTTCTCCCGAAATCCCTCTCGGATAGCCGCTGCCGTCCCATTTCTCGTGATGTTCCCAGGCGATGGAAGCCGCCATTTGACAGAGTTTCCGGGATGAGAATCTGAGAATCTCATATCCGATTGTCGTATGAGACTTCATTGTTTCAAACTCTTCAGAATCTAATGGACCGGGTTTGTTTAGAATCGAATCAAAGATACCAATTTTACCTGTATCGTGAAGTTTTACCGCATTCTGGAGGATAAGGATATCTTCTTCGGAAAAATCCAGCTTCCTTGCCAGTATTATGGCATAATCACTTACCCTTTCCTGATGCCCCGATAGCTCTCTGGATCGGTTTTCAATCACATCTCCAAGTAATCCGATCATCTCAGACTGTGTCGCTACAAACTCCGCCTTAAGAAACAGATTGTTGTAGACAATGTTTGCATTACTGAAAAATATCTCCAGCATTTGAATCTCATCCGGCTGCAGACTTGAACAGTTATCGGCTATCAGGTAGAGCGGTTCTGTACTTCTGGAAGAAAGTCTGGCGATGAAGTACTCTCCTTCAAGCCATGTATAGGATGATCTTTCGTCTATATTAATTCGCAGTGCAACTGCAGAAGGAAAATTTTGCTTGTTCAGTTCATTTTGAAACCACAGTTTTCCTCTTCCTCCTAACATGAGTGATATTTTCTTTTCGATATTTTCTAAGAATAATTCCATTGTTCTGGAGGCAAAAAGTTCAGAAGACAACTGAATTACCTGAGTGAGCTTCTTGCGGCTTTCTTCAATTTCCCTGTTTATGTCCTGGCGTCTTACCAGATCCCTGTAGTTTCGGAGAGACTTTATTATAGAGGTGAAGAGGCGGGGTGTTGAAAGATCTATTTTTTCTTTGTAATCGTTGATTTCATAGTCGGCAATTATATGTTTAACAGGCTCTTCTCCGGGAACAGCCGTTCTGAGAATGATGCGAGTTAGTTTGTTTTTCAGATCGTTGCGTATGTACTTTACAAGTTTAAGCCCTGAATCATCTTCTTCCATCACGATATCCATAAGGATGAGGGCGATATCTGACTCTTCATTGAGGATTTCTCTGGTACCAGCGCTGTCATAGGAACTGAGAAACTGTAACGGTCTTCCTTCAAATTGAACATCTTTGAGGACTGTACGCGTCAGAAGGTGAACTTCCTTCTCATCGTCCACTATAAGGATTTTCCAGGATACATCCGTCATCAACCGCTTCCTTATTGGTATAGTGCCACGATATCTTCGGCTCTGGCTACTTCTTCTTTCCGTCCCGGTCCCAGAAGGGTTTGAACTTCACTGGAATGATGCCCCATTATTCGGCGTATCTCTTCACTACCCATGGAGGTTACGGCATGATACCGGGATTCAATGAGAACAACGTCTCCGACTTCAAATACTCCACTGACTGAAGTAACACCCTTCGGTAACAGACTTTTCCGCCTGTTGAGAGCTTTAATTGCTCCCTCATCAATGTTGATTTCTCCTTTAGGTCTGGCTCCGAGTATCCAGCGGGATCTGGCTCCCAGCTTCGGACCGGCGAGAAATAGAGTTCCGATATCCTCACCGTTAAAAATCCTCAGTAACACGTTTTTCTGACGTCCGTCTGCAAGTACCGTTCTGCACCCGGCCCGGGCCGCTACTTCAACCGCCTGAATCTTTGTAATCATTCCACCGGTAGCATGTTCACTTCCGGCTCTACCCGCGGCAGATCTGATACTCTCAGTTACTTTTTCCACAACTTTCAGCATCCGGGCGTCGGGATTATACCGGGGATCGCTGTTGTAAAGAGCGTCAATATCGGTAAGCAATACCAGCAGACCGGCATCCAGTTTGCTGGCTACATGAGCACTCAAGGCATCGTTATCACCGAAGATATCTCCAATCTCAGATGTTGAAACACTGTCATTTTCATTCAGAACCGGTACAGCTCCAATCTCCAGCAGGCTTTCCACGGCATTTCGCAGGTTCAGAAACGAACGGCGGTCGTCAAAAATTTCCCGGCTTAACAGTATCTGTGCTGTGGTAATTCCCTGTTTATTCAGGGCTTTACGCCAGTGTTCCATAAGGATGGGCTGGCCTACGGCGGCACAGGCCTGCCTCATTTCAACCTTTTTGGGCCTATTATCCAGCCCCAGAGCTATAGCTCCGAAACCTATAGCACCTGAACTTACCAGCAGGGGGCTTATACCGCGTTTTTTTAATGCTGCAACATCAACAGCTATTTTCTCAATACGTTTCTCATCGGGAATACCCCCCGGTGCGAGAATATTTGTTCCTATTTTGACGACAATGCGCCCGACATCACTGAAATTTCTCACAATTCTTTGTGTGTAAAAGTTTTCAGGCCGTCGTTGTAATCTCTAATTACCTGGCCCGATCCCCGGAGCTGCCAGCGGTAACTCAGCAATCCCTCAACGCCCACCGGCCCCCGGGCATGAATCTTAGAAGTGGAGATTCCTACCTCCGCACCCAGACCGAAGACGAACCCGTCTGCAAAACGGGTAGAACAGTTATGGAAAACATCAGCGGCATCTACCCTGGCCATAAACGCTTCGGCGGATTCCCCATTTTCGGTTATAATCGCTTCAGTATGTCCGGAACCATGGCGGTGAATATGTGCGACAGCCTCATCAAGGGTATCGACAATTTTAATGGAGAGAATGGCATCAAGGTATTCAGTGTCCCAGTCCTCAGGAAGGGCCGTTTTAACTTCAATAATTTTCTGAGTGCGATCACAACCCCGCAATTCACATCCGGCAGCTGTCAGACTGTCGTGAATGAGAGGCAGCAGTGTTTCCGCTGCAGCAGAATGTACCAGGAGGGTTTCTGCTGCATTACACACAGCGACGTATTGCATTTTGGAGTCCAGAACAATGGGAACAGCTTTTTCCGGATCCGCATCTTTATCAAGATATACATGGCAAATCCCATCAGCGTGACCCAGAACAGGGATGGAGGAATCCCTCATAATACGTGCGACAAACTCGTTAGACCCCCGGGGTATAAGAAGATCGATCAGATGGTTGAGTATCAGCATCTCTCTTACCTCTTCCCGGGTTTCGGCTAATTGAATCCAGCCATCCGGCTGGCCTCCGGAGGGGAGTTTTTCTCCACTTGCAGCCTCGGCAATGACACGGGTGAGAATCCGATTGGTTTCCAGGGCTTCGGATCCACCTTTGAGAATAACTGCATTCCCCGATCTGAGGCACAAAGTGGCAATCTGAATCAGGGCATCCGGTCGGGATTCAAATATCATTCCGATTACTCCGATCGGCCCGGAAACACGGCTCAGAATAAGCCCTTTATCCAGCTCCCGTTGTTCAAGAACCCGGCCCATGGGATCTTCAGCCAGCTCCAGAGACCGGATTCCCTCACAAACCCTGTTGAGTTTTATTTCATCGAACTTCAACCGTTTCAGCATAGGCGGAGCAAGCCCTTCAGCGGTGGAGCGGTCCATATCGATTTTATTGGCAGCAAAGATTTCCTCAGAACGGTTGATTAATGCAAGACGGACAGAGTTGAGAGCGGAACTGCGGGATTCGGCACTTACCGACAGTATCTTCCGGCTGGCCTCCCGGGCTTCCCGGGCTCTTTGAGTGATATTCATACCGCCCATGATACTCATGCTGTCCGGGGCTGGGCAAGGTTCAAATGTCGTCCAGGCTGATGATTCCGTATCGTAACGCGGCAATCGCAGCTTGTGTTCTATCTGTAACTCCTATCCGGTTGAACAATGCACTGGCATAATTCCTGACGGTTCCTTCCGACAGGTACAGTTCTGCTGCAATATCGGCATTTGACAAGCCTCTGGCTATAAGGAGTAGAATCTGTTTTTCCCTTGGGCGAATGTCAGGAGCAGAAGACTCGACAGGCCGTGGCATGGTGCCTGCCGCCATGGCCAGCATTTTACCTGCTACTGAAGGATCGACGAAAGTCTGGCCCTGAAGTGTGCCCTTCACCGCATCAATTAAATCGATTCTCGGTGTGTCTTTCAGAAGATAGCCCGAGGCCCCTGCTCTTATCGCATCCACAACCCATTGGTCGTCATCGTAGGTGGTGAGAACCAGTACTTTTGTATTCGGATGCCGTGAGCGAAGCATCCGGGTAGCTTGTATTCCGTTGATTATCGGCATTTTCAAGTCCATAAGAACCAAATCCGGAATACCGGAGGATTCAATTTTTCTGAATAGATCTTCGCCATCTTCCGCTGTAGCGATTACCCGGATATCGTTGTCCGCTTCCAGAATGGTTTTCAACCCTTCCCGGACGATATCCTGATCATCACAGATAATAATATTAATCGGATCCGGCATGATGTGCCTCCCAAGTGAATGTAATCGTTGTTCCATTGCCTGTTCGGCTGCTGATTGATAAATCTCCGCCCAGTCCCATAGACCTTTCTTTCATACCTCGAAGCCCGTATCGCCCTTCTTCATGGTATGTCTCGGTTTCAAATCCTCTGCCGTTGTCGATAATAGTAAGTTTGAGTGAATTACGGTTTCCCTCCAATTTTAACTGGGCCTTGGATGCCGCCGCATGACGGATGATGTTTTCAAGGGATTCCTGAGCAATCCTGTAAACTCCTTCTTCCAGATTCTTACTCCAATCAGGATTTTCCTCGATAAGTTCTGTTGTAACAACGATTGTATCCCTGCTGGCAACATCCTCTGCAAGTCTCTGCAGCGCCAATGAAAGTCCCAGGTCGTCAAGGGGGCTTGCCCTCAATGCTTTAAGTGCCCGGCGTGTTTCACTTAAACCTTCACGGATGGTTATTCTTGCTTTATCCATCATCTCTACAAGTTTCGGGTTATCCCCATGGACAATGGTTTTGGCCGCTTCCAGCTGTATGGCCAGTCCGCTCAGCGTATGTGCCAGAGTATCGTGAAGTTCCCTTGCTATTCTATTCCGCTCACGACTGGCTGCCAGCCGTTCACTAGCCAAAGCGTATTCTTCCAGTTTGCGGTTGGCTTCTTCCAATGCCGCCCGTTCAATCCTTTGTTGATCCCTGAGCATGGTAATCATGAATCCTACAGCTCCAAGGGCTAATATACGGATTAAGGAAGCATTAAACGCTCCATAGATTTCTGGAGTGAAACTTTCATTTGCAAGGATAATTATCAGAGGATCCATGAATCCCAGAACGACAAAAAAAAGAAATACAATAGGGAAACTGTACTGCCAGGCGGTGGTTATCAAAGGGAATAGTAACAGGATTGTTACGGTCATCGTATCATCGAGGGTGTTGATGGAGCTACCGGCCTCAAGCAGTGCCTTGTATTTTGCATTGATAATGGCAATCGGGATAATACTGGCAGCGATAAGCACCGGCGGAAGGTAATACTTATGCATCAGTCTTTTCAGTCCGGGAATAATCAGGTAGATGAAAATTGTCCCATAGGTGATTGAGAACAGAGTCATGGACTTTCTGCTGACAGGATCACTGTTTCCCAGAGGACCTGGAATTATCTGCAGCATGAGAAACACCAGGGCAACGCCTCCTGAGAAATATCTGAATATTCTGATGTGTTCCCCATCTGCAGGAAACGTACTGTTTTTCATATCTCTGGATGAATATTATCACAAACTACCGTATGACTGTCGGTAAGAATCTGGAATTAAATGACGAATGTCATGTCCGATTGTGACGAATGACCCATACCTTTGGTCTTATTCTTTCCTTTATACTCCTAATCAGCGGGAGGCTTGATGCGGAGGGGCCACGGGATATTCATCTCGTGCCGTATCAACGGCCTCCCGGTTTTTTTGTCCCGGTAACTTCTTTAAATCTGTATCACCCTGTATATGACAAACCTCTTTGAAAAGCATGATCTTCTTCAGGTGCGTTTCTGACGTTTGTTCTCTGATATCTCTGAGGTTTTCATTTTAACCTGTAAATGTGGAAACAAAATCACGTTACAGACTCATAGTAATTGTAACAATTTCAGTCCTTTTTATTACTTTTCTGGGATTCTGGATTCATTTCAGGATAACTCCTGAAACAGCAGTTGAAATCCGTCCCGCAGCTGTATCTGCTGTACGTCCGGAACTCCATGATTTGCGGAATGAAATTTCACTTACAGCTGTTCTTGAAGCCGAACGGATGGTAACTGTGGCTCCGAAAGTTTCCGGAATCATCCTCGGGATATCGGTTGAAGAAGGGGACGAAGTTACCGTGGGGGAAATTCTGGCCAGAATTGATTCTGAGCCATACCTACTGGAACTGAAAGCTGCTGAATCATCCTGGTTGCTGGCAGACAGAAGTCTTTCCAGACTTAACCGTATAAAGGAGAGTTCCGGTGTCAGTCTACAGCAGCTTGATGAAGCAAAGGCGGCCCGGGATGCCGCATACTCCAACTACGAGCTGGCAAAAATGAAATTCGGATATGCGGAAATCAAGGCACCGGTTTCCGGTTTGCTGCTTAAACGGTTTTCCGACTCAGGAAACTCCGCATCCCCGGAGTATCCTCTTTTTCTCATCGCTGATGATGGAACTCCCCGGGTTAAGGTTCATGTTCCTGAGAAGTACTGGGAGACTTTTACCAATCCCGACTCCATTAAAGTATTTGCCTCATACCCCGCAGGGGGAGATGACCGTATCAGAGATTTTAAGATAATCAGAGTCTCTTCGAGTATTTCGACGGAAGATAAAACGTTTGAAGTGATTTGTTCCATTAATGCCAAAGATAATCCCTGGCCGATTGGCGCCGGTATGAGGGTGGTTTTTGTTCTTTCTGAAAAAAGTAGCAGTTGGTCTCTTCCTTTACGAGCCCTCTCTGCAGATGGCAATCTCTGGCAGATAAATCCGGATAATCAGAAAGTAATTCGGATACATCTGAATAATGTTTTCCGCGATAAGGAGAGGTTTTCCATTCCCGAAGGAATGTCCGGGGGGCTCTACGTTCTTGATGGGCAGAACCTCTTAAAGGACGGACAGCTCGTTTCAGCTTTTGAGGCAGGTGCCTGATATGAAACCGAGTACCTGGTCTCTGAAACATCCAACTCCAGTTTTAGTGATAACTGCCGGAGCTGTATTGTTCGGTATCATTGCACTTTTTTTTCTGAACAGGGAGTTTGTCCCTCCTATGGTTATGCCAACTTCGTCTGTGGTAACTCTCTGGCCGGGCGTCAGTGCAGAGGATGTGGAAAGAGAAGTTACAACTGTTCTTGAGGATAATTTTGCCTCCTTACCGGGAATGACTGATTTGAACTCAGAGAGTCGTGAGGGTGTCAGTATCATCAAACTGAAGTTCACCGAAGATACCAATGTGAATGAGATTCTCCAGGAAGTGAGAACCAGGGTGGATCGGGCCTCTTCGGATCTGCCGGATAATCTCAGAGGAAAACCTCTTGTTTCCACCTGGGGTGCTTCAGATCTCCCGGTTTTCAGCTTTGCCGTATCCGGGCCCTGGGATTCCGATCGAATCTCGCGATATGTGGAAGATACTGTAATCCCTGAAATCTATAAGGTGAATGGCGTGGCGGATGCCAAGGCTTTGGGCGACCGGAGGCTGGTACTCCAGGTGAAACTTGATGCAGATGCAATGGAGGTTGTAAACGTTGCTCCTCTGGATGTAATGGGAGCCGTCAGGAATAGAAATACGACACTACCCGCTGGACTAGTAAATTGGAGCGGTGGTGAATGGGCTTTCAGGGTTGCAGGTGAGTTTTCAGAAATTACAGATATTGAGAATCTTATTGTAGGGAGCAACGGTTCTTCTCCAGTAAGATTGGCTGATATCAGTACTGTTTCTGAAGTCTATGAGGACGCTTCTGAAAGAATCCGATCCGGTGCCCGGGATCTGGTGGTTATACAGGTAACGAAAAGAGAGACGGGAAATGCCCTGCTTATGAGCCGGGGGATACAGGAATGCCTGGGTAGACTTGAGAATGAAGGAAATGCAGGTTACCGCTTCTTTGTTCTGCATGATGACAGTGAGACAATACGCAGTTCATTGGGTACTGTGGTGAAATCAGCACTTACGGGAATTGCGATGGCCATTGCGATTATTTTTCTGTTTCTGCGAAGCTGGCGCTATACTATGGTTGTGGCTTTGTCACTTCCTGTCAGCTTGGTAATTACTTTTGCCGGAATGAAATTGTTCGGTCAGTCTATCAATGTACTTACTCTGGCAGGGATTACCGTATCACTGGGTATGGTGGTTGATGCTTCAATTGTTGTTCTGGAAAATATCCATCGCCGTCATGCCTCCGGTGAAAATGCGGATACAGCCGCATTGGCCGGGGCCGGGAGTGTTTCGAGTGCGGTTATCGCATCTACAACAACTTCTTTAAGTGTCTTTGCTCCAATGATGTTTCTCTCTGGAATTATCGGTAGTGTTCTTACCGATTTATCTCTGACAATAGTTCTCAGTCTCGGGTCATCTCTTTTTGCAGCTTTATTTCTGGTTCCCCCGTTGGCGAGAAGAGGGTTATTGAAAAATGAGCAACGTAAGAGAAAATCCGGATTTATTTCAAAAATGGAGAAGAGTTACGGGTCCAGTCTGAAACAATCATTGAGTATGAGCGGAACCGTTATCTTTACAGCTGCAGCGGTGCTGATAATCAGTGTATTGGCAGCAGATATGATGGGACTCTCTTTTATTCCAGCTGCTGATTATGATGAAATATTTATATCGCTGGACCTTCCTTCCGGCTCCTCCCTGGAAGAAAGTACCGCGGCCGCGGACAAGGCTGAAACACTTATCCGCTCTGAGCTGCCGGAACTTTCTGAAATTATTTTTTATGCCGGGATGGAGGACGATCTTTCCGGAGATGCCAGACAGCGGGAATCGGTGTGGGGACAGCTGCTTCTCAAACCTGAAATTTATAGAAAAAGAGATTTCCGGGAGATTATAGAAGATCTGAACGAATCCTTACCGCCGGTATTACCCGGGATTGCGGTAACCATCTTTAACGGAGGGTTTGACCGTATGGTTTCCATGGGTGCCGATGGTTTTGGATACAGGGTGGAACTCTCCGCAGCATCCATGTCTGATTTGAACACTGCAGCTAAAAGGGTTGAGTCAATACTTGAAAACGACCCGGAAGTTCTCAGTACGGCCCGGGATATCAGTGAAGACCGCAGATTTATTACAGCTCAACTCGATGGTGAGTCTATGGGTCAATTGGGGGTTAGTGCATATGATGCTGCTCTAACAGCAAGAATTGCCTTTGAAGGGATGGATGCAGGAGACTACCGTCCATTAAACAGTTCAGACAGACTAATTCTTCTTAATACCACCTTGGATGGAGAGTCTCCGGATGCAGTAGCGTTGGGACGCCTTTCTGTGAGGACTTCCAGTGGAAAGCTAACAGCATTCGATACCTTTTCATCTGTTCATGATGATATCGGAGTGTCAGGTATCCGGCGGCACGATAGAGCCAGAACTTTAACGGTTATCGGTTTTACAAAAAGTGAAAATATCCGGAATATTACTAGAAGGTTGAAATCTTCATTGGAACAACAACCCTTAAATAGCGGCGTTGAGTGGCAGTTAATGGGCGTTGGCGGTCTGATAGGAGATTCCCTGATTGAACTTGGTCTTGTAATCCTGATTGCTCTTTTTCTCGTTTATGCCGTAATGGCTATTCAATTTGAGCGCCTTGTTCAGCCTCTGATTATTATGGCCTCAGTACCCTTCAGTTTTATCGGAGTTGTCGGTGGACTGGCTGTATTCGGATCCGATATTTCCCTGATTTCCTTTCTGGGGATAGTCGCTCTTGCCGGAATTGTGGTGAACAACGCCATTGTTCAGGTTGATCGGATTAATCAGCTGCGGAACGATGGAATGGGGTTGGATGATGCCGTGATAAAAGGTTCGGTTTCAAGGTTGCGTCCCATCCTGATGACGACCCTTACAACGTTCTTCGGTGTTCTTCCCCTTTCTCTTGCCAGAGGCTCCGGTGCAAGAATCTACGCTCCCCTGGGCCAGGCCATTGCCGGAGGACTGGTAACATCCACATTGGTAACACTGTTCCTTATTCCGACTTTATACAGACTTGTTGAGAAACGTAAAGAAATCAAGGCTGCAGAAGCTGGTTTGGAGCATCATGTTGAAGCGGGAGTTGCTTAAATCGGGGCAGAATGGGTGGCGATTTGATTTTTACCTTCTTCTTTTGCTTTATACATAGCTTTGTCGGCTGCATTTACCAGTTCTTCCGAGTTGTTCCCGTCTTCAGGGTAGAATGCCATGCCGACACTTCCGGTTACTAATAAAGGAGCCTTTTCAAATATTATTACCTTAGAAAGCAGTATGCGAAGAGTTTCAGCCAGTTGTAAGCCGTTATCTCTTGTACAGTCATCAGTAAAAATAATCAGAAACTCATCTCCGGCCAGCCTGCCTACCGCATCTGTTGATCTTATACCGTCAGACAATCGTCGGGCTATTTCTTTGAGTACATAATCACCGGCTTGATGACCAAAGGTGTCATTTACCTGTTTAAAGCCGTCAAGATCGATAAATAAAACTGCCAGTGCCTTTTCGTAACGCCTGCTGCGGTTCAGCTCCTGCTCCAGGCGATCCATAATGCTTATTCGGTTCGGCAATCCTGTCATTGGATCGTGAGTTGCCATGTAGGCGATTCTTTCATTGGCAAGAACCAGACTCTGATGGGCATTGGAATTGGATAGGGCTATGGCAATGAATCCAGCAAGGGCTTGAAGTACTTTAAGGTGCCGCTCTTTGTAGGCATATTTTTGCGTTGCCTGAACGGACAGAACTCCAATAATCCTATTCTCAATTTTTAATCGAACAATAAGAAATGATTCATTAACTGTCAGACTACCTTTAACAGATGCCATTTGTTCTGTATATTTCAGGCTTTCTTTTCTTGTATTTAGCAGTATGTCTTTATCCTTCAATATTACCCATGCACTCAATGATTTATTAATATCAACGGGAGAACGTGTTGGTTGCAGCAGCTTTCCGTTCTCAATTATATATCTGATATCCAGTTCCTGTTCATCCTTCAGATAAAAAGCTATAAGCATTCCATTTACTACGACTAATTGTGTAAGACGATTATTAAGAACTTCAATTATCTGATCCGGATCCAGGGAAGCTGTGAGCTCCTGCCCGATATCTCTGATTGTTTTTAATTCACGGATAGATTCTTCTTTATCACTTTTTATTCTTTCAAGTTCCCCCGATCGTTTCCGCCAGGCCTGCATTTCCTGATCCAGATCTTCAATACGGGTGCTTTGATCGTAAATGCTGATGGTATGGTGGAGTCTCTCGTCACGGTAATCCTTTTCCTCTTTTCGAATCATCTCCAGCATTTTCAATGCCTGTTTATAATTTCCGGTTTGACTGTAGTACCCTACCAGACGATCTCCGCTTAATATTCTGTATTGCCTGAGCAGCAATGAATCTGTGAGTTTTAAGCAATCTTCCCAGCATTCTGCCGCCTTCTCAGAAGCCCCTGTTTTCTCAAACAGGTTTCCCAGGTGATAGAGAGCCAGAATCTCACCATGGCTGATATTATTCTGCCGGCATAAATCAAGGGCCTCATTCAGCTGTTCGAAGGCTTCTTTAAATCTTGATAAGCGGGAGTAAAGCTCTCCCATGGAAATGAGCATCTCATAACTGAATGCTCCCATTTCTTCAGACGCAATCTGACAGGCTTCTTCAAGGTATGGGGTTGCTTCCTCCAGTTGTCCCTGATTCAGCTTTATTTTTCCTATTTCATGGAGAACGGCGGCTTTATGGCTCTTATTTCCTGTAACTTCAACCAATCTCTGAGCCGTTTTCAGAAATCCAAATCCTTCTTCAAAACGTTTCATATCATTGCAGATACAACCCATATTGCAGATGGAAGCTTCTTCTATCTCCAGCAGTTTCAGGGTTCGTGCCTTATCTCTGATTGTCAGAAAAGTCTCAAATGCCGTTTCCGGCTGTTCTGATAAACCGTAAATTATACCGAAAGCCAATTGGTCTCTGAGTACCTCTTCCATATTACCCAGCTCTTCGTGTAACTGTCTGCTTTGAGACAGCTCACGGAAAGCGGATTCATACTCTCCTATGTTAATCAGGGCTTTCCCGATACGCGAATGCAGATAAGCTCTTTCAGCAGTATAACTATTTCCTGTGAGCCGGGGGAGAAGAGCTGTACCTGATTCAATAATCTGCTCGGTGTTAGTATCAGGTAATGATTTGTAACGGATTAAATCCTGCTCAGGTTTTCGGCTTTCCATATCTATCGGAAATAGTATACCCCAGCATTTCAAATTATTGAAATTGTATTTGCTAAAAAAAACCGGGCAGCACAACGTACTGCCCGATTAACCACTGAAAAGGAGGAATCTATGAAAAAGTTTTTGCCGGCTGCTGACACCCGCAATCACTGAGTAGAAATTTAGTATCCGATTGTGAAGACTTGGTGAATCAAATATGGGTTGTTTCTGTAGATAGGATGACAAAAAATACATGTAACCATTAGCTTACTGGGGTCTCATGTAATGGCAATACTCAAATGAACAACTGTTTCGTTGTGGGGTAAGGAGTTATGTGATACGGTTGTGGGGTATGAAAAGTGCTTTGGTTGTAAAAGCTTTAATTGATCATATTCTTCTTGTTCGAATGGATACCAGCGAACTTGTTACTCTGTCTGTACCATGCGGGAAAATAAACACGGGATCTTTGTTGGTTTTAGACTCCGAATCAACAGGATGTCTGATAGAGAGTGTGGACGGGAAAAGGTGCAAATCAATCTGCCGACGGCAGGATTGTGTAATATCAATAGAGCGGAATAAGACCGATACATCCCGGGTTCAGCTTTCCAAGGCAGAAGAAGACCGCAATGTCATCTGACTATTCGACGGATATTCAGCTGATGCACCTGGAAGATCAGATTAACCGTATGAATCTTGTACTGGCTGATCAGGGGCATCATATTGATAAACTTACCGAGACTGTAATGTCTTTAAAAACCCGATTGAAGTCCCTTGAAGAAGGAAGTAATGGTGGAGCTGTGAATGTTGAAACCGGAGGGCCTTCAGAGACCCCCCCCGACGGGGTGAATCGATAAATTCTCAGCGCTCAATCACCAGCAGACAGCCCTTAACTGACTGCATCCAGTAACTGATGGGAAACTCAACAAGCCAGCCGTGTTCAACCTCGGTTACCGATGCCGGGTATTCATCACTTCCTGCCATTACCTTCGCAGAGCTGATTGCCGGGTAGAGATTTTTATCCATCAGCAGCTGATAGCGGGTGCTGGCAAAAAACAGGGCTGCCATTTCATCGGAATCTGATCCAGAGGACATCTCTCCAGCCTCATCCAGTGGCGGCAGGCCTATGGTAATGGTGTTTCCCTCTTCAAAAGGGACGAAGGGTGCCTCAGCCGGGTTGATTCCAGCGGGAATCTTTCCCAGGGTTCCCGAGAAGTGGATACCGACATCCACTCCGTTATCGAGTTTATCAACAACTACATTTTCCAACCCCGGTATGCTGTCGGGGTTTATCGGCCCGTTTTCAGGATCGAACATTTCATCGGTGTCTTCCTGGTCCCCGGTCATTTCGCCCAGGGATGTAATCATGGTTTTGCTGATGGAGAAGCGTACCTGGGTTTCAATCTTTCCCCCGGCTTTTGCTGATATTTCCTGGAAAACACTCAGGCATCCGCTGCCCAGTAATGTAATTACGATAGCCATACCAAGGGCGATCCGTCGGATAATTCTTCTGTTATTATTTTTCATGTTTAAACCCTAAGATATTACAGTTACACTTTTCCAGTCTTTCTTTTTAATTGACCTCTCCCGCCTTCTGTTCTCAGTGTTTTCGTGTTTCTTTCATAAAAAATACCATGAGCAGTGCCCCGAGGAATCCCACTGCGGCGGTTACCGGTGGGGCGGCTGTACTTCCGGCAGCGCTTATCATCCAGGATGCCAGCGCCGGACCTCCGAATCCGGCGAATCCCATTGCAAACCGCCAGAAACTCAAGAAAGCTGCCGGAGATTTTTTTGGGGCCAGATCGCCGCTTATCGTCAGGTTAATTCCGGCTCCCATAGCGTTTCCCAGTCCGGCCAGAGCCGAGAGTAGTATCAGGGCCGGGAAGCTTCGTGCCAGGGGGAGTAATCCAATGGCCAGGGCCAGGCCTGCGGTACAAGTAATGGCAGCAGTTTTCCGGCCCTTGCGGGTCATTATAATTCCTGATATCCAGAACAGGGAGGCATCCACCAGACCGCCTGCGAACATCACGATACCGATATGGCCCTCGCTCAGCCCCAGTTCACCTCCCCAGAGGGGCAGGAGTATCCCCCGTGAGGTACGCAGAACTGTCAGTCCGGCGATACCGGCAGCGGCGGCGAGTATCGTACCCCGGCCGGTCTTCCAGCGTCTGGATGCGGATTTCAGTGAGTCTGAATAGCTGTCTTCGGATTTTTCTGTTTGAGGTACACCGAAGAGGATTACCCCCAGTGCCACGACGCTGATAAGGCCCTGGGAGGCAAAAAGAATCTTATATCCGGCCCGCTCGGCAATAAAACCACCGGCCAGGGGGCCTATAATCGTGGCAATCCGTAAAGAACCGCCCACCAGAGACATCAGGTTTCCCCGCTGCTTCCCGCGAATCTCCTTTTTCAGCCAGGACATCCGGGATATCCATACCAGAGAAGTGCCCACACCGAAGAGAAATACCGAAAAAGTAAAAATCAGCAGACTGCTTGAAAAGAAACGAATCAGCATCGAGAGAACAATAATAACCCCGCCGCTGCTCATCATCTTCTTGTCACCGAAGCGGTGAACCAGCCAGCCCCCGGGGAGGTCAGTTAAAGCCTGCCCCATAAACATCAGCGCAGAAATCAGGGCGGCAGCCGCCATCGAGGCGCCCATCCCACGGGCGTACAGTGGAATAAAGGCATTCCCCAGTCCCATACCGATATCGATAAGCAGAGTTGGTATAAGAATGGCAATCAGGAATCGGCGGTTTAATGTCATGAGGATGAGTGTAAACTGAATTGGCGGGGAACCGGAATATGGGATGAATTCTTTCCTGCAAACTTGCAAAGAGCTGTTATTTCCATTAAAAACAGTCATATATACTTTTTATGAAATAGAGGTGGACATGGTTGTAAGTGTACCCGGGGATGAATCTGACTCCAGAACTGCTCTAACGCCTGAGGCTGTTAAAAAACTCTGCGCTCTTGAGGGCTTCGATCTGATAGTTGAATCAGGTGTCTCGCCCCATTGGTCTGATGATGATTACAGAGAAGCGGGGGCATCGGTGGAGAAGAACCGAAAAACTCTTCTGGGGAAAGCCGATGTTATATTGAGAATTAATACTACAGAAGAAAAAGAAATCGCTTTGTTGAAGAAGGGCGCCTTGCACATCAGTCTTCTGGATCCCTACAACAATAGAAAACTGGTTGAAGCTTATCGGACCGCCGGAATTGACGCTTTGAGTCTGGAAATGATTCCCCGTACCACACTGGCCCAGAAAATGGATGTCTTAAGTTCCCAGGCTTCCCTCGCCGGTTATGTAGCGGTTATCAAGGCCGCTGAAAGACTGGATAAAATCTTTCCTATGATGATGACCCCCGCCGGCACCTTAACTCCGGCCAAGGTTTTTATCATCGGAGCCGGTGTTGCCGGCCTCCAGGCGATTGCTACGGCCAAGAGGCTGGGGGCCCGGGTGGAAGCCTTTGATACCCGGCCGGTTGTTGAAGAGCAGGTTCAGTCTCTTGGGGCCAAATTTTTAAAAATTGACCTCGGAGAAACCGGTCAGACAAAAAACGGTTACGCCAAGGCTCTCAGTGAAGAGCAGATGGCAAAGCAAAGGGAGGCTATGGGTAAAGCTGTGGCCGCTGCGGATGTCACCATCACTACGGCTAAACTCTTCGGTCGAAAAGCTCCGATTCTTATCACCACTGAAATGCTGAAGGCTGTAAAGCCGGGTTCTATTATTGTGGATCTTGCCGCCGGAAGCGGGGGGAATGTTGAAGGGGTGAAGGTGGATGATGAGGTGATTCTGGACGGTGTTCGTATCATCGGAATCGACAATCTTCCAGGAGAGGTGGCCGTTCATGCCAGCCAGATGTTTGCCAGCAATATGGTGAACCTTCTGACATACCTTTTAAATACTGAAACAGGGAAACTCAATCTCGGGGAAGCCGGAGAAGCCGAAGGTGAAGAGGCTGATGAAATCGCCTCAGGTTGTGTAATCGTCCGGGGGGGAGCAATTGTTCACCCGGGAATTATCAAGCATTACAAAGGAGACCTCTAATGGGTATCATGCTGCTTTTCGTTCTGGTTCTGGCCACTTTTCTGGGCTTTGAACTCATTGCCAAGGTTCCAAGTCAGCTACACACACCTCTGATGTCCGGCTCCAATGCCATCAGCGGTATCACCATTGTCGGTGCACTTATCAGCCTTCTGGGTACATGGAATGTCCAGGACGATGTTCTGCGAACCGTTCTAGGAACTCTGGCGGTGATGTTTGCCACCATCAATGTGGTGGGGGGGTATCTGGTTACCGACCGTATGCTCGGTATGTTCTCCGGGGGTAAGAAATAATGCCTGAGGCAGTGGTTAATCTATTATACATCGTTTCAGCTATGCTTTTTGTTTTTGGTCTGAAGATGCTTGGTAAAGCGGGTTCCGCCCGGAAAGGAAACCTCATCTCGGCTGTCGGTATGCTGCTGGCCGTTATCACCGCTCTGGCATCGGATAATCTGATTCACTGGCCCTGGATTGTTGTAGGCCTTGCAGCGGGTTCTGTTATCGGTGCCCTGGCCGCTCGTATGGTAGCCATGACATCCATGCCGGAAATGGTGGCTTTGTTCAACGGTTTCGGTGGTATCGCCAGCCTTCTGGTAGGCTGGGTTGAGTTTCAGCGATTATATACCGCCGGTGCTCTGGCTGGGGCTCTATGGAACGATCTGCTGATTATCGGTGTTACCGTACTGATTGGAGCCGTTACCTTTACCGGGTCTCTGATTGCCTGGGCCAAGCTTTCCGGGAAAATGAGCTCCAAACCCATACTCTACGGCGGTCAGCAGGTGGTGAACAGTCTGGTTGTTGTATTAATTCTTGTTGCAATACTACTGGTTTCTCTCGGCCGTCCATTGATGGGACCGGGATATCTGCTGCCTTTTCTCTCTCCTTACACAGTGCTGATTATACTCGGCGGATTGAGCCTGATTCTGGGTATCATGGTGGTAATTCCTATCGGCGGCGGGGATATGCCGGTGGTTATTTCCCTGCTGAACTCCTACAGCGGTATGGCCGCCTGTGCTGCCGGTTTTGTTATTAAGAATAACGTTCTCATTGTTTCGGGGGCACTGGTAGGTTCCAGTGGAATAATCCTGACAAATATTATGTGTAAGGCCATGAACCGGTCTCTATCAAATGTGCTGTTCAGTGGTTTCGGGGCCGGTGGCGGCTCTAAACAGGGAG
>DEIH01000127.1:1930-2852 GCA_002352375.1 Spirochaeta sp. UBA2779 | reverse complement strand
AAAGCAAAAGATAATCTGAATGATGCCAAGGTACGCAAAGCTGTAACCCTGTCCCAGGACAATTACTGCGGCGTCTCCGCCATGCTTAAAAAAGCAAGTAATCTCACCTGGGAAATCGAGTATCTGGATTGATTCCATTCATTGAAGTTCATTCAGGCATCGATCGTTTCCGGTGCCTGAATCATCGGGGCTCCCCGGGAACCGGTCTGAGCTCACAAAGTGAATCCAGCTGAGTTAAATAATCTCCTGATATTCCGGTTGCACAGGAGCTGAGTACAAGAAAAATAAACATGATGAAAAGAAACTGCTGAACGTTTCTGTATATATTTTAGCATAATAAATCCTTGGCATATATTAGAATTATCATATTATATTCGGATATCCACATTTAATAATAATTATGTCAGGATTGTCATATACTGATGCCCTGCTATACTCTTATCCTGTGAAATATCAACTGGAAACAATACCCGTACATGATGCCTGGGCTTCAGGTGTACCTTGTCCCCTTTGTTCTCTGATGGAAGAGGCTGAAAAGCGTCATGTGGAGTACTACCTCGGAAATTCTGTAATGAACCCGGAAACCCGTGTACTGCTTAACGATACCGGCTTCTGCTCACATCATTTCCCCATGATGAGAGAGGCCGGGCACGCCCATCACCTGGGACTGATAGCCCATACCCATTTGCAGCAGGTTCATAAAAAATTATCTGGTAATATCAAAACCATCAGCGGTGGCGGATCAGCCAAAGCAGCCGGAATCTTTTCTGAGAAAGTGCGTTCCCAGGCTGAAGAATGTCTTATCTGCCACTCTGTGGAACGTGATATTAAGAGATACAGTTATACGGTGGTTAAACTGTTTATTGAGGAAGAAGAGTTTCATAGACTTTTCACCGAATCCCGGGGGCCCTGCCTGATTCAT
>DEIH01000127.1:0-1827 GCA_002352375.1 Spirochaeta sp. UBA2779 | reverse complement strand
TGGAAGCCGATGTACTCAGATTCACACAGAAATTCGACTCTCAGAACGATGAGATTGAATGGGGGAACTCCCGGGATGCCCATGCCAGGACCGTTCAGGCATTAAGCGGCAGAGTTGTAAGACTGACGGATTAGATCGGGGGGATATTTCTACCAGAGATCATGGATATAATGTTTTCGTATCAATCTGTCTTATGTTATCAGAATTGAATCATCAATAGCAGCATGAGCTGTGATTATCCGGTCAAAGTAATCTCTTGTCCATTGTTTCCTCAGGAACAATTTTCAATACGCACGTACTAACTCAGTTATTTCGTGTAAGATACATCAAATCGGTTCTCTGAGATTCCAACTGTGCTTTGAAAGTACCAAACTCAACAAGCAGGCGGTTCAGTTCTACCCGGCTTGAGAAAACATTGAAATCGTCCATAAGTATTTCTCCTAGAAGCCTATGACTCCGCCGGAGAGTTTCTTTGTACTCCAGGTTCTGAATATTCAGTGCCTTTCCAAGTATTTCCTCATTAATTTTACGTTTCTCGATAAGAAATTGACCGAATAAAGAGCGGTCTGCAACCTTTTGGGTCGGACCGACGGATGTTATTTCGCCGGCAGGATTTTTCTTTTGTGGCGGCAACTTATTTTTTATGTTCAGCTCGCCTTTTCTGAGCTCAATCGCCTGCCTCACTTTTTCGAACTCGATTAAAGCATTGTTCAGTTCCACACGGCTGCGGAAAACATGGAAGTCATCCAGAAGTATCTGCCCCAGCATTCTCGGGGAAGTTCTCAAAGTATCACTTTTTTCAGCATTCTGAATATCCAGGGCTGATTTCAGAACCGCTGAATCCATCCGGCCTTTACGTATCAGCCATTCACCGAATACCAGCCTCTCTTTCGGTTGAGAACTCAAGAGTCACCTGTCTTTCCCAGATACTCCTCAAAAATACTATCAAAATTTCCACTACCTTGAGCCGCTTCCCGCTCTAGATCCTCTTTGAGTTTTTTCATCTGAGAATCATCCAGTTTATCAAGTGCATCCTTGCCCCAACGCTCCAGAGAGCGGCGGAATTTTGGATCGCTTAGAGTATCTCCCAGATCTTGAAACAATTTTCCGGCGGCATCACCGAGAGCCTGTCCAGTATCATCCCCGAGATTAACTCCGGTGGAGCCCTCAATGGCGCTGAAGGCTTTCTCCCGGCGTTCAGGATCGGAGAAAATCGAATAGCCGATGGCTACAGCGGCGATTAATATAACAAAGAAAATGAATTTTCTCATAAAATCAAACCTCCGGCCCTCATCTATAAGAGGACCCGTACCGCTTCTAGCCCTCCAGGGCTTTCAGATATGCCGCACTGCGTGCTACGGTATCTTCCATCTCAGCTAACGAGGCCTTCTCTTTTAGAATTATATCCTCAGGGGCCCTGGAAACAAAGTTCTCATTGGAGAGCTTCTTTTTTTTAGCTTCGATCAGTTTTACCGTCTTGTCCAGGGATTTCCGGAATCTCTGAATCGCCGCACCCACGTCGATTAAATCTTTTATAAAAACATGAGCGGTGAAGCCCCGGCCGACGACAGCCAGGGAGCCTTCCAGGGACTCTCCATCTCTCATCAGAGAGAAATCATCCGAACGCACCAGCATTCCGGCGATGTCCAGGGTTTCTATTAAAGCTTCCGCCGTATCCCCGGCAGCCTCCACAAGCACTCTCACCTGTTTTGACGGTGGTACGGTAAACTCACTGCGCAGGGTTCTGATACCGGTTACCAGCTCTTTCATACTTCCAAAAGCAGCCTCAGCGGCTTCATCCTCCAGAGACTCATTAGCTTCAGGGTA
>DEIH01000203.1 GCA_002352375.1 Spirochaeta sp. UBA2779 | reverse complement strand
TCTGGCCGAAGAAATAGCATAGCAGCCGATATCATAGAGGGCTCCGCCCCCTGTTTCCATCCGGTTGCGGATATTAGTTGAATCGGTAAGGTTGTAGCTGAAAATAGTATGAATGGACTGCACCTCACCGATTTCTCCGATATCGATAAGCTCTTTAGCCCGGATCCACTGGGGATGGAAACGGTACATGAAGGCTTCCATGGCCATTACACCCTTACTTTCAGCATAGGCAAAAGCATCAGCGGCCTCATCGGCATTCATAGCCACCGGTTTTTCACATAGAACAGCCTTACCGGCATCGGCACATTTTTTTATCCATTCAGCATGGGAGTCATTGGGAAGGGGAATGTAAACCATTTCCACCTCAGGATCTGAGAGAACCTCTTCGTAGGAACCGTAAGCCTTTTTAAAACCCCATTCGGAGGCCACTCTCTGGGAGCGTTCCAGGGAACGGGAACCAAGGGCAACAAGTTCAATCATGGGGGAATTCTTCACAGGGAGGCGAAGCCGAAGAGAATAATGTGCAGAAACACCTAGTACGCCGAGTTTAACTGGTTTCATAAAAATACTTCCTTTCCATGTTTATTATATCAGATTACAGGATACTAATGTGGAACCCACTGATGCAATACTGAAAAATAATGGTGCTCTGTTCGTGAATTACTCTCAAAGGAGTTACGCAGCGACCTTGGAGGTCAATTGGAAGAATTGATGAAATCCTATAAGGAATTATGGCTGAAGAACTGTCTGCCTGGAGGACTTGAAGAAAGCCTTGACAGTTTCTCCGGATTATTGGAACTTCTCAGAACATAAGATATAAAAACAGGAGAGCCCTATGCTCAAAGGAAATGCTCTGGTGGGCCAGTCCGGAGGTCCAACCAGTGTGATTAACGCAAGCCTCCAAGGTGTTATTCGCGGAGTACAAAACTGCGATGCTATCGAGACACTTTACGGAATGAGATTCGGTATCGACGGATTTATGGCTGGAAATATGGTGAATCTGAGCACCCAGAGTGATAAGGTTATCAACGGGCTGTCCTCTACCCCATCTTCGGCTCTGGGTTCCTCCAGGTACAAACTGAAAGATGAAGATCTCCCGAAAATCAGAACTGTCTTTGAACAGCACAATATCCGCTTTTTCTTCCTCATCGGCGGAAACGATACCATGGATACAATCCACCGTATTGAAAACTTCTGCCGGTCCAACGGCTATGAACTCTCAGGATTAGGGATTCCCAAAACCGTAGACAACGATCTTTTCGGTACGGATCATACCCCGGGATACCCATCGGCGGCCCGATACAACGCACTTTGTGTCCAACAGTCAGGCCGCCTGGCCCGGGACATGCAGAAAGTGGACAGCTTTGTTATCTACCAGACTATCGGCCGGGAAGCAGGATGGCTGGCCGCCGCCACCGCCCTGGCCCGTAAGGAAGAGGGCGATCCCCCCCACCTGATTTACTGCCCCGAGCGTCCCTTCAACAAGGATGAGTTTCTCAAAGATTCCAGGGCCTGTATTGAAAAATGGGGATTTGTGAGTATCGTTGTAAGCGAGGGAATAAAGTATCCCGACGGAACACCGGTGAGCGCATCAGAAGGTCAGGACAGATTCGGCAATACTGAATACGGAGCTATGAGCGGTTCCAGTGCTGGACTTAATGTGCACCGCATCCTGAGAGAGGCCACAGGCCTCCGGGGGGAATTTCAGATAACCGAATCCCTCCCTATGTGTGCGGTGGATCGAGCAGAACCAGAAGATGTAAATAGGGCTGCCGGTTGCGGTATTGAAGCGGTTCGTTTGGCCTCTGCTGGAGAAACAGGTTTTATGGTTTCTATCACCCGGAATGAGTCCGGGAAGTTCGGATACGGTAAGGCTCCCCTCTCGGATGTGGCGGTCCGGGCTAAAGAAATGCCTGAAGAAATGATTAATGGGCGGGGAAATGATGTAACCGATGCTTTCCTGACCTATGCCCGGCCTCTGATATCCCCTCTGCCTGAATATGTCTCTCTGGAGGAGATTCAATGAGCCGCTTTCCAAAAAATCTGCTGATTATCCAGGCTCACCCCGATGATGCGGAAGCCTGGAGTGCGGGAACCCTGGCCCTGATGGCGGAACGGGGATGGAAGATTACCATCGCCACCATGACCGCCGGGGGTATGGGCAGTTTTGCCATGAATGAAAGGGATGCCGTTCGTGTTCGTCAGGAAGAAGCTACAGCTGCGGCTGCTGAACTTGGTGCCGACTATTACTGTTTCAACCGCCGGGACGGTTATCTCTTTGACGGGGAAGCCATTCGGATTGAGGTGGTAACACTGATTCGAAGGGTGAAAGCCGGAGTGGTTATCACTCATCCGCCATTCGACTACCACAACGACCATCGAATTACTCACGACATTGTGGATGCGGCAACTATGGTAAGTTCACTTCCAAACGTACCTTCTGATGAGGATCCGCTACCTTGTACCCCTGTCTTTTACCATGAAATGCCCATGAACCTCACCGATTTCCTGGGAAATCCTGTTCCCGAGCCTCATTTTTTTATTGATATTTCAGGTTCTCCTTTGGAGAAAAAAATGGAGATGCTCACCCATCATAAATCCCAGCAGGATCTGATGCGGCAGATGATGGGTATGGAAGATTTCTTCGGGGAGATGAAGGTATTCAACGCCGAACTGGGGAAAATGATCGGTGTGGAACATGCCGAATGCTACTGGCAGCATCTGGGTGGAGGATTTCCCAGAGAGCCTGTAATCCAGGATGAGCTTGCTGAGTTCGTCAGACACCGAAAATAAAATTACATTTTTTGAAAGGAATATAAAAATGAATCTGAATGAAGAAAAATACACACAATTCGCCCTCTGCCGGGAAATGCTTGAAACTCCCGATGTGATGCGCCGTTTCAACCCCGAAGCCGCTGTTCCTTTGGCAGATCTCGTTAAAGGCACACCCTCCATTATGATAACAGGAGAAGGCTCCAGCCGCCTGTTCCCCGCAAAACGGGCCCGGGCTGCAGCCCTGAGAATCCCAGGAAGTATCGTTCCTTTCACCGAAGGGGCCACCCAGGCCATGGAATACGATTTATCCTCCTTTGGAATCCTGGGAACATCAAACTCCGGTCGAACCCGGGAGCTGGTAAGACTCTATAAAAGTCTCAAAGCGGCTGGGCATACAAAACTGGCCGCTGTTTCGGCCAATGCCGGCACAGCTCTGGAGGAAACTTCGAATGCCTCAATGGTGCTGGGCTGCGGTTGGGAAACCGCCGTTGCCGCCACAAAAAGCGTTGTGGAACAGGCCATGGTATGGCAGGCGATCTTCGCTATCCTTGACGGCCAAAAATTCCCCGAGATTTCACAAGCTGCCGATGCGGTTGCAGCAGCTCTCTCCGAGCCGGTTCCCGAAAAATTCAGCAAGGCCATGGCCAGCGCCCGGACCATTTACTTTGCCGGAAGAAACGATGGTGTAGCCGAAGAACTTACCCTGAAAACCAACGAAATCGTCCGTAAACCCTCAGATTTCCTGGAAGGCACTTACGCCGCTCATGGGATCGAGGAAATTATGGACAGGAACGATGTTGTGATTCTGGTGAATCCCTTCCCCGAAGAAGAGGCCAAGTTCAAGGAATGCCTGAGTGATGGAGTAGGCAATACTGTAATCGCCATTGCCGATAGAGACACTCTATTCCCCACTTTGAAAATCCCCGCAGTGGAAGGATGGAATGAATACATTCAGCTTGCCGCCGGATGGAACCTTCTGGTTGAAGCCGGAATTGCCGCAGGAATCAACATGGACAAAACTGAGCGGGCCCGGAAAGTCGGGAATGAAGTAGACTGAAGTTCATTTGAAAATGATTCCCAAGCGAAATGAGAGGAATACAGCGGGTTTGCCACCAGCTGCGTACCGCAGGCTATGCCGAGGAACGTTGCAAAAAAAGCGAACTTGTGAACCCGGAGTCGCTTGAGCGACTCCGGGTCCAGGGCTCTGCCCTGGTTCTACTGATACCATTTATTTCCGGGGTACAGGCGATTGCCGCTCTACCCCGAGAATTGGCAACTGTATTAATGGAGCCTTGTAATAAAAGAAAACTCGTCAAAATCTGAATCAAAACTGAAAATATTATCAACACCCATTCCCTTCATCACCGCGGCATGAACTGTGTCTCTGGCTGAAACCTGTCTGGAAACTAGCAGAAGGTCTTTAGCCATGATAAGCGCATCGTAATCCACCGGAAAAACTTCATCGACAATACCCAGTAGTGCATCGTAAGCCGGTTGTATCGCCTCGATGCGCCTGATTGCCGTATATCGATGGAGGATTTCCTGCAGACACTCCGCATCGGTAACCAGTCGCTCCTCATCCCGGACAAGGCGTTCCAGAATGGAAATTGTCCGCTCTTTATTGGGATGAGAACTTCCGATCAGATACATGGGGATATTAGAATCAATGAAAATCAATGCTGATGTCCCCTATGGTAACCTGACTCTATCTCTGCAGCCATCTCACTGTAATCACCCGATGGAAAATCATAGTTTGCGGCGGATTGTATCCTCTGAAGTTTCTTTCGGGCCGCTGTACCCGGCCGTTCCTTTTTTTCGTGCTGTATCGCCCGGCGAACCCAGGCTGAAACTGTTAATTTTTCCTGTACCGCCAGTTCTTTAACTTCCATCAATTCCTCTTCATCCAGCAGAACCTGCAACCTTATACTCATACTTATGAGTATGTTTAAATAATCTTTATGAGTCAAGCGAACAATCATTGACCAATGCATGCATAATATACATACTTATATGCATGAGAACCACACTCAATATCGATGACACTCTGATATCCGAGGCTTCCAGACTCACAGGAATTACCGAGAAAACATCTCTGGTACGAATGGGGCTTCACAGTCTTATTGCTATGGAATCAAGCAGACGACTGGCCCGGCTGGGGGGTAGTGAGCCTCAGCTTAAAACCATTCCCCGGCGTTAACCATGGTGCTGGTGGACACTTCCGTCTGGATTGAACATTTCAGATCCGGGGTAGCCGAACTGGAGGATTTTCTTGAGTCCTTTGAAGTTTTAACCCACCCCTTCATCATTGGCGAGCTGGCCTGCGGGAATCTGAAAAACCGCCGGGAGATTCTCAATCTGCTCCAAGTGCTTCCACCTGTTCACAAAGTTGATGATAAGGAGCTTCTTTTTTTTATTGACCTCCACTCTCTCTCAGGAAGGGGAATCGGTCTTGTTGATATGCACTTACTAGCCTGTGCCCATCTGGAATCCTGTTCCCTATGGACCCTTGATAAAAAGCTGAACGCGGCGGCAGAAAAACTGCACTTGAGAAAAATGATCCGAAATTGACATATTTCCAGCGGGTTGAAGAAGGTATAATCTATTCCCATGAGTGAATTACGCCTGGTACCCATGAACCGTCTCGGTTTTGATTTTTCGGTAAGTAAGGATTTAAGAGAGCTGCCTTTCAACACAAAAGAGGCAGATTGGCGGCACCTTGATGCCAAAGAAATCAGCACACTGAAGCAGGGCGGCAATACCGCCGATGATTGGACCAACATTCTGGTTCTTGAAGGTTTTAATCCCCATCTTGTTACCGATTGCCGGTTTTATGGGAAAGTGAGACTCGGCCGATTTTCGGAGTCTTTTATTGAATACCACGATCTCCGACTTCCCATCGGTCTCTACAATTGTACTGTGGTGTCCTGCGATATCGGCAGCGACACAGCCCTGCATAATGTGGGGTATATGTCCCACCTAGTGGTAGAGGAACGCTGCATTCTGTTCAACATCAACGAACTGATTACCACCGACCATGCCAAGTTCGGTAACGGGGTGGTTATCGATGGTGAAGATGAGGATGTACGGATCTGGCTGGAAATCGCCAATGAAAACGGAGGGCGCAAAGTGCTGCCCTTTAACGGCCTGCTCCCCGCCGATGCCTGGATATGGTCTAAATACCGGGATGATAAAGAGCTGATGAACCGCTTTGTGGAATTAACTGGAAAGGTAAGGGACTCCCGCCGGGGCAGATACGGGCAGATCGGTAAAGAAACTGTTATCAAAGATTGCCGGGTGCTCAAAGATGTGAAAATTGGAGAGAGGGCCTATATCAAGGGATGCAACAAGTTAAAAAACCTCACTATCAACAGCGATGAGAAACGGCCCACCCAGCTGGGAGAGGGGAGCGAACTGGTAAACGGTATTATCGGTTACGGCTGCCGGGTGTTCTACGGGGTAAAAGCCGTCCGTTTCATCCTCAACGATCATTCCAATCTCAAATACGGAGCCCGGCTGATAAACTCAATACTGGGCTCCAACTCCACCATCAGCTGCTGTGAGGTACTCAACTCCCTCATATTCGGTTCTCATGAACAGCACCATAACAGCTCCTTTCTCTGTGCCAGTACCATGAAGGGTCAGACCAATATGGCATCAGCCGCTACAGTAGGATCCAACCATAACTCCCGCTCCTCCGACGGTGAAATCGTCGCCGACAGAGGGTTCTGGCCGGGACTGAGTGTCAGCTTAAAACACAATTCCCGCTTTGCCTCGTTCTGTCTTATCGCCAAAGGAGCCTATCCC
>DEIH01000253.1 GCA_002352375.1 Spirochaeta sp. UBA2779 | reverse complement strand
GTGGTTTTTCCAGCACCGATCTGTCCTTCGATGATTATCACCGGCCAGGCTCCTTCTTCCAATATTACAGTCCTCGATTCAACGATGAGTCGGAGGTAAACATACATCGGAAACGTCTGTAGGGGAAGTACAGAACGCTACCTATGGGGTATTTTACCTGATAATTCCAAATAAAACGCTAATCATGCAGCTCCTGATCGGCATCCGGCAGCCGGCCGTCAGCTGTACGACGGAAACGCCCTGGAGATATCCCCACAACATTCCGGAATACCCGGGAAAAATAACTCTGATCCTCAAAGCCCACCCGGGAGGCTACGTCTATCAGAGGGATAGCTGTTTCTGCCAACAGGTTTTTTGCCTCGCCGATTCTCAAATCGTTCAGATAGACTTTAAACGACTGCCCGGCCTCTTCCTTGAAAAGCCGGGAAAAATAAGTGGGGCTTAACGATACTTCCTCTGCCACTTCTTCCAGGGACACTTTCTCTGTAAAATGACGGCGGATGTAGGACATGGCCCTGAGTATCACATCCCTGTGTCTGACAGCCTGTACATCAAAAACATAACTGACATACTTCTGCAGCATCCCCCCCAGCCAATGGCTGAGCTTGTCCACAGTGTTAAAAGCATTAATGTCGTCGTGGGACCTCAGATTGAGCCCGAAGACCGACTCCGGATCTGCTCCGCCGTCCAGAGCCGCCCGGGAGAGAAGCACAACCAGCTCTCTTGTATGGGCCTTTATGGTAATCAGATCGGAGCCTGTTGCAAAATAGAGACTGCCCAGCAATTCGTTCAGAAGGGCTGCGGATTCCGCCTTATCTCCATGGGCAATAGAACGAAGCAGAGCACGCTCTTTATCAATGGGGTAAATTTCTTTTACCCGTCCATCTTCCTCATCTTTAAGCTGCTGAATCCTCTCGGCAATCCGGGCCATCTGTGAGGCCCGGGATTCACTTTCAGAAAGTGTCCGGGCATCCCAACCGGTTATCCAGCTGGCCGTGTAAAGCAGCTGATCTGTCAGAGCCCGGGCGCGTTCGGTACTTACCCGGGGTATTAATTTCAGAGAATCAGCCAGTTTCCGTCGTTTTTCCGGAGTCATCTCCATCTGCCTGGCCATCTCATCATCCAGAAGCTCATCAGGATGAATTAACAGTACCGGGCCGGCCACTAAAGCCCCTTTCATCTGCCCCTCTTCCAGAAGAGGGCTGGTGAAGTGAACCAGGGAAAGGGGACATGTATAGGTATAACGTCCCCCGAAACGAAAAGACTGGGTTCCTCCGTAGAGATGAATCTCACGGCAGTTTAGCGACTTTCCCGAAATCTCCGTATAACTGCGACACAGGGCACATTCAGGCGGAACATCAGTTTTCTCCGGCTGCACGATCAATCCTGTCTCATCAATAACCAGACAGTCGATACCCGTCGCCAGTGAATACTGTTCGGCAGCCATTTGAACCCTGTTCCAATCAAGTTTTTTTATATTTGATCCTGCCATAACCTTTAATCTAAGGTATTATCACCCTTCAGGAAACATCATTCCCTCAATATACGCATTCTGAAAATCCGGGCGCCCGGAAAGTTCAATAGTTTTTGCCGCTTTGGAAACACTACATATTTCATCATATTTCTCCCGGGACAGCAGGCTGAGAAGCGCTCCCCGGGCTGCGGCATTTCCCAGTGAACGGGTTTTCTCGGCAAACTCCGGGGGTATCAACCCGATTGCCGCAGCCGATTCAGGACGAATATAGCTTCCGAATCCCCCGGCCAGCCACAGAGTTCCCACATCTTTCACAGACAGGCCCGCCTGTTTGAGTAATGTCTCAACTCCGGCAGACATTGCAGCTTTTGCCAGTTGAATTTCCCGGAGATCTTTCTGGGTAAAAGCCAGCCGGCAATGGATATCCGGACCTTCAGAAAAGACTATTTCCGGACCTGTTTCCCCGGTTTCAACAGTAATACTCCCAAAATCACCCTCAGCTTCTTCAAGACTCTCAACCATCCTGCCGGTATCATCAACCAGTTTCGATTTCACAAGAAAAGCCGCCAGATCCACGACACCGGAACCGCAGAAACCTGCAGCGGGAATACTGTCAATTGTGGAAAAAGTCATTTTCCCTTTTATCCAGTCCACATGATCCACGGCACCTGGAATACTTCCCACTCCTGAAGAGAGATGGGCACCTTCAAATGCCGGACCCGCCGCTGTGGAACAACAAACAAGACCGCCTGCTCCGCCGAGGGCCATTTCGCCGTTGGTTCCGATATCCACCAGAAGATCGCTGCTGTTTCTTTTATGCATACCCGAGGCGACTATACCGCTGGTGATATCAGCACCGACATAAGCTGAGAGAGAAGGAAGAGGCCAGATCCTCAGCCTTGGGAAACCTTCAAAACCGATTTCTTCTGCGAGGAAAGGTTCGGTTTCCAACACAGCCGGTAAAAAGGGAGCTTCTCCCAATCCTTTTGAATCCCACCCGGCCATCAAGTGCAGCATTGCTGTATTCCCGGCAACTGCCAGCATATGAACATCTTCCCGCGAAACCTCATGTTCATCTGCCAGAGCAGAAAGCAGATGGGAAAGCTGCCCGACAATAGCCCGTTGGAGTTCAACGGTTTCCTTCTCTCCATTCCGGGCATATTCCAGACGGGAAATCACATCGGCACCGAAGGGTCCCTGCCGGTTCAGCTCCGCCCGGGAACCTGCAACCTTGCCATCCTTCAGATTTACCAGATACATGGCCACTGTGGTGGTTCCGATATCTACCGCTGCTGCCCACAAGGCTGTGCTGCTGTCCCTGCCCACATCCAAAGCCACTGGTTCTCCATCATCAAGAACCACTGTAATGGGGGATTCGCCATCGGGAATCGAAGGAATCAGCCGGGAAAGGCGGTAGGGAAGAGTACCCGGGGTTAGCCCGAGGGAGTCCTCCAGGCGGGAGGAGGCAGATCGCTGATCGTCCAGGCTGCCAGGGGAAAGAACCACAACTTTTTTCACGAGCCGGGGGTTGAGTTCCACATCAGATCCCTCGGCCCTGGTTTCTATACGGGAAGCCCCTTTTTCTTCCAGAGAAATACTCATTCCGTCTACCGCCTCAAGGCGGCAGGCCAGCCTGATACCTTTTTCAAGGTCGGCTTCTGTAATTGTAGCCCGTTCATCATCGTGAATTGCCGGGGTCCCTTTGTTTCCTGCATCGTCAAGAATAATACGGCATTTACCGCACCTCCCCCGGCCGGCACAGGGTGCCGGGGGGGCCAGATCCGGCCGCTGCCGAAGCACTTCCAGAAGATTTTCTCCAGCCTCAGCTATCAGAAAAACAGATTCAGAAGCTGTGGTTAATTTAATTGTAATTTGAGAATCCGTTTCGATTTTTTTACCCATTTATCATTACTCCATATCACTGATCATTATCTGCTTATCCCAGGAAGGCCTTATTGCGGATCCCGGTGGAATACAAAGAATCTCACTCCCTCCCCGGCCGCCGAGCAAGCGGGAGAGGAAAGTCAGTGTAGCAGGTATCACTTCCAGATGTTTACCTCGTTCCTTCGCTCTCTCCCGGGCTTTTAAAAGAAATTCCGGGCTTCCGGTTTCGGGTACATCAAGATAGTAAAGAACCTTATCTCCGCTGCTGTCCGAAGCATGAAGTGCATCATAGACATAACGGGCATTTTCTTCACCGTACTTTTTAACAAGGGTTTCAAGATCCCAATCGTTTCCTCCCCCGCCTGCTCTGAAAGGATCACCCTCTTCCTCCAGATAGCCCCGGGAAGTCCAGCCCCTGCTGGGATTCTCTTTAAAAAACTTCGCATGAGCGGTATATCCGCCCAACAGGATATGACTGCAGTCATGAGCCCGGGGTATGTAGAGGGGAATCAATCCTGCCCGAATACCGGAAACAGCATTACCGCAAAGGCCGTAAGCCAGAAAAACAGCATCGTAGGTTCCAACATCATCAGCAGCGTCTATCAGTAACTGAATATCATTCCTTAATACGTCCGGCTGATCGTGGGCCCTCAGTGGAAGCCAGTCAATATCAATCTCATCAGGACCGGAAGCAGCATCTTTCAGAATGATTTCGAGTTCAGGGACAAAAACACGGCAGGAAATCACTTTAAACCTCATAGAAAAGATTATCAGTCTTGGACTTTTCAACAGTCTTGGACTTTTTTGTCATACATTGAGAGAACTTGTGATGCTGGTAAATTTTCAGTAAAAACTGGTTAAAAAAGGATAAAAAATCTCAAAAAAAGGCAAGAGCCGTTCCGTTAAAAAAATATAGACTCACCCTGAAAGCGATGTATATCAATCGAGGAGATACAACATGACAGGAAGAGAGCTTATTCGCAAAGCCCTGAATAACGAGGAACTTAAGAGGGTTCCCTGGGTTCCCTATACAGGAGTTCAGATCGGACAGCTTACCGGCTACAATGCTGCCGAACTTCTTCAGGACGGAGATAAACTGTTTGAAAGTCTGGTAGAAGCTGAAAAACAATACTCCCCCGACGGAATGCCCGTAATCTTCGATCTACAGATTGAAGCCGAGATTCTGGGATGTAATCTGAAATGGGCCGAAGACTCTCCGCCCACTGTTTCCAGCCACCCCCTGGCCGATGAAGCTGTCGTTCCGACAAAAATACCCCGGAAAGATGAGGGTAGAATTCCCATGGCCCTTGATGTGATGAACCGGTTCCGGACTGTTGCCCCTGATATAGCTCTTTACGGTCTGATTTGCGGCCCCTTCACCCTGGCCTCCCATTTGCGGAGCACCAACATTTTCATGGACATATACGACAACCCTGAATACGTATCAAACCTTCTGGAATACTGCACCGATGTCTTCCTTACAATGGCCGACTACTACATTGAAACCGGTATGGATATAATCGCTCCGGTAGATCCTCTTATCTCTCAGATATCACCGGATGCTTTTGAGCAATTTATGTTCAAACCCTATAAAAGACTGTTTGACGGTCTTCGTGAACGGGGAGTCCATTCCTCATTCTTCGTCTGTGGAGATGCAACAAAAAATCTGGACCTCATGTGCCGGGTTGGTACGGACTGTCTCGGGATTGACGAGAACATCGATCTGATTGAAGCCAAAAAAGTTACAGACCGACACAACGTGGTTCTCAGCGGCAATATACAACTTACAGTCGTTATGCTTCTGGGGAATCAGCGGGACTCAATGAAAACTGCAATCGATAAAATTGATGCCATGGGCCGGAAAAACTTCATCCTGGCTCCGGGCTGCGATATGCCTTACAACACTCCGGTAGAGAATGTAATTGGAGTTACCCAGGCCGTCCAGAACCCCAATGCCGCCCGTAAACTGGTGGAGGGTTATGTAAAAGAAGATCTTGATATCGAAGTGGAGATGCCGGATTACGAGAATCTGGACCATACCCTGGTGGAAGTTCTCACAATCGACTCCTCCACCTGTGCTGCCTGTAGTTATATGAAAGCTGCTGCAGATGACATGGTTTCCGAGTTCGGCGATAAGGTGAAAATTATTGAAAGGAAAATTACCGAACCCGAGAATATCGCCCGTCTGGATTTGCTCGGAGTAGCCAATCTGCCATCGATATGTATTAACGGGGAAGTGAAATTTGTCTCTGTTATACCGAACAGAGATGAGCTCAAAGAGTGTATCGGGGCCGGGCTTTAATTTTTTAATTCAGGATGACCTCTGCCGCCGTCAGGGGAAAAACCTTCCAAAAGCTAATCGTATAAGGAGCTTATTGTATATGAATATTGATATCATTCTTGTTACAGGTTTTCTAGGATCAGGAAAAACAACCTTCGTAAACAAACTTCTCTCCGGGAATCTTGGAGAAGGAGCCGGCCTTCTGGTTAACGATTTCGGCAAAACTGTTATAGACGGCGCCCTGGTTGAAAAAAACGAGAGTCTTGAAGTCTATGAGGTCTCCGGCGGCTCCTTATTCTGCAACTGCAAAACTGCAAATTTCGCAATGGGCCTTAAAGCTCTCGGCAAGTTCAAACCCAGCCGGATATTTGTAGAGGCTTCGGGAATGTCCGATCCCTCAGGAATGGAAAAAATCCTGACCGATTACCGCATGGCCGCCGACTTTCATCTGGCCCGTGTAGTCTGCCTTGCCGATGCTGTAAGAACACCAAAAATGCTGGGGACACTCAGCGCTCTGAGGTTGCAGATTGAAGCTGCAGACCTTGTACTTATCAACAAGTGCGATCTTGTGAAGGAAACTGAGATAGCATCTTTCGAATCCGTAATACAAAAAATCAACCCCCTTGCTCGAACCTGCCGGACAGTGCAGGCGGATGTAGATATGGCACTGCTTTCAGGTGCCGCACATGGTAATCATCGGGGAATTATTGAGTCATGCAATATTCCAGCCAATCGTCCCGGCTCCATCCTGCTTGAAGCGGCGGGTATAGCCCGGAAAAACCTGGATGCCTTCCTCCACGATCAGCTTGAAAATACCTGGCGGATAAAAGGGTGGGCCAATGCCGATAACCAGTGGTGGTACATATCAGATAATGCCGGCAGGATTGAATGGGTTAAAAAAGATTTACCTGCAGGAATGCGTCCGGGCCTTACGGTAATCACCCCTCCGGGAAAATCTCAACATGTTGCCGATGCCTGGCGCTGCTTCACCGCAGCCTGATTCGGGAAAGAACTGACAAGACAGCCCAATCTCCATTATAATCTGCAGCCAGGAGAGATTTTGAAAAGACAACGGATAACAGAAGCTCTGAAAAATAGACGTACACTTGTTGCCGATGGCGCATGGGGAACGGCCCTGCAGGAAAGAGGACTTAAAGGCGGAGAATGCCCCGAATTATGGAACTTTGAACACCCGGAAATGGTTCTGGATATTGCACGTTCCTATATCGATGCCGGATCTAATTTAATCGAAACAAATACCTTTGGGGGAAACCGGTACAAACTGGAGCATTACGGCCTGGGTGAACAGGTTTTTGAACTGAATAAAACAGCTGCCGAAATTTCCAGGAAAGCTGCAGGCGATGATAACTGGGTTATGGCATCAATAGGCCCCACTGGAAAAATGACAGTTATGGGTGATGTGACAGAAGAAGACTTTTACAAGGTTTTCAAGGAGCAGTCAGAGGCCCTTGCCGCCGGAGGTGCCGATGCTATTATTGTTGAAACAATGAGCGCTGTTGATGAAGCGATTTCAGCTGTAAAAGCGGCCAAAGAAAATACCTCCCTGGAGGTAATATGTTCATTTACCTTTGAGCCGACTGTCCAGGGAGAATACCGGACCATGATGGGAGTTACACCAGCTGAGGCTTCCATAGCCGCAGTGAATGCAGGAGCCGATATCGTCGGAGCAAACTGCGGGAAAGGTTATGAAGGTATGACACAAATTATCAAGGAGATAAAAACCGTATTACCTGAGATTCCTGTAATTATTCAGGCCAATGCCGGTTTACCGGAACTGATTGAGGGAATATCCGTCTTCCCTGCAACACCGGAGGAAATAGCGGGCCAGAATAAGCTATGGATAAAAGCAGGGGTTAACATTATCGGGGGCTGTTGCGGAACTACGGACAAGCATATCCATGCGATAAAAAAAGCGGTTGAAGGCTTTTCATAGAGAGGAAAATTGCTTTGAAAGAAATTACAGACCTCCTGCAGAATATTGAAGGTGTACTCACAACTTCCCGGATTGATGACAAGAGCAGAAAGATGATAATAGAACTTGAAGAAGATTATGAGAAAAGCAGCGTAATCGGTCTTCAGAATATTGGAATCCCAATGATTATGCAATGCACTGAGGTATTTGCGATACTAAAAAATTCAAGTTTCCGGCCTCCTCCGAATTCTACAGTTTTTCTGGTTGAAAAGCTGAAAGAGGATGACGGAAAAGAGTACCATTTGAGAGTTGATAACAGAGATTTCAGGATTATAGGTGAAGAGTTAATCAATAAAAAACCAACAGAAGACGAAGACTACATGTATATCAGCGATGATTTTGTAATCTACCCGGAGCGGCGCTGCAACAGAGCCGGAAATCCGGCATTTTTCCTGATTCCTCCCCTCGGCTTCACCGAACTTGAATCCGTCAAGGATCGTTTAAGAATCAGAAATGTTATGTCAGTAAGCCCGTCAACCATGTCTGATAGTTATATCAGAGAACAATGCAGCTTCTCACCGGACACAAAACTGGCCACAATCCTGATAGGATTCAACAGATAATCGCCCCGTAGACGGGGCTCTCTGCAAATACTACGAGTAGAATTCCTGAAGCCGGGTTAATCTGTCAAAACCTTCCAGCTCAAGAATATTTTTAACAGTTTTTAGAGCAGGATGATTCTCATCAAGGAATTTATACTTTTTCTTTGTACTTCCGATTACATGATCCATTCCGAGAGGATTGGTTATTGTAAGAAAAGCAGATTCAAGGGGAGTTTTTACAAGATCGCCGCCGGCAGTCCGGGACGGAAGCTGCACGGAAAAGTTGGAAAGCCCCACAGACATATGGCATCCTTTCAACTTTTCGGACCCGTGAATAAGTCTGACACCGTCTACAGTGGCATTCGTTATTCCATTCATATCTGCACCCAGAGGCCCCATACCGGGATCCAGAAACAGATGATCGTTGGTTATATAGTCCCATCTTTTCTTCAATGCAGCACTTACCCGCTCTCCTGCCGCCAATATTTCTTCCCCGGTTTCATTGGGTTTCAAATGTCCGTCAACAGAGCTTTCCGTACAGAGTACCAGGAACCTGGCCGGCTGTATTGCAGCGAGTTCCACAAATTCCATTCTCAGCTCTGAGATAGAATTGATGAGAGGTATGGCACCACCGGCTTTTTCCGGTTTATAGGCTGTAAGACCTGCTTTCTGTATATCAATATCAGGTGAATCAATACACAAAGGAAGAGAAACCACATCCTGAATAGCTGTAACAAGCTTCGTCATCAACTCAGGATCCCTGGGACCGATATTGACATCAATATACGCTGCTCCCTGTTCTGCCTGTGTTTTAGCAAGTTCAACAAGGCCGTCAAAATCATCAGCTTCGAATAATTTGTGTGTACTGGGAACAGAATCGTTTATCTTCTCTGCAATAATCTTTAACTTTAATTCCGGCATTTCAAGCCTCCATTATTATTTTTGATTTTATACTTTTCATACTTTTTGTAATATAGCATCAGTTTGAAAGCAGTTTTGTGATTTCAGGAATAACTTCAAACAGATCTCCCACAATGGCAACATCTGCAAGGTGCATAATCGGGGCATCCGGATCTTTGTTAATCGCGATAATAAAATCACTGGACTGCATCCCGACAAGATGCTGAATCTGACCGGAAACACCGCAGGCAATATAAACCTCCGGCTGAACTGTCAGTCCAGTTTGACCTACCTGATGAGAATAGGAAATCCAACCTGAATCAATTGTTGCTCTGGAGGCTCCGACAGCACCGCCAACAGCGTCAGCCAGGTCGTGTATCACCTTGAATCCATCGGCATTTTTTACTCCTCTTCCTCCGGTAACAATAACATTGGCATCGTGAAGGTTGATTCTTGACTCTCCATCGAGACCTTCCTCGGAGAGTACAGTTAATGAGGTTTGTTTTTCCTCATCAAGAACAAACTCGGAAATCAGCTCACCGGTTCCGGAAACATCTTCCGGCTGAACTTTAAATACACCCTGTCTTACAGTACTCATCTGTGGTCTGTAATCTTCACATTTAATCGTTGCAATGATATTTCCACCATATGCCGGACGTGTTTGAAGAAGTAATCCGGAATCTTCATCAATTTCCAGACCGGTACAATCTGCAGTCAGACCGGTTTCAAGTTTAACCGCAACCAGGGGCATCAGACTCCTGCCTTTGCTCGTCGCTCCTGAAATCATTATTTCCGGTTTGTATTTATTAACCAGTCTGGTAACAACAGAAGCATGTATTGAATCGTTAAAGAATTTGAGAGCTTCATCATCCACTATTATCACTTTGTCGGCATGGTGAGAAAAGAGTTCTTTCTCCAGACCATCCAGTTGATGTCCCAGCAAAAGGCACACAACTTTACTACCAGCAGAGATACGTTTCTCCGCAAGATCCTTCGCTTTTCCGAGCAGCTCAAGGGTTACTCTATGGACTTTCCCTTCTGCAATCTCTCCCAGCACCCAGACATCATTATAATTATCAGCACGATCCAACTCTGAAAGTTTCATTTTTCTTCTCCTGTTTTTTCTCTAAAATTAAAGCTCTAACCGGGTTTTTAATATCTTCATTAATTCCCTGGCCGAATCAGAAGCACTGCCCTTCAGAACAATCGTGTGTTTATCTCTGGCATCCGGTTTCCTTGTGGAAACTACCCGTGTGGGAGAACCTCCAAGACCGATTTTTTCAGAATCAGTTTCCAGATCGGTTTCATCCCAGATTGTTATATCAACTTTCCGGGAATTCAGCCGACCTTTAAGTGTTGGAATCCGGGGAATATTGACATCTTTCAACACTGTCAGAACCGCCGGTAGTTCAACAACGCTTACATCACTCCCCGACTCATGCATTCTCTCAAGTTTGAGCTCAGATTCCCCGGATTCAATAAATTTCGAAACATACGTTACCTGAGGCCATCCAAGATGTGCGGCTATTCCGGGGCCTACCTGAGCGGTATCCCCGTCCACAGCCTGTTTACCGCAGATAACAAGGTTAACATCCTTTATCTTCTTAATACCTTGAGAGAGAATGTAGCTTGTTGCGTAGGTATCAGAACCACCGAGAGGGCGGCCGTTAAGAAGGACACCCCGGTCGGCTCCACAGGCAATCGCTTCTCTCAATGTCAGCTCCGCCCTTTTCGGCCCCATTGAAAGTACCACTAATTCACCGCCATGCTTTTCTTTAAGAAGAATCCCCTGCTCCAGGGCATATGTATCGAAGGGATTCATTTCAATGGAAACACCCTCCCTGATAAGTCTTTTAGTCTCCGGATCTATGCTGACTTCCGTTGTTCCGGGAACCTGTTTAACACATACAACTATCTTCATTTTATTTATGCTCTCCCTATTTCCGAAAGCAGATTAAACTGCCTCTTGTAGTTCATCATGGCGAGATAAACGCCTCC
>DEIH01000268.1 GCA_002352375.1 Spirochaeta sp. UBA2779 | reverse complement strand
CGTTTCGTCGTGGTGTTTCCCAGGGCCTTGAGTACCCTCATAGCCTGCCTGCTCAGAGCTTCGGCCGAGCGGAGCAGAGGAACCTTCTTGTCCAGAGCCTCCCCGGTGTAGGAGACAAAGGCCGTGGGAATGCAGAGGGTAAGATCGCCGCCTTGTTCTTTCAGGAATGCCGGGCTGGTGGTGTCCCATGCTGTGTATCCCCGGGCCTCAAAAGTAACCCTGAGCCCGCCGGAGGGAAAGGATGAAGCATCAGGTTCTCCTTGTATCAGTTCTTTCCCGCTGAACTCCATGAAAACCGTTCCATCGTTCTGGGGTGATATAAAAGAGTCGTGCTTCTCGGCGGTGGAGCCGGTTAAGGGCTGGAACCAGTGGGTATAGTGGGTAGCGCCTTTCTGGGTGGCCCAGTCCTTCATGGCGCTGGCCACAACTTCAGCCACTTCCAGGGTAAGATCTTTTTCCCCCGTCTGAACGGCCTTTACCTCTTTATAGATGCTCTTGGGGAGCCATTCCTGCATGGATTTGTCGTTAAAACTGTTGCTTCCGTAAATGTCGTCCACGGAAATACTGGTGTAATCAATCTTGCTCATCTTCATCTTCCTGATATTCTTCAAATTGACGGGATGCTTCCCGATTAAATTAGAAATGCAAGAATCGTGCCACTCTGCCTGGGGTTTGGGAGTTGCTTTTGGGTGACCTCTTGGCGCCAAAAGCTACATTTATGTAGGTTTTGGGACAGTGAAGCTACGTGGAGGTAGGAATTGTGGGGATTAGATCAGTTGGAAAATTCCTCTCCCAGCCGGGTTCTATACCAGCCGGTAAGGGCGATTACTCGATTTGTAAATGAGTTCTGAGCCCTCTCGAGAAAGGCTTTCACATTCAGGGTTTTAGCGGACATTGTTCCGTACATCAAAAGACCTTCTTCCACAGGTACAACGATAAGGTGAATCTGCATGTCTCCCGGATCGGCAATTCTGATAAACCCCTTGTAGCGCATGGGGGTGAGGTTGGTGATATCCGCGGCAAAGGCGTTGGAACCGGCGCGGAAGGTCATGGCGGATTCGTTGTTGTTAAAGCTCTTGTCCTTTTGATGAATCATTATTGTATCTTCCGCGGGTATTGTTGAAACCAGAGGGTCTGCAAGGGATGCCTTGGGTTTTTTTACATCGGCAATAGCCCAGGATTCCTCGAACAACAAGCGCATTTCTCCTCTTGAGGCTGAGTAGTATTCCAGTCCCTGAAGGGTACTTACAGACCGCAGGATGTTGTAGAGGGTTAACCTTCTCTCGTCCGGGGTTATCCCCCGGTATTTTTCGGGTAATTCGCTCAAAGGGGTGAAGAACAAACCCTCGATACCGATGTTTAAATCTCCGGTAACCATCTGCCTGGCGATTCCGGCAGTAAGTGAGGTGTTCGGGAGCAGCTCCGGAGATACGCCATCGCTGTGAAAGCACAGGAGTTCACCATCGTTCATGAGGGCTGAGTTGTCGGAGGAAGATATGGCCGGGAGTATGTCGTTTAACGATGGGAGGGTTCCCGGGGATTGGGAAAATCCGGGAAGAGCTGCAAGGGTAAAAAAGAGAAAAATGGCGCTGTAATTAATGAGTTTTTTATAATTCATATCGGACAAGATACATCCTGGAAAGGTATAAAGCAATTATATAGAAGTAATAGCTTGACCGGGTAAATAAAAGGTTTTAATGTGAGATTCAACTTCTATTCATAACGAATAGAAAAATCAGGAGGTTCCTATGAAAAGGATGATTTTATCAGTTCTGTTACTGCTTTTAGTGTCATTTGGTGTTTTTGCTACAGCTGCTGCAGAGGGAGAAGCTGAAGCTCAGAGTGTCGTTCTGTATTCCGCGCATACACAGGAAATTATTGATGCTTTAGTTCCTCAGTTTGAAGCTGCTACCGGAATAAAAGCTGAAGTGGTGAAAATGGGCTCCAGCGATGTTATTGCCAGAGTAAAAGCCGAACAGGGCAATCCTCAGTGTGATGTTATCTGGAGTATCGGCGGAGAGCAGTTGGAGGCGAATTCCGATCTGCTTCAGACTTACGAACCCAAAGATTGGGACAAAGTTGATGATGTTTTTAAAGTCGGACACGGATGGCTTCCGTACACCGGTATTGTTATGGTGTTTGTCGCCAATACAGATATGTTAACTGAGGCTCAGATGCCGAAGTCCTGGACCGATCTGAGTAATCCCGGATACAAAGGAATCATCTCATCAGCCAGAGCCGATAAATCCGGATCGTCTTATATGCAGCTGGCTACGGTTCTGAATATTTATCAGGACAAGGGTTGGGATGTTTATAAGAGTATTCTTCAGAACTTCGTACTCTCGGGCAGCTCTTCAGCAGTCCCAAGATTTGTTAATGATGGGGAAGCCGCAGTGGGTATCACCCTTGAAGATAATGCCTACCGCTATGTTGCCGGCGGCGGTCCTGTAAAAATTATCTATCCTGAAGATGGAACAACAGCCGCACCTGATGGCATTGCTCTGGTTAAAAACGGACCGAACTCCGCTGCAGCAAAAGCCTTTATTGACTGGGCTCTTTCTGCTGAAACACAGAGTTTCCTGGTACAGGAGATGGGACGGCGCCCGATTCGTTCTGATGTTCCCATATCACCGGACCTTCCGGCTATGAGTGATATTAAAACTGTTCCCTATGACTTTGCATGGTCGGCAGGGAATAAAAAAGATTTTGTGGCCCAATGGACAGAAATCGTTCAGGAACTTGGTCTGTAAAATTATCTGTAAACTGTTAGTAAATACGATCCTGTAACCACAGGATCGTATTTTCTTGTATAGGAGGTATCAATGGCGTCGATAGAGCTGGAAAAAATCAATAAGAATTTTCCGGGTGTAAAAGCCCTGAACAGCATCAGTCAGAAAATTGGAAGCGGTGAGTTTTTTACACTACTCGGCCCTTCGGGTTGCGGTAAAACAACTCTGCTGCGGACAATTGCCGGTTTTTACCAGCAGGATTCGGGCCATATTTACCTGTCGGACAAGGTGATAGACAATGTCCCCGCCTTTAAAAGAGATACGGGAATGGTGTTTCAGAGCTATGCGGTTTTTCCCCATATGACCGTATATGAGAATGTTGCATTCGGATTGAAAACCAGGAAGGTTAACGACTCTGAGATAAAAAAAAGAGTTCTTAAAGCTCTGGAGCAGGTTCACCTCTCCGGGTATGAAACCCGTACACCGGATCAGTTAAGCGGCGGACAGCAGCAGCGGGTGGGTCTTGCCCGGGCCATGGTTATCGAACCGAAAGTACTGTTGATGGATGAACCCTTATCAAATCTTGATGCTAAGTTGAGAGTGGAAATGCGTACTGAAATCCGCAACATGCAGAGGCTTCTTGGAATTACAACAGTTTATGTTACCCACGACCAGGAAGAAGCACTGGCCATATCCGATAAAATAGCGGTAATGAATTTCGGTGTTATACAGCAGGTTGGCACTCCCTGGGAAATCTACAAGGAACCGGCTAATTTATTTGTTGCATCCTTTGTCGGTGATATCAATGTTGTTAACGGAGCATCCCTTGGTACTGAGGTTGGTTTAACCAGTATCCTTGTTGATAAGAATCAGTCCAAAGAAAATATTAATATTGCAATTCGTCCTGAAGAGCTGAGTATTGTTACTAAGGAAGTTTCCGGAGCGGAGTTTTCATGTATCCCGGGAGTGATTGAAAAAAGCTCCTTTATCGGGTCTCTTATAAGATACACCGTAGATTGCGGAAATGATGTCATCTTAACCGTTGAGCTTCATAAACCGCAGAGTGAAGCTCTTATGCCAAATGGAACTTCCATTTTTGTTAAAGTTCCCGTTAAATCCATCCTGTACTTTCATTCAGAAACGGGTGAACGGATATGAGTATCAGGAAAACCCGGATCGGCAGATTTGACTTCTGGACCTTTGTAACAATCTTCGGGTATTTCATTGTCGGTTTGCTTCTAATCTACCCATTGTTCAATATTTTCAAAGCCAGTTTTATCAGTAATGAAACCGGGACTCTGTCTATGTCAAATTATGTAGAATTCTTTTCCAAAAAGTACTATACAAAGACAATCCTGAACAGCCTGATCGTCTCCTTCGGAGGAACCCTCGGAGCGCTGATTCTCGGTGTACCTCTGGCTTTTTTCACATCCAGATTCAAGATTCGCGGAAAAACCCTTCTGTCGACATTTGCGGTTTTATCCCTGTTGTCTCCGCCGTTTATCGGAGCCTATTCCTGGATTATCATGATGGGAAATAACGGTTTCCTGCGGAATTTTCTGATGACCTTCGGAATTAACCTTCCAACGATATTCGGTGCCGGGGGAATTATCCTGGTTTATTCACTGCAGTATTACCCCTTTGTTTTTTTACTGACATCCGGGGCATTGAGTAATGTCGATCGTTCCCTGGAAGAAGCGGCAGAGAATCTCGGGGCCAAGAGCACCATGCGTTTTTTCAGGGTAACACTTCCTCTGGTAATCCCGTCGGTGAGTGCCGGGGCTCTAATGGCTTTTATGATGTCGTTGGCGAATTTCGGTACGCCTATGATAATCGGAAGAAATTTTCATGTCCTTCCAACTATGGCTTACAATCTGTTTACCAGCGAAATCGGGGAAAATCCCGGGCTTGCCTCAACGGTGAGTATTCTGCTGATACTGGTATCCACTCTGATAATTTTCTTTCAGAGGTATGCTTCTTCAAGGCGGAAATACTCCAGCAATATGATAAACAAGCAAACCGTTGATACATTGCACGGTGTTAAAAACCTGATTGTGCATTTTATCAGTTACCTGATTGTCTCAATCAGCACCCTTCCCCTGGCCGTGGTGGTTTTTTATTCCTTTAAAAAGACAAAAGGTCCGGTATTTCATCCGGGTTTCGGGTTACAGAGTTATCAGAAGGTGTTTCATGACGTTCCTGTTACCATAACGAACAGCCTGATTTTTTCTGTAACAGCGGTGATTTTTATCGTGATAATCGGAACCCTTTTGGGGTTTGTAATGTCCCGGAAAAAGAATCTGCCGGCGAAAATACTCGATCCCTTACTGATGATACCCTACATTATTCCGGGAACTGTGCTGGGTATCGGTTTCATCGTTGCATTCAACAATAAGCCTATCTACCTGGCCGGGACGGCAACAATTATCATCATGTCATACTTTATCCGCCGCCTGCCGTATTCCATACGGTCCAGCGCTTCCATTCTCAAACAGATAGATCCTTCCCTTGAAGAAGCAGGAATCAACCTCGGATCGCCTCCTGGAAGAACTTTCCGCAAGGTTACAGTTCCGTTGATGATTCCGGGTATTGTCTCCGGGGCCATTATGAGCTGGGTTACCGCTGTAAACGAGCTCTCATCGTCGATTGTTCTTTACGTCGGTAAAACAATGACCATGCCGGTGAGAATCTACTTAAGTGTTCTAGACGGGTTGTTCGGTACGGCTTCTGCCATGGCCACGATCCTGCTGGTTTCTACAGGTTTGGCACTTTTCATCGTGAACAAATTTCTGGGTGTCGGTCGGGAAACCATTGCCGGCTGATGGTGATAAAAAATATAGTTTTTGATATCGGTAATGTTCTTCTCACCTATCACCCACACGATTATCTGATGGGTAAGTACATCAGGAAAGATACGGATTTTCTCTTTAATGCGATATTCAATACAAAGGAATGGATTGAGCTGGATCGGGGGTCAATTACAGAAAAAGAAGCCCTGGAGATGTTCATCAGCAGAAACCCGGAAAAGGAATCTCTCCTCAGGGAGATGATGGGTGATTTTTACAATGTATTCACACCCATCGAGAGCAGTGTTGCAGCTCTTTTTCACCTGAAAGAACAGGGTTACAGGTTGCTGTATCTGTCCAATATTCACATTGGTATATATGAGCATGTAATGGAAACGTATGACTTTTTCAGAGAGTTTGAAGGTGGAATCATCTCTGCGGATGAAAAAGTCTTAAAGCCCGGTAAAGAAATTTTTTATCGCCTGATTGATAAGTTTAACCTGAAACCCGGGGAATCTCTTTTTATTGACGATACAGAGCCGAACACTGACACAGCAGAAAAACTTGGGTTTGCTGTAATACATCTGAAGAACCCCGGGGACTTGACCGGGGAACTACACAATCTTGGCATTTAAGGATTGATAAATGAGTAAAGAATACACGAAAGAATTGTTATTGGATTTTGGGTCTGACGGGCAGACCCTGATTCCGGTAGTAACCCAGGATAATAAGACAAAGGAAGTCTTAATTCTTGCATTTGCCAACAAAGAAGCATTTGACGAGACTCGCAGAAGCGGATTAGCAACCTTTTGGAGCCGCAGCCGTCAGGAATTATGGAAAAA
>DEIH01000036.1:2651-4635 GCA_002352375.1 Spirochaeta sp. UBA2779 | reverse complement strand
CACCGGCGTAACGAATACTGGTATCAGTTCGACATCGCCAGAAAGCGCCTGGAAGCTGTTTGCGATACCGATCGCCGGGGACAATGGGAAAAAAAAGCTGCAATCTGCAGACATCGGTACATATCGGCCTCCCGGAATATCAAATCCCTGCACATTACCACTGCCCACAAGGACATTGGCCGCCTTCTGGACATACCTCCTGGAACCGTCTCCTCGGGTCTTCATCTATTAAGAAAGAGGTGGCATTCCATGGAGAGCTGGACCAGTGAGGGACAATCCGGCTAGATTCTTTGAATATGGAACTGCTATTGGCCACGGGAAATCCCCATAAAAAAGAAGAACTCAGCCGCATCCTCCACCCCCACAGAGTACTCATACCATCAGATCTGGGCATCAGCTTCGATGCCGAGGAAACAGGTACCACCTACCTGGAGAATTCTCTGATAAAGGCCCGGACACTTCGGGAGTTATCCGGAGGCAGAACTGTACTGGCCGACGATTCAGGGCTATCGGTTCCTGCCCTGGGTGGCGCACCTGGGGTGTATTCCGCCCGATACGGCAGTGATGAATCCGGAGGCGAACTGGAAGCTTCCCAGCGGAATCAACTGCTTCTTACCAACATGGCTGATATCCAAGAGGGAGACAGGGAGGCGTTTTTCGTCTGTTGTATGGCCCTGATTCTCAGTGACTACCGGGTTTTCACCGCCCAGGAAACCTTCAGCGGCACCATCGCCCTGAAACCCTACGGCGCAGGGGGGTTCGGCTACGACCCGATTTTCCACCTTTCGGAAAGAAACTGCAGTGTCGCCGAGCTGGACGCCGAAGAAAAAGACCGTATTTCCCACCGCGGCCGTGCGGGACTGAGAATCAAAGCCGTTCTGGACAGCCTGGAAGTATCACCATGAAAGAGGAGATTCTCGATATTGTAAATGATGAGGATCGGGTAATCGGTCAGGCTTCCCGGCAGGAAGTTCACGGCAATCCCGCCCTGCTTCATCGTGTTGTTCACGTTCTGGTGTTCAACAGTCAGGGGCAGCTGTTCCTGCAGAAACGGGCGGATGACAGGATTGTTCAGCCGGGGAAGTGGGATACATCTATGGGGGGGCATGTGGGTACCGGAGAGAATCCCGAAGAGGCAGCTCAACGTGAGCTGTCCGAAGAGCTTGGGATTCCCGCCACCGTCCATCTCACCCACCTTCATAAATACAGGCATGGTAACGATTACGAGTCTGAGCTGGTTACCACCTGGATTACCCTCTGGGACGGTGAATTCCAACTTCAGAAGAGTGAGATTTCCGATGGGCGTTTCTGGGATTTGAAGGAAATTGACCTCCTGTCGGCCACCCCGGAGATTCCCGGTCCCTTCACTCCGAACTTTCTCGACGAGCTTGAGCGCTGGCGGGATGCAGGGTCGCAATTACCAGAATAATCCACCGGGAAACTTCAACTTTCAGCAACGGTTCTCCACTTTACCAAGTCAGGTTTCTCGAATGTTTCCTTGTTTCAATCGATTATCTGTTGTGAAAGCATCTGTTTGCGTTTGCAGTATTCTATTTAATTTGATACTATAAAAGGAACAATAGGGGGATATTGAGCTCCTCATACCGGCTTATCATTAAAATACAGATATCACTTTATCGATTTGGATGGAATTAAAATTTACTTAATGGGGCAGGTGAAATCAATGAACATATTTGAACTCAAAACCATCGGCAGTGAATGTGAAATAATTCATCAGCAAGTTGGGCTAAACAATGGTAAATAATCAACAGTCACAATTCAATATCCCTAAAAAAATCAGAGATTCCATCAATGCTAAGTTTGATAAAAAAGAGATGCTTCTCAAAGCAGCCGGAAGTATTCAGGAATTATATCAGGATGCAAAAAAGGATACTCTGAATTCCCGAAAAGGTTCCTGGATTAAATACACCCAATCTGACTACAAGAAGCCTTCGTTTTCAAATCAGGAAGATGAAGATCCTCA
>DEIH01000036.1:523-2586 GCA_002352375.1 Spirochaeta sp. UBA2779 | reverse complement strand
AATTTCTAAAAAAATAATTGAACAGATACCATTTATCTCTTCACCAAAGAAATCTCTCACCGAAGAGAAGGGGCTCAGCTACGGAATCAGAATTGGATTTATTTTTGCCTTATTTCTAACAATCTTCATTGTCTTTGATTACTCACTGATTCCCAATCATCCGGAAGCCTTTCTTCAGGGTGCAAATATCATGTCTGAAAGTAATGTTAACAGCTATTCTCCAGACTCAAAAATATTCCAGTACAGGAGTGTAACCAGGAGATTAATTCAACATGTTGTCCCAGCGGAGTATAGAGATTTACTCACTACCATGTATTCCCTGTTCATCTTTTTTATTCTACCAATTCTGATTTTCGCATTGTTTTATGAATTCTCCGGAAAGAGGGCCGACCGCCGTAGAATGAAAGATTTCCCTGCAGAAGCACTCAATTATCAATACGGATTAGAAGCCGCCAGTACAATTATTGAAGAAAATGATTCAAGAAGAAACGAATCAATTAAGAAAGAAGTCTTCTCCCAACTTTCCTTGTATGGACTGAAAATTGAAAAAGGTGATTTTGAGAAAATACTCTCCAGCATTCTTGATAATGAATAACAAAATAATACTCATAGGATTCTCAAAATCTCTCATAGCTGCACATGTTTCTTTGCATGCCGACAAAGAAGATTACAGAGATTATTTTTCTGAAGATCGTCCCCGTAGAGGTCTTAGGAGGGCTTCCAACCCATTTACCTTAATCTCACAGATAGCGGCCATCTGTTCTCCAAGTTCTCCTTTTGGAAAGCCCTTCTGTTTGAACCAGAGTACGTAATTCTCGGGAAGATCCACCAGATAACGTCCGGCGTATTTACCGAAGGGCATTTTCATATTGGCCAGTTTTATGAGTACTTTGGAGTCAGCAAGAATATCTCCTGCTGTGGATTCCGGCGTTCTGTATTTTTTCCCGGGCTGGTATTCCGGATAATCTCTCTCTTCAATCACTTCAACAGTGCCCTCATGGCAGCCAGGTTCTCCAGAATTTTCACCCTGTCCCGGGATGGTCCGAAAACCTCGTCCTCAGTTATCCCGGCCGATTCGGCCACCATGGTTCTTACCCCCGGGCCGCAGAATGCACCCTGACAGGCGCCCATTCCCGCCCGGGTACGCCGTTTTACTCCGTCCATCGACCCGATGGACAGATTACGGGACAGGGCATCCCGGATAATCCCTTCGGTAACCTGTTCACATCTGCAAACGATGCGGTCTGGGTTTCCTTCAGGCAGATTCACAGCTCTTGCTGCAGCACCGGCAGGCCCAAGAGGACCGGGATGAACTGAAGCCTTTCGTTCCGGATGAAAATCCTGATTATCCTTCAGAATTAAACCTGCGGCCCTGAGCATATTCACCGCTTCATGAGCGATGGCTGGAGACGAGGTAAGCCCTGGAGATTCAATTCCCGCCAGATGCAGAAGCCCTGTAAGATTTTCAGACCATTCAATAATAAAGTCCCCCCGGTCGGAGGCGGGACGGGAACCTGAGAACACCCGTATTGCCTGCTTAATATCAAAATCATCGATACTCCGCCGGGCGGTACGAATGATACGGGCCAGGGAGGCAGGATCGGTCTCCAGATCTTCTGAGCTCTGAACTTCCTGTGCATCCGGGCCGATCAGTAGATTTCCCCAGGTTGTGGGAGTTACCAGAATACCCTTGCCTCTTACCGTAGGCGGCTGAAAAACAACTGTATCCAAACCTTCAGCAGAACCCCGGCGAAAAACAATATACTGTCCCTTTCGGGGATTGATGTGGAAAGGGAGTGTTCCCCTTGTGGCTGCCAGTTCAGCAACTTCTTCGCTCCCGGCTCCGGCGGCATTTACAACGAATCGTGTACTGAATTCCCGCCCGCCGGCCTCAAGACTGATAAAATCCGATCCGCTTCCAGAAATCTCCTCCAAAGACGTAACCTTACTGTTAAGAAGAATCTCCACCCCATTAGCCACCGAGTTTTCGGCCATGGCTATGGCATATTCATAGGGGCTGACGATACCGGCGGAAGAGCAGAACAACCCTCCGCGGATTTCCC
>DEIH01000036.1:0-426 GCA_002352375.1 Spirochaeta sp. UBA2779 | reverse complement strand
AGTCCATGAACTCCGTTAGCCCTGCCGTTTTCAAGCAGGCGTTCCAGAGTATCAAGATGTTCATCATCAAAGGCCAGAACCACCGATCCGGTCTGCTGGTAGGGGAAATCCAGCTCCCGGGACAGAGCTTGTAACATTGAGTTTCCAGAAGAACAGAACCGGGCCTTCAGACTGCCGTTTTTAGCGGCATAGCCCCCATGGACAATCCCCGAATTAGCCCGGGTTGCACCGGAACCCACATCTTCAGAAGCTTCCAGAACTAGAATTTTCAAGTGATAACGGCTGAGCTCCCGGGCCAATGCACATCCCACGGCTCCGGCACCGATAATAACAACATCGAACTTAGTATCGGACATGCTTAAAAGGCCTCTCCCAGAGCAAAATAAACGGAAAGACGGTTTTCTTAGGCATAAAGCCTCCTGAAAA
>DEIH01000090.1 GCA_002352375.1 Spirochaeta sp. UBA2779 | reverse complement strand
TTGTCAAATCTGAGGAATGTTCTCAATGTTTATGTGGATATTGTGACTATAGTACTGATAGTTTTCAGGGAAATATTGCCGAGAATATTTCCGAAAAATAAAATAATGAATTGTTGATCTAATAGTTGATTCCCAAGCGAAATGAGCGGAGTGAACAAGTTCATTCCCGAATGAGCGCCGGGAAGGCATGGTTTCATACCCCGCGGCTCTGCCGCGGAACAGGGAGTCGCTTGAGCGACTCCGGGTCCAGGGCTTTGCCCTGGAGTATGATACTATACATTGAGGAATTGGGGGCTGGCGTCCTTAACTCTTTTGTGGTAAAATTTTGTCGACATCGAGGGAGGGTGATGTCTTATGTCAGATGAGGATCTTGAACTCGGGAATGCCATAGAGGCAGAGAGTTCCGATACAATTGAAGAACCTAAAAAACGAAGAGTATTCTCCGACCGAATGGCCAAGATGCTGATGTTTGTCGCTATAGCTATCGTTGCCCTTCTAGTGAGTGTTACTGTGAGTTTTCTCACTTACCGCTTTATGGATCGGGGAAATCGTTCAAGGCAGTTCCCTGTAATTTCTGATGCCTACAATACGGAAGTCCCAATGTATTCCATGTGGGATTTTCTCAACGGTGAAGGTTACGATCTTCGTGCCCAGACAGCAGATGCAGAAAGATACACTGTTTCGGCCAAAATAAAGCTTGGATTTGATAGCGAAAAATTTAAAGATCTTTCATCTGAGCTTACAATGAAGAACGATGCCTTGATGGATACCATCCGCTTTTACTTCAGTCAGAAAACAAGAGAACAGCTTCTTGATGAAGCTGCTGTAAAGCAGGAACTAATTAGTAAAATCAACAGCCTTTTGGCCAATGGAGAGGTGGAACAGATTCTGTTCCTCCAGTATCAGATTATCGGGTTGTAACCCGTATCGGAGTTTGATGTGACCGAAGTCCTGTCACAGGATGAAATAGATCAGTTACTCACAGCCATCAGTTCCGGTGATGCGGAGACTGAAGATACCCGGCAGGTTGCTGAAAGGAAGAATATCCGGATCTGGGATTTCAGACGTCCGGATAAATTCTCCAAAGAGCAGATTCGAACTGTCTCGTTTATGCACGAAACTTTTGCACGTCTGACTACTACCAGTCTGGCCGCCCAGCTGAGATCGATGGTTCATGTTCATGTGGCCTCTGTAGACCAGTTGACATACGAGGAATTCCTGAGATCAATTCCATCTCCTACAGCCCTTGCCGTAATTAATATGGATCCTTTAACCGGTTCAGCCATTTTAGAGATTGATCCGGCGATAACCTTTACTATTATCGACCGTCTTTTCGGTGGTCCTGGCGAAGGTGCCAAAATCAACCGTGAACTTTCTGAAATAGAACGTGCTGTTATGGAATCTATCATCGTCCGGATTCTCGGTAACATGAGGGAAGCCTGGAGTCAGGTTATCGATTTACGTCCCCGCCTCGGGCAGATTGAAACAAATCCACAGTTTGTGCAGATAGTTCCACCGACAGAGATGGTTGTTCTGGTAACCCTGGAAACCAAGGTGGAAGAAGTGGAAGGTATGATGAATTTCTGTATTCCATACCTTACCATTGAGCCCATTATTTCCAAACTGTCAGCCCAGTACTGGTACTCTTCAGTTCGTCGGGGTGCGACAACTGAAAACCTCAACGTCCTTCGGGAAAGACTGGCCGGAATAGATATTCCGCTGGTAGCGGAAGTAGGCAGCCTTACCCTTCCTATGAAAGATGTTATGACCCTTCAACCGGGGAATGTTATTAGATTGTCAGCAACCCGTGTAGGAGATCCTATGGTACTGAAACTTGGAAATAGACCTAAATTTGATTGCAGGCCTGGTGTTGTTGGTAAACAACTCGCCGTGCAGGTAACTCGTAAAATCGAAGATATCGAGGAAGATGAGTTCGAAGAACTCGCTACCGAAGGAGACGAAGAATGAGCGACGGCTCTCTCTCCCAGGACGAAATTGATGCACTGCTGATGAGTGATGCGCCTTCAGAAATGCCGGGTACTCCTGTTGCAGACGGCGGCCTCAGTGATGCCGAAAAGAATGCTGTTCTAGGACTTCTAACAGAAATTACCAGCTCTCAGAGTGCAACACTTTCGGGGATTATGGTAAAGAGCGTTACTGTAGGTGCCCCCCGGCTTGAAACAGCGGGAAGGGAACAGTTTCTTTCCGAATTACCTGATGAGGTAGTTGAAATAAAACTTGACTACAAAAGCGGTATGGTTGGCGGACATATGTATGTCCTCCAGGGTGATGACGCACTGAAAATTGCGTCGCCGATGATAGGTCAGGAAGACCTGGAGCTCAATGGAACAGCTGTCAGTGCCGTAAGTGAAGCCATGAGCCAGATAGCAGGTGCTTCGGTTACTACTATTGGTGATAAAGTTGGTGAAACCATTCTTACCGATTCTCCAGAAGGACAGAGTGTTCCAAAAGCGATGCTGGGCCTGCCGGGAGATCCTTTTGTCTCTGTTATCTACAATCTTGAAATTGAGGGGCAGGGCAGTCTTAAGCTTTATGAATTGTTTGATTTCAACCTTGTTCGAGAACTTGCAGGGAAACTCGGTGCCGCACCGGCACCGGCTGCAGCAGCTCCACAGGGGACCATGGATCCCATGACCGGAATGGGCAGCGGGGCTGCAGATCCAATGGCCGGTATGATGGGTGGTTTTCAGCAGATGAACCCGAATATGGGTGCACCTGTGATGGGCGGCTTCGGATCTCAGCCTCCGCCAAATGTTCAGGGAGTTCAGTTCCCGGAGCTTTCTCCTGCGATGAGTTCAGGAGAACAGAGAAATATCGGCCTGCTCATGGACGTCTCCATGGAGCTTACCGTAGAGCTTGGACGAACAAAATGGAAGATTAAGGATATCCTTGGAATGGGGGAAGGTACTATCATCGAACTGGATAAACTTGCAGGTGAACCCGTTGATATCCTTGTAAATAATAATCTTATCGCTCGGGGTGAAGTTGTTGTTATTGACGAGAACTTCGGTGTCCGTGTTACTGAAATTGTTTCAACTATGGATAGGATGACAGAACGATGAGTTAGTTGGGTTTCAACACCGGTTCGGGGAAGGAAGCGGTGCTGAAAAACTGGGAGGGAAAAACTGAAAACTCTAACGCTGATACTTGTGTTTCTAAGTGCAGGATTTTTATCTTTTGCACAGGAAGCTCCAAAGGAAGCCGACCGGCCGCCTGAAACGGAATTACTCCTTAATACCACCCCTGAAAATGCGGGTACCGGGCAGGCACCCGGGGACACGCAGATGCCTGGAGTGGGTTTTGGTGATTTTATAAGGGTTATTATCGTTCTTGCAGTTGTTATTGCACTTATATATGCATTTGTATGGATGCTTAAAAGATTTACCGGTTCAAAAGCAGAAGGATCGGTGTCCATACGTCTTTATTCCACACAGCCTCTGAAAGGGGATGCAGCACTTCACCTCATCGAGGCTGGTAAGCGAATCTACCTTATTGGAAGCAGCGGCAGCTCGGTTAATCTGATATCGGAAATTGATGATAAGGAATCTATTGATGAAATCCATATGAATGCCTCCCTTGCTCCATCTGGTGGAGGCAGAGGATTTGCCAGACTGTTTAAAGACAGGTTCGGTTCCGATGTGGCCGAGAAAGATACAAGCGATCAGACAGTTGATACGGATCATGCATCCTTTCTGCGAAAGCAAAGGGAGCGTCTGAAAGACTTATGAAAATCATAACAAGAATGACTGTAATAATAATTTTGTTCATTTTTCTCAGCTCTGCACTGTTTGCACAGCAGAATGATGCGGGGCAGGGTGGGCAGGGACTTGGTGAAAATGGATCTCTTCCCATTCCGTTTGTTGATTTAACAGTCAGAGAACCGGCTTCCAACCAGGAAACAGCTTTATCCATTCAGCTCCTGTTGCTGTTAACTGTAATCAGTCTGGCACCATCTATAGCAGTACTGATGACCAGTTTTCTCAGAATCTCCATCGTTCTTGATTTTGTTAAACGGGCATTATCACTGCAGCAGGTTCCTCCTGCAACAGTTCTTATGGGTATCGCATTATTTCTGACTCTTTTTATTATGTATCCGACATTTACGGAAGTCTATCAGGAAGCGTTTGTTCCTTATACCGAAGGATCAATTCAAACCGGAGAACTATACGAAAAAGCTGTTGCTCCAGTCAGGTACTTCATGTATAAGCAGATGGCTGGAGATTCAGGGAATATTACTCTCTTTATGAATATGGCCAGTCTGGAAAAGCCGGAAAGCTTTGCCGATGTACCCACTTATGTATTGATTCCAGCTTTTGTCCTTCATGAGCTTACAGTCGCATTCAGAATTGGTATTTATATTTATATTCCCTTTATCATCATCGATATGGTTGTTGCATCCGTGTTGATGTCCATGGGCATGATAATGCTGCCTCCGGTGATGATCTCAATGCCGTTCAAGCTCATCCTGTTCGTTCTTGTTGACGGATGGACACTGCTTGTTCGTCAACTTGTTATGAGCTTTCACTAGGAGGTAAGTGTTTGGATTTAGGAAGTTTAATTCAACTGATGCGATCTGCAGTTATTACCATTATTACCGTAGCCTCACCGGTTCTAATCGTTGCTATGGGTGTGGGACTGATAGTCTCCATCTTTCAGGCTACAACCAGTATTCAAGACCAGACTCTCACCTTTGTACCTAAGATTCTGGCAATACTTGGAGTTCTGGCATTATTGTTCGGCTGGATGGTAACCAGACTGACGTCTTTTACAATTTTATTGTTTGAAAGAATACCGGATCTTGCTAAATGATAGATTGGAATGGCTTAATTGATGAAGCATTACTCTTTTTTCTTGTATATGCCCGTGTAGCGGCATTACTGAGAACAGCTCCTCTTACTTCATCTTCCGCCATTCCTCCCATCGCCCGCGGAGCTCTTGCCTTCTTTTCTGCGATTATCTTTTATTATTATGTCGGGACAAGTTATGGACCGATTCCCGGTATAGGTCTGGGTTATGCTCTGGCATTGATTGCAGAGGTGGCCCTGGGTATCATTATGGGTCTGTTTCTTCAAATAATTTTTGCTGTGTTCCAAACAGCGGGTCAATTGTTTTCCTTTCAGATGGGGTTTGGAGCTTCACAGGTTTACGATCCCATGGCTCAGGTACAGATACCTCTGATCGGTCAGTTCCTCAACCTTCTCGGAATTGGTGTTTTTCTCAGTGTCAGCGGTATGGTAAGAATCTTTGTAATTGGACTTGCCGGTTCTTTTTCGGTAATGAAAGGAACTGATTTTCTTGTTGCCGGCCCGTTTCTTGAGGAAAC
>DEIH01000208.1:9913-10492 GCA_002352375.1 Spirochaeta sp. UBA2779 | reverse complement strand
ATACCAGTATTCGTTACGCCGGTGCCTTAATTTCTCTCTACGCTCAATTTTCCCTGAAATTAGATTTCTGGCTTTTCGAGTTCTCTCATAAAGCCACTCTTCATCGACATCCACCAGTGTCGCTATTACGGGAATGCGGTGATCGTTGAGATCGGCAACCCGGAGCAGAACAGCATAGAGTATTCGCCGGCGGAGGGCCGGATCCTGGAGCCTGCCGTTTTCCTCCAGTTTGAAAGGGCAGTTCTCCGGGGATTCCAGGAGTCTTTTTTCGGTTTCCATTTCCTTGAATTCCGGCATGAGACCCGATTTTACCAGGACTTCGGTTTCCGATCGTTCATTTACCCAATTCTCGTAATATTCATATTTTTTCTGTTTCTCGTTGAAAGTTTTCATAAACCACTCGAGGCTGTTTGAAAGAAAAGTCTCGAACTTGAATCGGGGCTGAAATCGTTTAACAATGCCAGGAATTTTGGGAAAGAACTGAAGGAAAAATTCGCTGCATTTATCCTCGTCCCAGTCGGTCCATTTTCCGGGATATCTGTAGATGATAAGACTGATTCTCTCCAACAGTACTCTCCA
>DEIH01000208.1:0-9845 GCA_002352375.1 Spirochaeta sp. UBA2779 | reverse complement strand
AAACTCCTGCGTTTGTGGTGAATTATTTAACGCAAAAGCTGTGCCTGTTTTTCAGACTGTAACCGGCAGAAAACCGGTTTAGAGTAAAGCCGGTTATAAAAGGGAATTCTGTATAGTAAACAAAGGTCTGAAAAATCGACATAAATGTCGAAATTTCAGATTAAAAAAAGCCGCCCCACAGCGGGAGCGGCCTCATAATCCTGTCCGGACCAAATCCTAGCCGGTTACGAAACAGCGTATTCCTTCATCAGGGAAACCCTCTCGAATCTCTTCTATGGCATTTTCAATTACCGATGCCTGATTATCCTCGCAGTAGATGATGAGAATGAAGTTTTCCTCGGGCCAGATATGGTCTCCCCGTTTGGGGCCGGCATCCCCCCGGCCGTGAACACTGGGAATCTTGGTAAAGTGGCTGGTCAGCCTATTTTTCTTCAGGATGTCCATAATATCCTGTTCCACCGAGTGATTAGCGATAATTTCGACTCTTTTCAGGCCTCTCATTCTGCCGCTCCTTCGCCGGACTCTTTAATATCATCCGTAATGTCATCCGGGTCTTCACAGCCGGTGGTGATGAGCTGTTTGGCATCGTACTTCCGGTTCATCCTTGCGTAGAGCATGGGAACCAGGAAGAGGGTCATCAGGGTGCTCATAATCATACCGCCGACGATTGTCTGGCCGATGGGCCGTACCAGTTCCGACCCTTCACCACTGCCGAATGCCAGTGGTACCATCCCCAGAATGGTAGTAAGGGAGGTCATCAAAATGGGCCTCAGACGGTTTCCTCCGGCTTCAATGGCCGCATCCCTGATGCAGTAGCCTCGGTCTCGCAGGAGATTCATGTAGTCCACAAGAACAATTCCGTTGTTCACCGCGATACCCACCAGCATCAGCAGCCCCACGGCGGAGAACATAGATAAAGGTGTATTAATGCCGAAAAACGGAAGATTCATAAAGGAATAGAGGAACAGTATTCCCGGTATAATCATAAATATGGATAAGAATATTATAAAGGGATCTTTCAGGGATTCAAAAAGGCTGGCCATAATACCGTATACCAGAGCCAGAGCCACTACCATTACCAGCAGAAACTTCATGAAATACTTCTGCAGGTCGGCCCAGTCCCCGGCATATTCCATTACGATATCATCATCCAGAATTATGTTTTCTCTGACGGCCTTCCGTACAATGGGTTCGGCTTTACTGGGTGTTACTCCCGGTTTAAGCTTTGCCGTAATATGAACCACCCGGGATCGATCTTCCCGGCTGATAGACACAGGACCGGCTGTCCTTTCCACCCTGGCAATGGAACTTACCGGTATTCGCTCTCCGTACTGACTCATCACAAATATTCGCTCCAGATCGGGGATGTCGCTGCGGTCTTCGTTTCTGAGAATTACCAGAATATCAATTTCATTCCCCCCTGAACGGTAACGGCCCGCAGTTTTACCATCCACCGCGGTGCTGATTTCATTGGCGACAGTGTAAATATTGAGTCCCAGAGAATAGGCTTTATCTCTGTCAATCACGATACTGGCGATGGGTAATCCGTCGCTGAGGGAAATTTGGGGCTCAATTACCTCATCAACTTCGTTTTCCAGTAAATCTTTAATTTCGTTGGCTATAATTCTGGCTTTATCTAAATTTTCAGTGCGGAGTACAATATCGATGGGTGAGCCGCCGCCGATGAAGCTGGGCTGTGAAACATCGAAGTTGGCAGCGGGAAAATCATCGTAGTGAGATCTGATTTTTTCCAGCATTTCATCATAACTGTCGATCTGTTCTTCATACGGCGGAAGGGTAACGAACAGGACGCCGCGGTTGGAAGATTCTCCTCCGAAAAATCCGCCGTCGTTTCCCGCTATGATGAAGATATCCTGATATCCATTCAGCTCAGAACGGGCAATTTCCGCCAGCTGCAGCAGGGCATCTTCAGTTACTTCAAAACGCGTTCCCACCGGAAACTCAATGCCGATCTGTACAACATCATTGGCCTGAGCCGGGGCCAATTCGATCCCGATATTTCCACCCAGGGGCTCCAGAGTAAAAAAACTGATTATCAATACCAGAATGATGATAACAGCAGTGAGACCCTTATGGTCCAGAACCCGGGCCAGAGTGCGTTTGTAAGCGTTGTCCATGGCCTTGAATCCTCTATCCATACCGCTGTCGACGGCGGAAAGAACTCGGGATTTGATGGGCTTCTGTTTGCGGGTAAAGAGCTTGAGATACTTACTGGTTAGAACCGGTACCAGTGATATGGCGATTACCAGAGAAGCCAGTAGTGCGATAACAATGGTGAGGGCCAGATCCTGGAAAAGAACTCCGATAATGTCAAGTTCTTTTTTGAACATTAAAAGAGGCAGGAAAATACCCACGGTTGTGAGTATGGATGCCGTGATGGCGGTTATCATTTCCTGTGCGCCCAGGTAGGCTGCAGGAATCGCTTTGGCCCCTTTTTCCCGGTAGCGGAAAATATTTTCCAGAATAACGATGGAGGAGTCCACAATCATTCCTATCCCCAGGGTGAGTCCGGCGAGGGTCATGATGTTCAGGGTAAGCCCGGAGAAATACATAATCATGATAGTAATCAGCAGGCTGATTGGAATTGAAAGTCCGATAATCAGGGTGCTTTTCATACTCCGGAGGAAAATGAACAGAACCACCATAGCCAGTATGGCACCCAGAAGAGCCGAGGTTGTTACCCCGCTCAGAGACTGACGAATAATTTTCGTGGTATCGTAAATTACAGTCAGGCTCACCCCGGCGGGAAGCACACTGCGCACCTCATCGAGTTTTGCAATGATATTATCCGCTACCTGAACCGAATTGGTTCCCGACTGTTTCTGCATGGAAAGATAGATACCCGGCTTTCCGTTCACATAGGTGGTGTCTGTGGCATCTTTGTAAGAGTCACTTACATCGGCAAAGTCCCGCAGTCTTACAGGGGTGGGGGAGCCGGTTCTCTGGCCGGTTAAGGGGTTGATGCCTCCGCCTTTGTAGGTGATTACCGCGTTGCGGATTTCCTCAACACTGTCAAACTGACCCCGGGTTTCCACCAGGTATTTGAAGTTCCCCTCATATACGCTTCCCGATCCGATCTGAATATTCTGGGCAGCCAAAGCCTGGGTTACCTGGGAAAGAGTTAAATTGTAGGCTTCAAGGCGGTTCTGGGAAACCTCCACACGAATTGCCCGGTCCCGGCCTCCGGAGAGAGTAACCATGGCCACTCCATCCACCTGCTCGAGCCGGGGTTGAATCTGATTTTTGGCTATTTTGAACAGTTCATCCGGACTTCGGTCCCCTTCCACCGACATCTGAAAAATTGGAATCAGCGAGGGGTCGAACTTAAAAATCTGGGGCGATCCGGAATCATCTGGGAGAAAATCTTTAACAAACTCAAGTTTGTCCCGCACCTCGTTGGTGGCCTCTGAGAGATTCAGCCCCCAGCTGAGTTCCAGAATGATGGTACTGTTACCCTCGGAAGACGTTGACCTGATGGATTTCACATTGCTGACGTTAGTTAATGCTCCTTCCATGGGCCGGGTAACAGATTTTTCAACCTCCTCAGGTCCGGCCCCCGGGTAATCGGTGAATATTACCAGTATGGGAGGTGAGATTTCGGGAAAGAGATCTACCGGCATCTGGGGTAGAATATAAAGAGCCAGCCCGACAAGCAGGGCATAGAGAATCAGGAAGGTTGTCGGTTTTCCGACAACCCTTTTTGCAATACTCATTTACTAACCACCTGCACCTCGCGGATAACGCGTACTTTTACGCCGTCCTCCAGCAGTGTCTGACCCTGGTATACCACTTTGTCTCCGGCCTGGACGCCGTCGATAATTTCAACAACTCCTCCCAGGGTTATTCCCGGTACGACAATTCTCTTCACTGCTTTGTCGTCTACAACAACGTAGACAAATACCTCTCCCAGTCTCCGGAGAACCGAGTCTGCGGGGATTTTTACAACACTGTCTTTCTCGTCGGTGGTGAGCCTGATTTCGGCGTACATTCCGGGTTTTATTTTATCCTGACCTCCTGGGACGTCCAGTTTAACTTCCAGAGTACGGCTCTCGGGATTCACAACAGGGTCAATTTCGCTCACTACTAAATTGATAAGGTGTCCCGGCCAGGCTTCAAGGGAAATCTCTGCCGGCATGCCGATCCGGATTCGGGAAATAAAGCGCTCAGGGATGGTTGTAATCACTTGAAGGTTATTCAAGTCTCCAATGGTCGCAACCGGCAGTTGTGGGCTAACCGTATCACCCTGATTCAGGGGTAAGGCGGTAATCGTACCTGAAACCCTTGTCTTTACCGGGCTGAGGGCATAATTCAGTCCGGGTCTGGAGGGATCGATTTCAGCAATTACCTGTCCTTCCCGGACGTAGTCCCCCAGTCCGACATAAAGCCTGGCCAGAATGCCCTGGGTATCGGCGTAGGTTTCCACAGAACTTGCACTTACCACCTCACCGTTAATTTCAAAATAATCGGCTATGGGTCCAAGTACCGCTTCAGTTGTATTTACAGCGAATACAAGTTCTTCAGATTCTTCAGCTGTTTTCGGACCAGTTCCACTGAGGCCGGCACCGGAAGGATTGAGTTTTTTCACAACCCCGAGACCTACTGCAGCGGCCAGTATAAGAATCAGGAGAATAATAATAATAATGAAGCCTTTACGCCCCTTTTTCTTTTCTTTGACGGGTTTCTCTGATTTTTTCATAATATCTCCTGTTGGAAATCCTATTGATTTAAATATTCGTTCATCGGTGTATTCAGGGCGTACTCCAGATCCAGCAGCCCGGCTATATATTCATACCTGGCCAGCAGAAGCTGCTGTACAGCCTGCAGGTAGTCCTGCTGCCGGGATTCCACATCCAGAAGCTCCCGGGTTCCCACATTGTAGGCTTCCTCGGTGAGCTCGTAGTTCTTCTTGGCCAGTTCCACGCTGGACGTATTGGCTTCGATTGTTTTACGTGAAGTGTTGAGGTTATTCACCAGATTGGTAATTTCTATTCCCGCATTCTCAAAGGCCATTTGCTTTGCAATGCTTAAGGCGTCAATTCCATCTTGAATTTCTTTGAGCTGAACGTCAGTTTTTGATCCGGGAACCAGTCCGTCGAATTTCCAGTTAAGTGTAAGGCTGAAGGAACCGGTATCCTGCCAGTCGGACCAGGCGTCCTGTCCGGTGGGAGGTGAATAGGTATTACTGGATCCACCGAAACTGTAGTTATAACCCAGATTAAGTGTTGGGGTGTTGGATTGCATCCCCAAACCCTTCTTCATGTATCCCATAGCCTCAATCTGCTTGTCCAACCCCCGGACATCCAGACGCCTGGCAATATAGCTGTTAATCAGGTTTTCAGAATCCAGATCGTAGAGATCTGTTTCAAGATTTCCATTCAGGGTGATATCAGTATTCCGATCTTCACCGATGAGAAATTTAAAGAAAAGCATCAGGTTGTCGTATGTCGCTACGGTTCCGTTGTATGCCGGCTGGAGGTTGGCTACGGTTACTTCCGCTGAGAGAACTTCCAGCTCAGGGGCAAGACCGTTATCAAAGTTGTTCCGGGCCTGGGTAAGCCTTTTTTCCGCCAGGGAAATATTGCCTTCCTGTATCTTGATATTTTCCTGGTTTCCAAGAAGAAGGTAAAATTGTTTACGAACATCCCGCTCCAGCTTTTTCTGAGCATCTTCATAATTGATTAAACCGGCTTCATAATCAGCAACAAGGTTTTTAATCCCGGCACCAACACCTGCGTTCAGTGGAAGGCCGAAGTTCACCCCTGTAGTAAACCTTGTTGTGGGGTTTTCTCCCAAAACAGGAACTGCCTGGCCGTAATCTGTGAAGATCTGATTTGTTCCGTTAAGCCCCGCAGAAGCACTCATACTGGGAAGAAAAGCGTTCCATGCAGTATCTTTTGCCCTTTCACGGGTTCTGACATCAATGCCTGTCTGTTTAAGGCCGAGGTTCTGAGCCGCGGCCAGTTCAACCGCTTTGTCTACAGTGAGAGTTAGAGACTCTGCGCTGAGGGTGCCGCTGATAATTACCACAGTAAAAGCGATAATAAGAATTTTCTTCATTTCATTGTTCTCCTGAATGCTGAGATTCCACCCATAATGAGCAGATAAAGATCTTTAAGACTCTGTTCGATTCGAATTCTGACCGAACCTTCGATCAGATGATGTTTTATTTCATTTACTCCTGCTAGATTCACCAGTCCGAGAAGTTCGACAGGTTTATATCCGTGCAAATTCAACAACCCGGAATCCAGAACTGAATTCATCGGTCTGATAAGGTCGTTTTCAATACCCGATATATTATAAGGCATTTGAACACCATGAGACATTACCCGCTGAAGATAGTTGAGGATTTCCGGAGTTCGTCTGAGAAATGTTCCGGTAAAGGCCAGATATGCAAAAAGCCGGTCTTCAGGTCTGTTGTATTTTACGGTGAAATCCTCAAAAAGGCGGGTGAATATAATCATCTGTCTGCTTAGCACATCGTTAAGCATGGCCTCTTTCCCCGGCCAGTAGTTGTACAGGCTGCTTTTTGTAAGCCCCGCTTTTTTAGCCACTTTCCCCAGGGAAATCCCGTTTCCCGCTTCTTCCATTACGGTCTCAAAAACGGCAAGCATCAGAGGGTCTTCTGCAAAGGCATCATAATTCACGGAAGAAGCATCGTTGAGTACCTGTTCGTAATCCGGTTGATTTATGGTGGATGTGCTGCAGAATCCGCTGTTCCAGATATCTTCCCAGTTATCGGATTCTTTGCCGATCGGTTTTTGGCGGTGAATCATCATGAGCGTAAGAGAATTAAGATACCGTAGTCCGACTCCGGGAACAGCGGCCTTTTCCATAGCAAGATCTGAGAAAAGCTTCAACTGCTTCCGGGTTATTTCCGGCCCATCATTTTGTTCCCGGTAGCGGTATGCCAGAAATCCGAGGTAAGACTTTTTGCGGGTAACAAAATCTATATTTTCATTGGTGTAGGTTCTGATGAACTCTTTACCTTCAAGATTAGAGAGTGTGTGTTGAAGTTTCAGGGCATACTGTTCGTATTCACGCAGTGCCATTTCTTCCATCACCGATTCTATTTTTTCTTTGCTGGGAAAATATCGGTAGAGAGCCTGTTTGGTAAGATTCTGATCCGCAGCAAGATCGGCGAGGGATGTATTCATATATCGGCAGCCGCCCCAGGTGCTGAATGCCGATTTGAGTATTTCCTGTTTTTTCAATTCGTGTTTGGTTTTCATTAATGTTGACGACCGTTCGTAAGCAAAGTTAACGACCGTTCGTTAAGAAATCAAGTCTTTTCACAATAAATTGCATTAACATTTTGTTAAGAATGTAGATTTACCTGTAATCTCAATCCAGGCGGTCGGCGAAAATTTGAAGAAGGTGCTCGGTAACGTCCTGGAGATCGCCGCTGGTGGTGCAGCCTGCGGCCTTTTTATGTCCGCCGCCGCCAAAAAATCGGGCGATATCACTCACATCAAGGCTGGTTATGGATCTGAGACCGATGGCACAGGTACCGTCGTTCTGTTCCCGGATAACGGCAGCGGCTTCCACTCCAGAAATACTCAGGAGCATCTGGTACAGGATATCCGAGTCTCTCTCACTGCCCAGTTCCTTCCAGTCTCTCCAGGTTTCCCAGCTGAGAACCAGTCGTCCACCGAAGTACGGCTCAGCCCGTTCCAGCACCCGACCCAGCAGTTTCCGGGAGCCCATACTCCTACCTCCAGCCAGCAGGCGGAAGGTTTCTGAGGGTGATGCTCCGGCCTCTACCAGCCGGGCAACAGCTTCCAGGGGTTCACTCCGGCCGGGTTCTACATGACGGAAAAAACCGGTATCGGTGCAGAATCCCAGAAACAGAATCTCGGCCTCTTCTTTTGTCGGTTCATCTCCGGCAGCTTCAATCAGCTTCTGAATCAGCAGGGTGGTGGATGGAGAGAGAGAATCAACCAGGCGAATATCACCGAAGTCACTACCGGCGGCATGGTGATCGATAACGCAGCTATCCGCCTTCGGGAGAGCTGAGTCGGGAAATCCGGTGCGGTCCGGGGCGGAGCAGTCCAGTATCACCAGAAGGGGATTCTCTCCTGCTTCAGGTTCAGGAATTCTGCTGCAGAAAAGTTTTTCCCAATCAGCGATTTCCGGGCGCTTCCAGGGACCGGCAGAACATAGATGGACTTTCTTGCCCCGGCGGCTCAGCCAGCTTCCCAGAACCCTCTGAGAACCCAGGCAATCGGCATCCGGTTCCTCATGTCCCAGGATATAGAAAGTATCATGGCTTTGAAAAGTATTGAGAATGGCTGTTATATCAGAATCAGAAGTTCTGGGAATCAAAAGCTGATTTCAGGTTTTGAATCCACCGGAGGGAACTCCCCTGAATAATCAACGTTGGGATCCAGAAATCCCCAACTTTGATGGGCAGGGTTTTCAACGAGATACAAGCGGAAGTGATCTACCTCACCGTCTTTGTAATAGAAGGTAACATAAGGGTATGCTGCACTGTTGCCATAACTGATTGCACCAGTGCTGGCAGCACCACGGAACCATTCAATAGGGGCCCAGAATGTACCCAGAGTGTAATTCTGTCGAATGTAATCTATTCGAAAGCCATTGGTGTTGTTATAAATATGGGAAATGGGAACAGTCTTGGGATACAGCTCTGATTCATTTTCTAATTTCTGGGCGAAGGCACCCGCAGTACTGAAGAGTAATAGGGAAATAACGAAAAGGGTAATACGTTTCACGGCCAGGCCTCCTTGCCACATGAAGTATGCCTTATAGGGGGGGACGATTCAAGTGAAAAAAACCCTTGAAAGTCTTTGAAGCTATTTTTTTGATGTTTTCCTGAAGGTTCCGGCGGGGAAAAGATCTTTCAGAGCCTCTCCCAGGCTTTCATGAAAGAGAAAAGTCATTTCCTCTTTCACTTCAGAGGGGAGCTCTTCAACATCTCTGCGGTTGTTTTCCGGCATCACAATTGTCTTAAAACCACGGCGTCTGGCGGCCAGAGATTTTTCTTTTACACCACCGATAGGCAGAACCCTGTCGGTTAATGTCACTTCACCGGTCATGGCAATCCCTGTTTTAAGGGGAATCAGCCGGGCGGCGGATAGAAGGGCTGCTGTCAGAGCTATACCTGCAGAAGGGCCGTCGACAGGGATGGCCCCCTGAGGAACGTGAATGTGGATATCCCTCTTCTTATCAAAATCGGCTTTCAGCCCGAAGATTTCCTTGTTTGCCCGTAGGTAGGAAAGGGCAATCTGGGCGCTTTCTTTCATCACATCCCCGAGTTGACCTGTGAGTATCAGTTTCCCGCTTCCGTCAAAAATACGGGCTTCAATGGGAAGAACACCCCCGCCGCCGCCGTCGTAGTAGAGACCCGGGGCCAGTCCCGGACGGCCCATGGTTCCCAGGTCGTCCTCAAGACGTTCCTTCCCCAGATAATCTCGCACCATTGAAGGTAAAACTTCCAGATGAAAACCTTCCAGTTCCGGCATGTCCCGTTCGGGTTTGATAAAAACCGAGGATAAATGCTGGTTGAGGTGGAGGGCCGAGCTGTTGATAACCCAGCGCCCCGGCCGGGTCTGCTCGTCGTGAAGGAGTTTCCGGGTGAGCTTGCGCATCACCTGGCTGATAGCCCTTTCCATGTTCCGGACACCGGACTCCAGGGTATAGCCCCGTATGAGGAGATCCAGAGATTCATTTTTAAAATGAACATCCGCACCCTCCAGGCCGTTTTCCCCGATTTGTTTGGGGATAATAAAATGCCGGGCGATATTCTTTTTTTCTGTTGTGGTGTAACCGGGGACGCGTATCACTTCCATGCGGTCGCGCAGGGC
>DEIH01000228.1 GCA_002352375.1 Spirochaeta sp. UBA2779 | reverse complement strand
TGCCTGCGGTACGCTGCTGGCGGCAAACCCGCTGTATTCCTCTTATTTCGCTTGGGAATAAAAATTCTTAAATCATGTGATATCTGGAAGATTATTCGGATCGATACTGCAGAAAAGAAGAAAAACAAGCTGCGCTGTCGGCAGGGACGGAAGACTGTCTTCAGAGACCCTGTTTTTATGAAACAGCCAGGGAGCTGAACGATTCGGGAAATAAAGCCCTCACCGATTATGGACCCTTACATGAAGATGATATTATTGAGCTTTCAGAGCTAAGTAGAACGGGTGAATATGCTTCAATTGAAAGACCATGTGGTAAAAGGAAGAGCCGACCTGGGAATCGCCTTTGATGGGGAAGGAGACCGGATGGTTGTGGCTGACTCAAAAGGCGTTCAAATCAGCGGGGATGAGCTGATGGTTATATTCGCCAGGGATTTCCTTCGGTTAAACCCCGGAGAGACGGTAATGTCTGAGGTTAAAGCAATCCAGTTCTGCTACGATGATGTGGCCTCTTTAGGTGGGAAATCCCTTATGCGGAAAATTGGGCATACACACCAGGAGGCCAGAATGCCATCCGCTGGGATACAGCTGTATCTCAAACTATACAGATATAACGGAAATTTCCGCTGTTAGCCATTCAGCATCAGTGATGGCAGTAGAAAATAATAAACTTATAAAAGTAGCCTCTGTGATACGCGGCAAGCAAAAAAGGTTATTGATTTTCCGGTTTGCTATTTTTTGAACCACCGGCCCGCTGCCAGGCATTATACTTGTCCCCCTAGTTATATTGACATACATTATCTAATTACTTATATTTCGAGAACCCCACCCCTGGTGGGGTAGGAATTAATAAGAGGAGGGCCTTATGCATATACAACAGTTATCAATTCAAGGGATGACCTGTTCTTCATGCGCCAATGCAATCGAAAAAAGTGTCTCGAAAATTCCCGGCGTTGAGCTGGCAAATGTCAATCTCGCTGTGGAAAAACTGAGCGTAACTTATGATTCTGAAATGACGAATATACCCGATATTATCAAGACCATAGAGGATACAGGTTACTCTGCAAGCGAGCCTGTAAACTTTCGTGAGATATCCATTCCCATCGGCGGTATGACTTGTACCAGCTGCGCAGGTACCGTAGAAAAAGCAATCGGGGAGTTACCCGGAGTGGGAGTTTCCAGTGTGAACTACGCTACGGAAAAAGCCTTCGTCCGCTACGATCCGAATCAAACCCGTATATCCCAAATCAAAGGAAGTGTCAGCAAAGCCGGTTATGAAGCACTGGAGATACAAACCGAATCGAATATTGATGAAGATAGAGACCGCCGGGAACTTGCAGTTCGGACAATATGGCGTAAATTCATCGTTTCGGCCGTATTCACAATTCCCCTCCTCTACCTGGCAATGGGACATATGCTCGGCTTTCCCATACCGAAGTTTGTGAATCCTGAGTTCAATCCACTGGCCTTCGGCCTGATTCAGCTGGCACTCACAATTCCGGTAATTATTGCCGGAAATAAGTTTTACAGTATCGGGTTCAGGACACTGTTCCGGGGTCATCCGAATATGGATTCTCTTATTGCCATAGGAACCAGTGCAGCCGTCCTCTACGGTCTGTTTGCCATATATCGTATATCAACAGGTGATGTCAGTTTTGCCGGAGATCTGTATTTCGAAACAGCAGGGGTTATTGTAACTCTCATTCTCCTTGGAAAATACCTCGAGTCTGTTACCAAAGGGAAAACCTCTGAAGCGATCAAGAAACTTGCAGGACTACAGCCGAAAACGGCAACAGTGGTAGATGGTGATGAAGAAACCATTATTCCCATCGAAGAGGTGGAAGAGGGAGATATCATCATTGTTAAACCCGGTGAAAAAATTCCAGTTGACGGCGAAGTTATCTACGGTAAAACAAGCATAGACGAATCAATGCTCACCGGAGAGAGTCTTCCAGTAGCCAAATCCACTGGAGACCTTGTAATCGGAGCAAGCATTAATAAAAACGGAGCTATTCGTTTCAAAGCAACCAAAGTTGGGAAAGATACTGTTCTGGCCCAGATAATCAAACTGGTGGAAGACGCTCAGGGGTCCAAAGCTCCGATTTCCAGAATGGCCGATATCATTTCCGGTTACTTTGTTCCTATTGTTATCAGCATCGCCATACTCTCGGGGTTGATATGGATTTTTGCAGGACTTTCCTGGGTATTCGCCATGACAGTATTTATTTCGGTGCTTGTTATCGCCTGCCCTTGTGCTCTCGGGTTGGCAACACCGACGGCGATCATGGTGGGTACCGGCAAGGGAGCGGAATACGGAGTACTGATAAAAGGCGGCCGCCCGCTGGAAACAGCACATAAAGTGAAAACTGTTGTCTTTGATAAAACGGGAACCATCACAGAGGGAAAACCGGTACTGACCGACCTTGTAACAGCTGAAGGTTTCGGTGATAACGAATTACTCATACTCGCTGCTTCTGCTGAAAAAAGTTCAGAACACCCTCTGGGGGAGGCAATTGTTACCGCTGCCGTCGAAAAAAACCTGGTTTTGAAAACCATAGATGATTTCCAGGCCATACCCGGAAAAGGAATTGAAGGAAAAATTGACGGACAGCGTATTCTGCTGGGTAACCGTGCCCTTTTAGACAATGAAAAGATTGAATCGGTTCTTCAGGAAGATTCCGACAAGCTGGCAAATGAGGGAAAAACACCTATGTTTGTTGCCATTAATGGAAAACTAGCCGGTATTGTCGCTGTAGCGGATACCGTGAAGGAAGACAGCAGCAGGGCCATTACCATTCTCCACAATATGGGTGTGAAAACAGCCATGATAACCGGGGACAATAAACAAACAGCCGAAGCCATAGCAGAACAGGTAGGCATTGATGTAGTTCTCTCGGAGGTATTACCCGGAGATAAAGCAGAAGAGGTGAGGAAGCTTCAGGCAAATGGCGATCTGATTGCCATGGTGGGAGACGGTATCAACGATGCTCCGGCCCTGGCCATCTCGGATGTGGGAATCGCCATCGGTTCAGGTACTGATGTTGCCATGGAATCTGCAGATATTGTGCTGATGAAAAGCAACTTACTAGATGTTGTAACAACTATTGAACTGAGCCGGGCCACCATCAGAAACATAAAGCAGAACCTCTTCTGGGCCTTCGGGTACAACGTCCTGGGCATCCCGATCGCTGCCGGTATTCTGTTCGCCTTCGGTGGTCCACTGCTTAATCCCATGATTGCAGCTGCGGCCATGGCGATGAGTTCGGTATCTGTTGTCTCAAATGCACTCAGGCTCCGGAAAATCAAAATAAATCATTAATCGGCAGAAGCCGAAAGGGGTATAATATGAAGAAATCATTTTCGATAACTGGTATGACCTGCGGCCATTGTTCCATGAGAGTCACCAAGGCATTAGAAGGTGTAGACGGTGTGAATTCCGCAGATGTCAGTCATGAAAACGGAACTGCAGCACTGGAGCTGTCTAAGGAAGTAAGCCTTAACATTCTCAAAGGTGCTGTTGACGAGGCCGGGTACACATTGGCAGCTGAAATCAGCTGATGAGAAGGGTCAGGTTGGAGTTTAATTGATTGCTCTGGCCTGTTTCTTAAAGGAAGAAGAGGAATCCCGTGGATAACGAGAAGAAAAAAGCACTCAATCTTATGAAAACTGCCCGGGGACAGATTGAATCGGCTATAAAAATGCTTGAGGACGACCGCTACTGCGTCGACATCTGCAAACAGCTATTGGCCATCCCTTCCCTCTTAACCAAAGCCAACAACCTGGTTCTTCATCGGCATATTGATACCTGCGTTAGTGATGCGATTGAAAATGGCGGAGGAAAAGAGAAAGTTGATGAGATTTTCGATCTTATCAGCCGCTATTCAGGTAAATAGTTCAGATATCAGATTCTAAGGCCGGGCGAAGAGGTCAACAATGAAAATTATACCACCGCTTTCAACTTTCTGAAGTCCGGGTGGAGTCAGTTATCAGTATTTCTGTTGACCTCTGCCGCCAATCGTTGAATTCCTTTAGCTGTATGATAAGAATATCACTACTGGAGAAATTAAATAATTGGAGTTTATCAAATTATGAAAATTGTCCATACAGCAGATTATCAGTCCATGAGCATAAAGGGTTCCAGGGTTCTTATCGAGTCGATACGCCAAAAACCGAAAGCACTTTTATGCATTGCAACCGGAGGAAGCCCTGAAGGCATGTATGCAGAAATTACGCGGAGAGTTACTGCAGAACCGGAGATTACCAGCGGTATTCGGCTTCTGGCTCTGGATGAGTGGTATGGCATCCCTTCAGATCATCCGGCAACCTGCAGCAGCTTCATTCGGCAGAATGTAAGCAGGCCGTGGTTGATTTCAGAAGACAGGCTGGTACTTTTTAATTCAGCTGCCGATAATCCGGAATCTGAGTGCCGGCGCATCAATGGCTTACTTGAAAAGAACGGACCCATAGATCTCTGTATCCTTGGAATTGGTAGAAATGGGCATCTGGGGCTGAACGAACCCGGTTCAGGAAAGTACGACCATACACGTGTTGTAGAACTGGCCCAGAGTTCAACTCTCCACCCGATGTTAAAAGATACAGGAGCTGCTGTCAGCCGGGGAATGACATTGGGCATTGCCGATATACTTAATTCCAGAGAGATTCTGATTCTGATTACCGGCTTCGGAAAAATTGATGCCTACAATGCCTTTATGGAGAAAGCCAATCCCGATGAATGGCCGGCCAGCTTTTTATGGGAACATGATAACGTCAACTGCATTGTTGATGATTCAAGTTTGGACACCCGATAAATTCAAGTTCCAATAAAAAAATGAGGTTAAACCTGAAATGAAATTTCTTTGTTTGCTGGCGATTAAACTTTGGATAACTTAATGTAAATACATGAAATCTGTCCAGGATATTTTTAATTCCCTGCCCGGGGACAGTTACGGGCTTATCAGCTGTAAAACCTTGAGTAATCGGCTTAATAGTGAAAAGCCGCCCCTTATACTCGATATCCGTAAAAAACCTGATTGGGAGGCTTCAAAGATAGACGGTTCAATTCACCGGGAATGGGAGGATGTTGGCGAATTGATTGATTCGGGGAGGCTCTCTGAAAACCGGGACATTGTCGTTGTCTGTTATGTCGGCCAGTCCTCCGGTCAGGTTACAGGTATTTTCAGGACACTGGGATACAGCGCCTACTCATTACTGGATGGTTTTAATGAATGGGAAAGTACCGGGTATCCTGTGCTGAGCATGAGGGAAGCTCTTTGACAACTCTGACGTGATTGTTAAAGTAAAATAATGCCAACTTTGGGCCACTCTTTTTTATTGACCTAACCGACTTTATAGCGTAGGTTATTATTTAATTGCTAGTATTTTAGTAGTATATAAGAATCAGGAGCTCAGATTTGAAACTCGCCGTTTTCAGTACAAAAAAATGGGTTAGAGATTCCTTTTCAAGTAATTTACCTCCATCTCTGGATATCACATTTTTCGAAGCCAGACTGAATGCAGAGACGGCCGTACTTGCAGATGGATTTGACTCGATATGTATTTTCGTCAACGATGATGTAAATGACACTGTAATCGGAATATTAGCCGACCACGGTGTTCGAATTATTGCCATGCGTTGCGCCGGTTTCAACAATGTCGATTTGAAGTCCGCAGAGATGCACGGGATTATCGTCTGCAGGGTTCCTGCCTATTCACCCTATGCCATTGCTGAGCATGCATTGGGACTGATATTAAGCCTGAATCGCAAATATCACCGGGCACATGCACGGGTTAGGGAAGGTAACTTCTCCCTGGACGGGCTGATGGGATTCGATATGCACGGTAAAACAATCGGAATTATCGGCACCGGCAGGATCGGCAGAATATTCATGAATGTCATATCAGGACTGGGTGTAAAGATTCTTGCATATGATAAATTTCCCTCCGATGAGGTAAAAACCAAAGGCATTACTTATGTAGAACTCGAACAACTTTACAAAGATAGCGATATAATTTCTCTTCACTGCCCCCTCACCTATGAAACCTATCACCTGATTAACGATTTCGCCATCAAGAGTATGAAAAAGGGCGTGATGCTCATCAACACGAGCCGAGGACCACTTATTGATACGGGATCGGTGATTAACGGTCTTAAATCCGGCATCATCGGATATGTCGGCCTGGATGTATATGAGGAAGAGGGAGACTTGTTTTTTGAAGATCTGTCAGATGAAGTGATACAGGATGATACCTTCGTCCGCCTCCAGACATTTCCAAACGTCCTTATTACAAGCCATCAGGCTTTCTTCACCACGGAGGCCATCGACAATATCAGGGATACCACCTTTGATAACCTGATTCAGATAGAGGATACCGGCACCTGCGCAAATATCGTCATCAATGTGCCGGATACA
>DEIH01000214.1:782-4722 GCA_002352375.1 Spirochaeta sp. UBA2779 | reverse complement strand
TTTTCAAAATATTGGAGGTGTCATGGCTAATAAAATGAAAACTGCTGCCGAAGTGATGCTCGATGTTCTCTACGAAAGCGGTGTACGACATGTTTTTGGGCTTCCCGGCGGGAATTCTATTCCTATTTATGATGCATTAACCAATCATCCCCTGGAACTCATACTGACAAGGCATGAACAGGGCGCCACCCATATGGCAGATGGTTATGCCCGATCCAGCGGTAAACCCGGTGTTGTCTGTGTGACATCCGGCCCTGGAGCAACGAATACCCTTACCGGCATCCTTACGGCTATGATGGATTCGATACCTATTGTTGTTATCACAGGACAGTCTGTAACTCCGAATATCGGCTTGGATGCGTTCCAGGAAGCGGATATTCTGGGGATGTCCTTCCCGTCTGTAAAACACTCCTACATGGTAACCAAACCTCAGGATATTTCTCGAATTATCAAAGAAGCTCTACATATTGCAACTACCGGGCGTCCAGGTCCTGTTCTTGTTGACCTCCCCAAGGATGTTTCAGCATCTTTAATTGATCCCTCTATAGAGAATGATCGGGACCTTCCGGGGTACAAGAAAACATCTGTTGCAAACTCGGAAGATCTTAAAAAAACAGCTGATCTGATGAACCGGGCATTACGTCCAGTTATCATGGCCGGTCATGGTGTCGTCTTATCCGGTGCTGAAGAACCGCTTCTGCAGATTGCAGAGAAAATGAATATTCCCGTTTCAACTACGCTTCTGGGTAAGGGAGGGTTCCCCGATACCCATGATTTATCGATCGGAATGCCCGGCATGCATGGTACCGCATATGCAAACAAATCCTTATCAGGAAGCGACCTTATAATCGCTATCGGTGCCAGATGGGATGATAGAATTACTGGGATTCCTGAGAATTTCTGTCCAAATGCCAGAAAAATCCATTTTGACATAGATCCAGTTGAAATAGGCAAAATAATACCCGTCGACTGTTCGGTTATCGGTGACGCAAAAGCGTCTTTAGAAGCTCTCTTACCCTTGCTGGAACCCGGCGATACCGGCCGTTGGATTAAACAGGTTAACCGCTGGAAGCGGGAGTTCCCTTTGAAATATCGAAAAGAAGGTAAACTGAGGGCACAACATATCATCGAGGAACTGGCCAGACTGGCAGGACCAGAGGCTATTGCCTGCACCGATGTGGGTCAGCATCAGATGTGGGCTGCACATTTCGTACAATCGATAAAAGGTAGAAATTGGCTGTCTTCCGGGGGCGCGGGAACTATGGGTTTCGGTCTGCCTGCAGCCATCGGAGCACAGCTTGCCAGGCCTGAATCCACTGTTTTTACAGTTGTTGGAGACGGATCCTTTCAGATGACTCTCTGTGAGCTAGCAACTGCAGCTATCAACAAACTTCCCATTAAAATTCTTATTACAAATAACCGTTATCTGGGAATGGTTAGACAGTGGCAGCATATGTTTTACGAGAATCGTTTAACCGGCGTCGAGCTCGAAGGTAACCCCGACTTTATGAAACTTGCCTCAGCCTACGGGATTAAAGGCTTTCGGGTTAAACGCAGCTCAGACGTCCGGAAGACTCTGAAAGCCGCTCTTGCATGGAACAATGGACCCTGTATCATTGAAGCCGTTGTGGAACAGCACGATAACGTTTTCCCCATGGTACCGGCGGGTGCTTCTCTGGATGAGATGATAATAGAAGCACCGAGGAAAAAACGCAGCATCGCAGGAGATGAGCAGTAATGGAAAAGTCAATTAAACACACTATCAGTCTGCTGGTCAGTAATAAACCCGGTGTACTCACAAGAGTAGCTCTGGTTTTTGCCCGAAGGGGTTTTAATATCGACAGTCTTGTCGTCTCAAAAGCCCAGTCGCCTGAGTTTTCCAGAATGAATATTGAAGCAACAGGTGATGAAAGAACCCTAAACCTCGTTCTGGCACAGCTCAATCGGCTTATCGATGTAATTCATGCTGTCGACCACGCCAATGAAGATGTGATACAGCGTGAACTGGCTCTGTTTAAAGTGAGTTGTCCACCGGAAAAAAGAACCGAAGTATTACAGATTGCCGAAACGTTCCGGGGTCAGACTGTTGATATTGGTGACGAGACCATAACCCTGCAGGTAACCGGAAAATCCTTGAAAGTTGATGCATTTCATACCATGATGGATCCTTTCGGGATACTGGAACTGGTCCGGACCGGAAAGGTATTGATGAGTCGGGGTAAAGCAGCTACCGCCTGATCATCTTTTCTACGAAAATACAACGGAGAGCACCACATATGGTGTTTTCCGTTTTTTTTTATCCTCTACCACCGAATTACCTACACTCGTGGAAAATCTCAGTTCCCCCTGAGACCGATCCGATACTAAAAAAGAGGTAGTTTTGTATGAAGCGATTCGGACTTGGTTTTATTCTTTTTGCAGTGCTCGTCTCTGGGTTGTTTTCTGATGATGGGATAATTCTCACTGATAGTGTTGTTCTGTTCGGCTCTGAATCAGCCCCTCCTGCTGCCCTCGACAGCCAGCGCGGATGGATGGAAGTAACTTCAATTGATTGGGAAAAACTCGACATTCCCCCTGTTGCATCTGGCGGCAGTAGAAATTGGCGACTGCATACTACTTATGATTATTCCCATTCCAGCGGCCCCACAACAATTCAGGTAAGATTCAGAAGCGTATCCACTGTACCAATATTCACCCATCCCTGGCAGGAGGGGGTTGAAACAAAAGCGGATGTGTACAGTAACTGGTTTGAAGATACAGATACTCTTCTTGGTGTAGACGGACGATTTCTCGTTGAAGCAAGATTCATTGCACCGCCGCATACACCAGTCACCGGCCGGTTATTTTCCGTAACCCTTGAAGCCTGGGACAAGGATAACGAAAGTGAAGAAATTGTTAAAAGTGCCGGACCCGATGTGCAACTGGCCTATGCACGTCCCCTTCCCATGGAAAGAATCGGTAAAGGACCTGCTTCCCGGCAGGATGAAGATGCTGATAAACCTGAGTTGAGTCCTGAAGCGGCCATGAACTTTGCTCTCTCTTTTGTTGAAGCTTGTGTTACAGGTGATTTACCGGCTTATTACAGATCTCAAGCAGATCCTGTCCGTTCTTTAGATAATGGGAAAGCTATGGCAAGATACAGATTGAACCCGCCGACAGGCATACCGGGTATAACAAAAATTGAAGACTACAAGCGCCGGTTTAACTATAAAATATATGCATCGGAGACATATAAAGAACTCTTCCCCGAATGGTATGAACCATCCCGTCCATGGATACCTGGAGAGAATGCATTCCTGTTTATGGGGCATCAGGACCGGCTTTCAGCATCTAATCCCGAAGGGGTGGACTATCTTGTATTTCTGGTGGAAGCAGATGCTGACGGTAACTGGAAAGTTGTTGCCAGGCCGGAAGATTAACTCCAGCCCCTCCCGTCAGGCCATTCCAGACTCACTTGGCCGAATTTTCCTTCGCGAAGATCTTTGAGGACCATCTGACAGGTTCTGGGCCAGTCCACTTTACCTCCGGCAATCAAGCAACCTCTTATCCTCCCCACAGCCTCTACAAGCTTGTGAGGAGTATCAGGGAGTCCGTCAAGTTTGTATCGCTCCTGTAATACGGTGGGATACACTTTAGACATGTAGTTGAGAAACTCACCGGTAACTTCCTCATCCGGAAGTATGGTTTCCTTAATGGCGCCAAGGGAAGCCAGTATAAGGCCGGTAAGCGGGTCGTCGAATTTATGCCATAACAGGCCCGGTGTATCGAAGAGCTCAAAACTGCTGTTTATAGGGATTCTTCGCAAGTCTCTTGTCAGCCCGGGAGTGGCACCTGCTGCAGTCCGCTTTCTTCCGGATAAGGTATTTATGAGTGTAGATTTTCCAGCATTGGGAATACCTGCAATCAAGGCACGGACAGGACGTCTGGAGAGCCATTTTGC
>DEIH01000214.1:0-685 GCA_002352375.1 Spirochaeta sp. UBA2779 | reverse complement strand
CTTACCGGCAGAGTATGGCCTTCGTTTTTGAACTGTTTTGCCCAGAGGGCTGTTACAGAAGGATCTGCAAGGTCATCCTTATTCAATACCGCCAGACGGGGCTTGGACGCGGTTAACTCTCGGAGCAATGGATTTCGGCTTGAAAGCGGAGCCCGGGCATCAAGCACTTCTATTACAACATCAACCCGTTTAAGATTGTCCAGAATCAAACGCTTTGTCTTGGCCATATGACCGGGAAACCATTGTACTGTTGCCATTATGTTATTCTGCAGTTTTCAAGAATTATTTTAAACAGCTTTGCCGTATCCAGTGCTCCGTTATCCCCGACTGATAAAGCTTCTTCCAAGCGGTCTAAAGCACTGTAGTATGAATCCCATGCCTTTTTCTCAGCATGCCAGATCTTCTTCAATTCTTCTGCTTTCTCTTCCCCTTTGTTAACCCAGACGGGTAACCGTTCACCGGCAAGTTCCAGTATGGTGTGCCTTTCCTCAAGGCTGTTTTCAGAATCAAGGAGGTGCAATGCCAGTCTGAGCAATGCCAGAGTAACGGGTAATGGAGAGACAAAACATCCCGTGAAGGGATCAACTTCTTTTTTTACACCATCCATTCCACCGGGAAGAAAATCAGCATAGCGGCTGAACACAAAGAGCCTGATTAAATCCCCTACATATGAACCGGCTTTACC
>DEIH01000275.1 GCA_002352375.1 Spirochaeta sp. UBA2779 | reverse complement strand
TGGGCCGGAGACTGGCAACTACCGACCAGATTAAAGGCATCATCCAAAGCAATGCAATTACCACTCCGACTGTAAGCCCGGCGATTCGCCATACAGTGGATTTACGCATCGGTGGTTCTCCGCTCGGTGATAACGAAGTTGGAGATGGTAAAAGCAAGAAGGAGAACCACCAGAAATACGGTAATGGCCGAGGCCTGACCGATGTTCAGATAGTCAAATCTCACCTGCCAGAGATGGTAGAGCAGAAGGGAACTCCGGCTGCTCGGGCCTCCCTGGGTAACGATAAAAACATGGTCTACAGTGCGGAACGCCCCGATTACCAGAACGGTAGTTACAAAGAGGGTGGTTCTCCGAAGCAGGGGCATGGTGAACTTGAAGAAGATAGTCAGGGGACCGGCCCCTTCGAGCTTTGCCGCCTCAAAAACCTCTCCGGGCAGATTCTGTATACCGGCGAGGTAGAAGATCATATAGAATCCTGAATCTTTCCAGAACGCAATCAGCACCAGCGACCAGAGCGCCATATCGGGGTTGGCCACCCAGTTTTCAGGTCCTGTGTATCCGAAGAAACCCAAAAATGAATTAAACAGGCCGTAATCCGGTGTGAGAAAAAACATCCAGATGGTGGCCGCCGAAACCATAGGCAGAATGGTGGGGTGAAAAATAGCGATACGGAACCTGGAATTCCGGCTCTTGCTCAGCCACAGAGCAAAGCCCAGGGCTGTAATCATGGTTAACGGGACAACCACGAGAACATAGCGCAGGGTATTACCGAGGATGAGACGGAATCCGGGGTCACCCAGAAGATCGGTATAATTACCAAAACCGTAGAAAACCGGCTCCCGATACTTGGGAATATTCAGACGCTGTTGAAAAAAACTGCCGGCAATACTCGATATCGTTGGATAAATCGTGAATAGCAGAACAAAGAGCAGTGTAGGAAGTACAAGCATGTATGGAAGCAGCGGGACTTTCTTTTTAACCCGTAATCGATTCATGGCCGACTCCTGATTTTTATTCTTACCATTGGGAAAATAACCGAAGGGGGGTGAATCACCCCCCCCCTCGGTAAGGAAAACTATTTAGCTCTTTACGTTTTAGCGAAAGTCAGCAAGTGCTGCATCGGCCTCTTTCTGAGCCGCCTGCATTGCAGCTTCTGGAGTCATTTCTCCATTAAAAGCCGCCTGCAGATAGTTGTGGAATATTGACCGTACCTGGCCGAGATTCTGCAGAGAGAGCTCTTTTCCGGCTGATGCCAGTATCTCTTTTGCTTCCCCGGCCTGAGGATTTGCGCTGATGTAGGTTTTCATTGCCGCATCATCAAAGGCACTGGTGCTTGTGGCGATATAACCAGTATTAATTGAGAAATCCGCCGCCCGTGCCGGGTCTGTCAGGAATACAGCAAAATCAAAAGCTGCCTGTTTCTCGGCATCATTACTTCCTGCAACGAGGTAGAGATTTCCACCGCCGGGAACACTAAAACTGCTGCCTTTCTGCTTCCCTGGAATACCCATAACGCCCACTTTAAAAGGAGCCTGAGCAAGAACCTTGGAAAGGCTTCCCGAACTGTGAACAATCATCGCTGTATTGCCCGAGACAAAATCCGGAACAGCATTGCCCCACACAGCCTGTACTCCGGAAGCCATAGCTTTGTAATCCGAAGAAAGGGAAATGTAATACTTGATGGCATCGATTACACCCGGATTATCAAAATAAACTTCGGTATCACTGTCACCGACAATATTCTGTCCCCCACCCATGGCCAGAGGCTGGAAAAGCCAATACGGCCAGCCGCTGGGCCATTCAATACCCCAACGGGAAACAGTGTCACCATCACGGACGGTTAACGCCGCAGCCGCTTCACCAAGTGATTTCCAGCTGTCGGGAACTGCCAGTCCGGCCTGGGAAAATAAATCAGCATTGTAGTAGAGCATTACAGCACTGCGCTGAAAAGGAAGGCTCCATACCTCATCCTGATAGTAGGAATTGGAAAGAAAAGCCGGCAGGAAATCAGCAAGATAGGCATCGGACCCCGGAATCTTGTCCAGCATCGCTGTCATGGGCTCAATGTACTGCGAATTGGCCAGATCAAAGAGATCTGTGGCCAGCATCACTGCCAGTGTCGGGGCATCACCGCCGCCGTCAATCGTGGTTTGTATGGTTGTTTTAACATCACCATATCCACCTGAATAAATCGTCTCAACGGTAACATTCGGATGTTCACTTTCAAACGCCCGGGCATACCCGTCAAGAATCTCGGTAACCGGTGCATCGATTGCTACAGGATATGCAATCTGAATTGTTACCGCTTCGCTTTCCGCTTCCGGAGCACCCGTGGCATACATTGCCGTGGCGAGTACTACCGTCAATAAAACAATCATGACTTTCTTAGGCATGAGTTCCTCCTTGCCTTCTATTTTTTATCCCGCAATGCCGTATTCCAGGCGTCACGGGCTGTTTCCAGATTTTTCAGACGTTCCCGAACATCCTCTCCCCGGGCTATCTCCAACGCGAGAAGCAGCAGGTTGGTAAAGGCCATGGGTACCGCCATGGAATTCTTAAAATGAAGCTCTCCCCGGGGGACATGGACGAAATCATCACTTTCATCAATATAACTGGGGTGGATTGTTGCAGAAACCAGCATACGAAAAGCTCCACGTTCTCCGGCGAATTGCAAAACAGGCAGAAGCCACTCATTCCGATCGGTATAGTGAAACACTAAAAGCAGATCCCGTTCGGTAATAGGAAAAAGCTCATCCAGATGATGAGAGGAATCCTGCCCGATAAGAACACTGGCAATCTGATAACGGCGAAGCCTCTGAGAAAGATAGTGAGCAGGATACATCGCCGTTCCCGGTCCGATAATCCACACCCGTTCATGACTGGTAATAGCCTCAACCATAGCCCCCAGAGTATCCGGAGATAAGGATTGGGAAAGTCGTTCCAGGCTGCGGGTATCAACCTGTATAGCCTCGGAAATCAGCTCTTCAAGAGTTTCAAACTGGTTCCGGATATGCTGTGAGGCCCGGTATGAGTCGATATGTGTGGAGAAGAATTCCTCTACTGAATGTTGAAATTCCCGATGTGTTGAATATCCGAGTTTACGAAAAAGACTGATAACCACCGGCTTGCTGACATCCGCGGCAACCGCCAGCTCCCTCTGGGTGAGAAGTGAAACTTTCTCCGGATTGGCGTTAACGAAACGCAGCAGATCAGACTCGGCCCTGCTCAGGTCGTTTTCAAAGCGGCGCAGTCTGTCCAGCCAGTCAAGTTTTACATCCATTAGTTACATTACCGGAGATAATTTACCATACACCCCCCTATATTGCAATAAGGAAAAGTGATTTGGTCAATTTTTTTATACTTTTTTGACCTCTAGCGATACTGAGGTTCTGTTTCTTTCCTCTCTGTGATTATACTGATACCGGCTGTCTGATAATCGTCCGCCATTTTTCCGGTGCAGCACGGCGGATATCAATAAGATATATTTCGTGATGTTTCCAGGTTCTTTTTCTTCCACTCTCATCGATAATACCTATTTTTATTCGATTTTATTTGTATTCATCTCTATATTATGAGCCTGAGAATGAATGGAAACAGGTAAAGATGTGAAAAAAGTGATTCTTTTTGACAATGACGGAACTTTGAGCGATTCAGTCCCCACAGTTATACAGGCAACAAATCAGGTTTTAGCGGCCAAAGGATATGCCCCGAACACAGATGAGGAAATCATTGACGGTATGCGCATAAAAACCTCATCAAGAATGCTCAAACATATTGATAGTAATGATAAGAAAATTGGGGAAGCCCTTGCAGAAGATTACTATTCGGCATTCTTTTCGAGGATCAACGGAATTAAACTCTTCAACGGTATCGCTGACTGCCTGAACCTGCTCAGGGCCCAGACTCTTACATTGGGAATCGTCAGCAACAATGCATCGAATATCGTCGACACCGTACTGACTCAAAATGGAATCCGTTCGCATTTCTCCATCATTATCGGAGAGGATAACGCCGAAGAAACAAAACCCGGGCCCGGTGGACTTCTTCAGGCATGCCGACTTCTGGGTGTTCAACCCTCTCAGTGCATCTACATCGGCGATTCCCTATCAGATTCCCTGGCAGCTGAAGCCGCTGGTATGCCCTCAATCGGTGTTAAATGGAATCATCATGATAAAATTGATATCGACAGCCTCGGCTTCACATATACCGTGGATACTCCGGATAAAATACTATCCATCGTTATTTAACCTCACCCCGGAATACCTGTATTGTAGATTGCCGGACATAACCCTTTTTTACCCGAATTTTACGCATAGCTGAATATTCTCTGGACATTTCTCTATTTTGCCTACTATTATTCGGAAATGAACAAGCTGGATGATACAAACCGGAAAATTCTTTCGATACTGCAAAACGATGGATCAATTACCAATGCCGATCTGGCCCGGAAGGTGGGGCTGGCTCCGGCAAGTACCCTGGAACGGGTAAGAAGGCTTGAAAACAGCGGTGTCATCTCCGGTTATGCGGCCCTCGTAAACCACGAAAAGGTAGGCGTTCCCATACTGGCCATCGTTGAGATAACCATGTCCGACCATTCAGCCGCCTCTATCAAAATCTTTCAGGATGCCGTACAGGAAATACCGGAAATCCTTGAATGTTATCACGTTGCCGGAGAAAAGGACTTCATTCTTAAAGTCGTCGCCGCAGATATACCCGATTATGAAAGGCTGGCTGTTGCAGAAATTGCGGTAATCCCCAATCTCGGCAGGGTAAGTACCATGTTCGTTCTCTCCACAAAAAAGCAGAGAACGAGTGTCCCTTTATGAAAAGTCGTGATATCCCCGTTATTCTCATTTTCCTCCTCCTGATTGCCTTTTTCAGCATCCCGGTAAGCAGAAAAGCCTATGAATCAGCGTACAAAACTCTGCCGGTTCTTGTAACCTTCATTAAATTTGCCGTTATGGCGACAGGCGGGGAAATGGTTGCTCAGCGCTTCAGTACGGGGCGTTATCTGAACCGGGGCTTCGGCATTCTGCCAAAAATGATAATCTGGGGCCTGCTGGGTATCAGTATTTACTGGGCCTTTGTTATCTTCTCAAACGGAGCACCAGTGTTGCTACCTCATTTCAATAAAACCACTGAGCTGGCTTCCAGAATACTGACAGCCTTTATCATTTCATTTTCCATGAATATCAGTTTTGCCCCCATGATGATGCTTACCCACCACCTTACCGACATGCATATTGCATCCAACAAGGGCCGCTTTCCCCTCAAAAATTTTGCTGTTCTACCGCTTTTAACGCAGATAGACTGGCAGAAAATGTGGGGATTCGTTATAAAGAAAACCATTCCCATGTTCTGGATTCCCGCCCATACCGTCACGTTCCTGCTCCCCGAACAGTTTAGAACCATCTTCGCTGCCGGGCTTTCGGCAGTACTTGGTATACTGCTGGGAGCGGTAAAGGCAAAGGATAATCTGTCATGAATACAAACCGAGAACTCAAAGCACTGTTCTACCCCCGAAAAATAGCTGTTATCGGAGCAACCAACACCCCGGGAAGAGTCGGTGGTATCATCTTTAACAGTCTGAAAGGCTCCTCTATCGAACGCATACCCGTCCATCCAAAAGAGAAAGAAGTTCAGGGTGTTCCTGCGATATCTTCACCGGAATTACTGCCCGAAGAAGTTGATATGGCCATTATCACAATAGGGGCTGAGAATGCCGTTACTGCCGCCGAACAATGTGCCGCCAGAGGGGTGAAAATCATTGTTATTGTTGCCGGCGGGTTCGGTGAAATCGGCCCTGAAGGGAAACTCCTGGAAAACCGGTTAAAGGTTCTACCAGGGCGATATGGAACCCGGATTCTCGGCCCCAACTCCCTGGGAGTATTTCTCCCGGAAACCGGCCTGGATACAATTTTTGTGGAGCACGGGGATAAATCCCTGGCCGGGGGAGGCGGAATTGCCTTTATCACCCAGAGCGGATCGGTGGGGGTGGAGTCTCTTGGGTATGCCAGCAATATCGGCTTTGGAATGCGGGCCTTTGTTGGTCTGGGTAACAAGTGCGATCTGAATGAATCGGACTTCCTGCGCTATTTTGCCGAAGATGAAAAAACAAGATGCCTGGCCATCTACACCGAAAATATCGATGAGGGAAAGGCCTTTCTCGAAGAAGCAGGAGAGGTTACCCGGAACAAGCCGGTAATTGTCCTCAAGGCCGGAAGAAGCGCCGCCGGAGAGGCCGCAGTTAGTTCCCATACCGGCCGGCTGGCCGGATCCGACAGGGTTGTCGGCGGAGCATTCCGGCAGTATGGAATACAACGGGCCATTGATGATGAGGAACTGGCCGATGCGGCAAGGGTTCTCAGTCTGATTAAGCCACCCCTGGGAAACAGAATCGGAGTAATTACCGGCGCCGGGGGATACGGCGTGATGTGTGCCGATTACATCGAAGAACCCAGACGAAGAGCCGGACTGGAAATGGCCAATTTCAGTGGGGAAACTTCCGCCCGTCTCAAAGAAGTGAACCTGCCCTTTGCATCAGTCCATAACCCGGTGGATATTACCGCCAGCGCCGGGGATGAAATCTACCTTCAAACCCTTGATGCCCTCCTTGACGACCCGAATACAGACATTGTTATCTGCATCAGTTTCTTTGCCCCCCCGTCCATCACAGACAATCTGATAGGCAAAATTGCCCGACGGGTACAAGAGGGCAGAAAACCCATCGTGGTATTTACCCAGTTCGGTCCCTTTACAGACGAATACCTCAAACGTTTTTACCGGGCCGGTGTTCCCGGATATCCCTCCATACTCCGGACGGTAAGAGCCGTCCGTTTCCTGGTGGAGCGGGGAGAAATACTCCGGACACAAGGGGAACTCTTATGATTAAACTAAAACAATGGCTGGGTGAATTGAAAGTTAATGGAAAACCCGACGAATACGAGGCTAAAGCCCTGCTGAAAGACCGGGGTATTACCGTTCCCC
>DEIH01000265.1 GCA_002352375.1 Spirochaeta sp. UBA2779 | reverse complement strand
GAACAGCGCTCCCGGGTGATTATAAAATATCTTCCCGGGAAGCTTTCTCCTCAAGAGTATCCGGAAATATACGGACATCTCTACAGGATTATTCAGGAATGCCTGAGTAATGCAGTTAAACATTCCGGCACTTGTAGAGCCTTTATCGAAGTCCAGGAAGAGAGTAATGCGGTGTATTATGAGTACCGGGATAATGGTGCCGGTTTTATACCTGGCAGTGAAGAAAAAGGCTATCAATTAGGTTTAAAAGGAATCCGGAATCGGATTCTCATTATGAAGGGAGATTTAACTATAAACTCTGAGCCGGGAAATGGAATGTCTCTTAATTGCCGAATACCTCTTAAAGGAATTCTTAGGTGAATAATTCTGATTCAATTTTACTTGTTGACGACCATCCCCTTTTTCGAAATGGATTGAATGCCTTGATTCATGGCGAAAATCCCGATTCTTTGATAAGAGAGGCAGGTTCCTTGTCAGAGGCCCGTATTATGCTTGATGAGGAGGTTCCATCAACGATTATTCTGGATATTACTCTTCCAGACGGGGACGGGATATCTTTTTCCCGGGAATTGCTGGAAAGGTGGCCCTTCTGCCGTGTTTTCATCTTCAGTATGCATCGAAGGAGTGGTCTGATTCTGCGGGCCAGGGATGCCGGATGCCGTGGATATTTTCTTAAAGAGGGCGACGGTTCTGAACTCCTTGATGCGTTGAAGGCTGATGCCGGGCAATTTCGTGTGTCCTCGCAATTAAAAGATCTACTTGTTTCTGTAGAAAGCAAAAAGGATTCAGGATTGCTTTATAGGGGGCTAACCCGGAGGGAAAAGGAAGTATTCAAGTTGTTTGCTGAAGGTCTGGGTTACAAAGAGGTGGCCTGGAAACTGGGGATCAGCCCCCGGACCGCCTCGGTTCACCGTTATAATATTTTCAACAAACTTGAAATCAGCAGTGATGTGGAGCTGGTAAAAGCGGCCCAGGAATTTGGATTAACGCTGTAGGAATGTCCAGGAGTTCAGCTGTTGCAACCCTGGTGCTTTTCCAGTTTTATCAGTTCTCGGCTTTGTAGTTCATCAGGAAGCTTTCAACATCCTTTTCTCTGACTTTTACCCGGGCCAGATTCTCGTATTTCCCTTCTATAATCTCATCGACGGAAAACTTGAGGGCTAATTCATAAAACTCGTTATCTGAAACCATTCTCTGATCGGCAGCCTTGTATCCATAGAGGGAGGTAAGGAGTTTGTCGCAGGCCCATTCGGGGTAGCGGTCGGTACCTGAGTCTGTCAGGCTGATAACCACATAAAAGAATTTACCATCGTTGTAGATACCGGTTTTTTGCAGATCGTCCTGATTATTCAAGGTGGTATCAGACTTAAACCGTTCATAAGTGCGGATTTCGTTCTCTGATTTTACCTGAGATTCGGCCCCGGGACCTCCGGCACAGGCACTTAAAAATATGGCTGAGACTAAAACTGTCAGAACCGGAACGATGCTGAATTTCTTTTGAAATGTATGAGTCATGTAAGCCTTCCTTCTTTCATTAAGGATAACACTTCAAGTAACTGAATACAGTGAGAATTGATGAAGAACGCAAAAAAAGCAGTTATGGTGTACCTGCACTAGTGCTTTCCTACCAGAGTTTTATGGTTAAACAGTACAAACATCTCATTTTCGGCTGAGGTGAAAGTGAATACCCTTGTATGCATGAGAATTGAACATCACCCATATAGACATGTGGTATTCGCCGGTTACAGTGATTCCTTCAACGGACGTACGGTACAGCCTGCAGCTATGATGAGTTATCTGGAAGAATCTGCCGCGGGGCATTGCCATTCAATTGGACAGGATCTTTTTACATTGCTTGAAAAAGGGCAGGGATGGGTGCTTACCGGAGGTTCGATGAGAATGTTCCGATACCCGGAATACGGAGAATCAATTGTAATTGAAACCTGGATTTCAGAATGGAAGGGGGTTACAGGAATCCGTGAGTACCGTATTTCCTCTCAGAAAGGGGAAGTTCTGGGAGAAGCCGGGGGACGGTGGGTGTACTGGGATATCAATCACAGAAAACCCCTTCTGATTCCCGGGATATTCAAAAAATCCTGGTTTATTAACAGGGACAGTCCATACCGGAGAATGTATCCGGAATCGGCGACTCCTGTTTTTCCTGCAGCCCTTCCCGGGAATATTGAAGAGAGCCGTATCAACCTGAGGGTTCACCGGGGAGATGTGGATCTTTACGGACATTTGCATAACACCTGCTATATGGACTGGCTCATGGAGTCCGTTCCCGATTCTCTTTACAGAGATTCGGAACCGAGGGAGATGGGCATACGTTTTCTTGGTGAGGCACTTCTTGGAGATGAAGTTACATTTACAACACAGAATGCTCTCAAGGGGCTGATTCATGAGGTTAAGCGTTTTAAAGACGGGAAAATCCTGGCTCGGGGATTCTCTGAATGGGTGACTAAAAAAGGTAAGTTAACCGCATGAATTTACTCATCACCGGAACCGGAAACCCGTCCCCGTCCCTTTTTAATCATACTCCGCTTTTTTTTACCTTTGATGCGACGCTCTTTTGCAGCCCGGGAGGGTTTCGTTTTCTTTCGGGGTTTGGGGTCCGGGCGCAGGGCGTGGATTATCAGGGATTCAAGACGGTTGAGAGCTTCTTCTTTATTACGGGCCTGACTCCGTTCACCGTCGGCCTGAATTACAAGGAACCCCTCGTTGTTGATTCGGGTGGAAAGACGCCGTTTGATTTTTGAAATTCCAGCCTCACCAGGTACTTCCAGGGTATCCACAGACAGATGCAGGGTAACTTTGGTGTCCCTTTTATTGACGTTCTGCCCACCGGGACCGCCGGAACGGCTGAATGAGATTTCGGTTTTGCTGCGGATTTCCTCCTGCAGGGTTTTGGTTTCCATATTATTCCAGTCTCCGAGGCCAAAGATAATCCTCATGGCGGTGCTTTTCAAGCGGAGTGGCGGGAGAGGTCATCCAGAAAATTCAGGAAACTCTTCCATTAATTTCGCCGTTGAATCCCCTGCCTCCCTCGGCTATTATGTGGCCACTTGAATACCGTGGATGATACTACGGCAAAGAAGGACGTGAAGAAGTGAAGGCTATCGAACTACCCAAGGCATACGACCCCAAAGATTTTGAAGACCGCATCTACGCGATGTGGAAAGACGGTGGTTATTTTAAACCCAGAGACGACGTCAGCGGGAAAGATCCCTTTGTTATCGTTATACCTCCGCCTAATGTTACCGGGGTTCTGCACATGGGGCACGGTCTGAACAACAGTCTTCAGGACGTTCTGATACGATATTGGCGAATGAAGGGCCGTCCCACTCTCTGGGTACCGGGTACCGATCATGCGGGCATCGCCACCCAGAACGTGGTGGAACGCCGCCTGAAAGAAAAGGGTCTGGGACGACACGATCTGGGACGGGATAAATTCCTGGAAGAAACCTGGAAGGTAAAAGACGAACATCACGCCGTGATTACCAAACAACTTGAGAAAATCGGCGCCTCCTGCGACTGGAGCCGGGAACGCTTTACTATGGACGAGGGATGCTCAGACGCGGTTCGGGAAACTTTTGTATCACTGTATGAGCGGGATCTGATTTACAAGGGAGAGTATCTGGTAAACTGGTGTCCCTCCTGCGGCACCGCTCTGGCTGACGATGAGGTGGATCACTCAGAGAAGCAGGGCGGTCTCTGGGAGATTCACTATGAATTAAGCGACGGCAGCGGGAGGCTCACCGTAGCCACCACCCGGCCGGAAACCATGTTCGGAGATACCGCTCTGGCGGTACACCCGGATGATGAACGCTATAAGGGATATGTCGGGAAAACAGTTAAACTGCCCATCGTCGGACGGGAAATCCCGATTATCACCGATGCCTATGTGGATAAGGAATTCGGTACCGGTTGTCTGAAAATTACCCCGGCCCACGACCCCAACGACTTTGAAATCGGGAACCGTCACAACCTGGAGCGAATCAGCGTGATGAACGGTGATGGTACCATGAGTGCTGCCGTTCCGGAGTTTATCCGGGGACTGAAAGCGAAAGAAGCCCGGAAACTCACTGTTGAGCGCCTGGAAAATGAGGGCAGCCTGGGTGCATATAAAGACCATTCACATCAGGTGGGGCATTGTTACCGCTGTTCCACCGTGGTGGAGCCCTACCTCTCAGATCAGTGGTTTGTCCGGATGAAACCACTGGCAGAGAAGGCGCTGGCCGCCTGGCAGAACAGGGAGGTTGTGTTCTATCCCAAGAAATGGGAGAACACCTACCGTCATTGGCTGGAGAATATCCGGGACTGGTGTGTGAGCCGCCAGATATGGTGGGGTCATCAGATTCCTGCCTGGACATGTAAATCCTGCGGGACGCTTCACGTACTTCGTGAGAATCCTGAAACCTGTCCCAAATGCGGGTCTTCCGAGCTTGAGCGCGACCCTGATGTTCTGGATACCTGGTTCTCATCCTGGCTCTGGCCCTTCTCCACTCTCGGGTGGCCTGAAAAGACGCCGGATCTGAAAACTTTTTTCCCTACAACCGCCCTGGTAACCGGTTATGACATTATCTTTTTCTGGGTGGCCCGGATGATTATGGCAGGCATCGAGTTTATGGGAGAAGTGCCCTTTCGGGATATTTACATTACCGGTCTGGTTCGGGATAAGAAGGGCCGCAAGATGTCCAAGAGTCTGGGTAACGGCATCGATCCACTGGATGTGGTGGATACCTACGGAGCGGATGCCATGAAATTCACTCTGGCCTACCTCTCGGCCCAGGGAGAGGATCTGCCTATGGACAAGGATACCAGTAAGCTGGGTTCCAAGTTCGCCAACAAGATATGGAATGCCACCCGATTTATTCTGATGAATATGGAGGGGAGGGAGTTAGTTGACCTCGGAGGCGAGCAGCAGATGGGACAGGCAAATATTGCCGACCGCTGGATACTTCATCGGCTGAACGAGGCGGTGAAAACAGTCGACGGAGCCATGGATTCCTACCGCTTCGACGACATGGCCCACGGAGTGTATGAATACTTCTGGAACGACTACTGCGACTGGTATGTGGAATCCGCTAAAATCGGTCTGTACGGTGATAATGAGGAGGAGAAAAACCGTACCGCATCCATGCTCATCTATGTTCTGAAAGAGTCTCTCAAGCTTCTGCACCCCTTCCTTCCCTTTATTACCGAGGAAATCTGGGGCAAGCTTCCTGGAGATAAAAAACCACTTATCATAACCGCATACCCTGAAGCTAATGAGTCTCTG
>DEIH01000148.1 GCA_002352375.1 Spirochaeta sp. UBA2779 | reverse complement strand
GCTGAAGTATGAAATGCCGGGGCGTGTATGCTGACATGGTCGAGCTCTTTCATCCAAGTGATATTTTCATCTGACAAAGTTAAAGCATACAATTCTTCTTCAGATCCTATCGTAAGCTCAATTGCTCTGATATCGAGTTGTTTGAGATGGGTAATCAATTCATTTCGGTTATTTGTTTTCAGCCACTGCCAGATTGAACCGGTGGCAAATCCTATTGTTTTTTTCATTTATTGTTCTCAAATATAGTATGATCAGAGCTCGGAAGGATGCATAGTATACACATAATGGAGTTGTAATTGTGAATAAAGAGGAACCAATAGCTTATCTGAACGGGATGTTTATTCCAACCTCTGAATGTCGGCTCCCTGTCTACGATCTTGGTATAGTCCTGGGTGCTTCGGTAACGGATTTTGTCCGTACATTCAATGGCAAACCTTATCGAATGGAAGATCATTTGAAACGCTTGTACCGTTCGTGTAAATACGCCTCAATTGAACCGCCATTATCCCTGGATGAAAGTTTTGAAGTTTCAATGAAACTGATTGAGCACAATCTGGAACTTGAGCCAGGAAGAGAACTTGGTTTGATTTACTATATAACGGCTGGAGAGAATCCCATATATGCAGGAAGTGCCGGTATATCAGATGAACTTAAACCGACAGTTGTGCAGCATACATTTCCTCTTCCATTCAGTATGTGGTCCGGATTATTCAGAGATGGAATCCACTGTGTTACCCCCTCGGTCAGACACTGGCCGCCTGAGTGTCTGTCATCAAAAATAAAAAATAGAAATCGTCTTCATTTTTGGGTTGGTGAGCAGGAAGTACATCTGGCAGACCCTAAGGTGATGCCGCTTTATCTGGATATTAATGGAAATATTACCGAGACCGGCGGCTCTAATTTTCTGATTTACAAAGATGGAGAAGTGATTTCTCCACGGAGCCGTAATATTCTATGGGGTATAAGCTTAACAGTCGTAACCGAGATTCTTTCAGAAATTGGAATTACTTTCAGAGAAGATGATATTCAGGCCTATGATGTGATTAATGCACAAGAGGCCTGGGTACCTACAACACCGTACTGTCTGGGACCGGTTGTAAAGTTTAACGGTAAAAATATTGGAGATGGAAGGCCTGGAAATCTCTGGAGGAGAATAATTGATATTTGGAGTAAGAGAGTAGGGAAGGATATATATTCGGAAATCGTACATAGCAAATAATACAGAGGGAAAAGGGGAGGGTGAATATGTCGGAAAAGAAACGTTTTCTGGTAATTGGAGCACATCCTGATGATGCAGATCTTATGTTCGGGGGTACGGCTTTAAAGGCAGTAAGGAAAGGTTGTAAAGTAAAATTTATTTCCACTACCAATGGAGATGCCGGACACTATAATGAAACCCGGGGAAATCTGGCAATTCGGCGTGCCGGAGAAACTCTGGAGGTTGTTAATAGATCCGGGATTGAGGAATATGAGATTCTTGATAGTCATGATGGGGAGTTGGTTCCTTCTCTGGAAAACAGGAAAAAAATAATTACACGCATTAGAGAGTTCCAACCTGATGTTGTTATTTCTCATAGGCTTTACGATTATCATGCGGATCATCGTGCTACAGCACAGCTGGTTCAGGATTCGGCCTACCTGGTAATGGTTCCACTGATTTGTCCGAATATACCAGTTCCTGAAAAGGAACCGATATATATGTTCAGTCATGACTTTTTTAAACAACCAGCTTTATTTTCTCCAGCAATAGCGGTCAATATTGATGATGTTCTTGATGAAAAAATTCAGCTTCTGGATTGTCATGTGTCTCAATTTTACGAATGGCTTCCATATATTGATGGTAAAATGAAGGAAGTACCGAAAAGTAGAGAGGGTAGAGTAAAATGGCTGGCCAAGGAACGTCTTGCTTATTATCGTGAGCAGGCTGCCAATGCTGGTAACTTGTGTTCATCAATGAAGCATGCTGAAACTTTTGAGTTATCCGAATACGGCCGGAAACCGAAAAATGGCGAATTAGAACAGATTTTTGATTTTTAAAATTCGGGTACGACGGGGTCTTAGTCCCGGTACACTCTGATTTCCACAATCCGGGCAGACTTCTCGCCGTAAGTTTCCAGTACTACAATACGAATATCGTTTGTAATAATATTTTCTGATAATCTATGAACTCTTTTTCTTTCAAAGTTGTTTCTAACCGTGATTATCTGCTTCCAGGTACTACCGGTTTTGTATTCAATACGGTAACTATGAACAGTTTCCCTCTGGGCCATACCCCACTGCATCTTCGCGCTGTATTCGTTACTGTGGGAGAGCGTTAGAATTCGGTGCATACCTGTATCAAAAACCAATTCGATTCGGCCTATATTTGTTACTTCATTCCAGGATAATTGTATCCACTGAGGCAGGGGTTCTGAAGGGCTACTCATCCACCTGTGGGTTCCCTGTATTGTTCTTCCCTCTGTTACTCCTCTTTTTCCATGTGTTGACCGGGTACAGCCCGATACCACATTTTCAGCCTTTCCATTGGGAAGTTGAGTTGATGCAGTTATTCTTGAGATACGGGCAAGATCGGCAGAATCGTTATTTGTTATCCCGATAAGGAAAGCATCATCCCTTATGAGTCTCTGTTGTATTGAATTAACTAAATCTCTATTATCAGGTATTTCAGATGGTATTATATGTGCATGAGTTGCGAAAGCTGCGGCTGTTCCTACACCCTGGCCGATTACGGCAGCTGTAGCCATTACCCGGGTTGAGGCAAAGGCAATATGTGTTGCAGAAATGTTTCGTCCGGCAAACATCAGGTTTGAAATATTACCGGAGATACAGGATCTTAAGGGTATATCATAAAGAACCGGCACTTTGTGCTGAGTACAGGGCTCTTCATTCACAGCTTCAACACCTTCTACAGGATGGACATCAATTGGCCAGCCGCCAAACGCAATGGCATCATCAAAAGGAGTTGAGTGCATAATATCGTTCTGATCTAAAGTGTACAAACCGGTAAATCGTCGGCTCTCTCTCTTCCCGGGAAGGAAGCCAAACCAGTCTAATGCCCAGTTCTCGGCTCCATGCTCCCCGCCATTTTTAACATGATCCCAAACCCCCATAATTATAGCCAGCAGTTCATCACGAATTTCTTCATTATCCCCGATTGTATCCAGGGCTCCACCCCACTCAACCCACCAGTACCCGTACTCCAAACCTGCATCGTCTGCGGCGACTATATCGGCATGAGATCTAAGCCGTAAATCTTCTTCTGTAAACTTCCGAGCCCATGTGGGGGCAACAAATGGCATGGGCTTCTCGTGTCTTTCAGCGTGGAACATCAAGGTAGATCCCAGGCGCTTTAAATCTGCTTTCCCGGGTGCCAATGATTCGGAGTACTCTGATGAGGATTCTCTTCCCTCACGGAATCGGGCACCTGCGGATACCCCCGGTCCCCCATCTCCGGTACAGTCAATAAAAATATCAGCTTCTATTTTAAAGTTATTCTCTGTACTTCGGTTTTCAGATATAGCATGCTCTATACGATTATCGGACATCTTGAAATTGACTACTGAATTATTCAGCATCAGGGTTAAGTTAGGTTCATTCCGGCATTTATCGTAGAGTATCAGATCGAAGACTGAGGCTGACCGCTGGGGATTATGTACTGCATTTTCGAGTCGTATCTCTTCAATGATCCCGCCTTCCCTGGCTTCAGTTTCAAGTGCAGCACCTCTGCCCCCGCTGCAGTCGGCACCAACCACATGCATACGAACTTCGTTGGATGCATTTCCTCCCAGAGAAGGACGGTTATGGCAAAGAACCACTTTTGTCCCGCAACGAGCAGCGGCCAGTGCACAGCAGACACCTGCCATACCACCGCCGGCAACCAGTATATCAGTTCTAATCACAG
>DEIH01000004.1:2202-4591 GCA_002352375.1 Spirochaeta sp. UBA2779 | reverse complement strand
CTTGCGTGGTGGTTTGATGAAAGGGGGAGGGTTTATGATAGCTTCCGTGTATGGGCAGGCAGCATTGCAATTACACTTATCCCGGTTCTTCTTGTATTAATGCAGCCCGATCTTGGAACTGCAATAGTATTCTTCCCGATTCTTCTCACCATGGCTTTCAGTGCAGGGGTGAAGTGGCACCTGCTTCTCTTTCCCATTCTGGTTGGAGCTCTCAGCGTTGTCGGGATACTTGGCCTGGCCTGGAGTGATTATATTGCAACAACTTCATTGCCTTTTTTTAGATTGTTCATCGATACACAGCTGCTGTGGATTATTATTCCTTCCCTGTTGGGTTTAACTTTTCTTATTTTTCTAGGCTGGTTGATTTTCCGACGCTATTTTTTCCTGGTTATCCTGTATATATTCGGTGTTATCTCCTCATCTTATGTCGCTATTGCTGGAGCTGCCAGAGTTCTCAGGGGATACCAGATGATGCGGCTGGTAGTTTTTCTCGATCCTCAAATCGATCCAAGAGGTGCCGGTTGGCATATCATTCAATCAGTAACAGCAATTGGTTCCGGTGGCGTTTTTGGAAAAGGATTTCTTCAGGGAACGCAATCTCACTACCGTTATCTGCCTGAGCAGAGTACAGATTTTATCTTTTCTATACTTGCAGAAGAAACCGGCTTTATCGGTAGCTTACTGGTTTTTGCTTTATTCTCTATTATCATCAGCAGAGCTCTATATATCGCATATACATCCCACGATCGATTCGGTACCTATGTATCTGTAGGTGTAGCTGCAATGATTGCATATCATGTCATTGAAAATATCGGTATGGCAATTGGCGTAATGCCGATAACAGGAATCCCTCTTTTTTTCCTTTCATATGGGGGATCTTCTTTATGGACAGCCCTTGTATCCATAGGATTACTGCTGTCAATTCATTATCGACGCAATAAATTATACTAAAGGTATTTTCAATGAACAATGATTCATATATTTCATATAAGGATTTGAATAATATACTCAATTCCGTAGAAAAACCAGGGCGATATGTCGGTGGAGAGTTCGGAGCTATAACAGGAATTCCTGATAAGAACGATCTTAAGGTTTGTATACTCTTTCCTGATTTATATGAAATTGGAATGTCCAACCAAGCGGTTCGTATTCTCTATAAGCTTTTTAATGAAACACCAGGTGTTCATGCTGAGAGAGCCTTTTCTCCGGCTCCTGATTTTCAGAAATTGCTGGAAGAGAATCATATACCAATTTATTCACTTGAAAATGGAATACCTGTCTCTGATTTTGACGTACTGGCCGTTACTGTAGGTTATGAATTATCTTTTAGTAATTTCCTTTCATTTTTAAAAGTTGGAAATATACCAATCCGGTCAATAGACAGAAATGACAGTCACCCCTTGATTATTGCCGGCGGTCCAGCAATGACAAATCCAGTGCCCTGGGGAAATTTTCTCGACGCTGTATTTATCGGAGAGGCAGAAGGTCGTTTACCTGACGATCTACTGACACTGAAAGCTCTGAAATCCTCAAGAGCGGGCAGGGCGGAACTGCTGGCAGCATTATCGGAAATGAAAGGATACTGGACTCCGACCAATCCAGTCACAAACCGTATTTCCTGGACAGACTTCGGGAAAGAAGAAGGTACCCCTGCGGTTTTCCCTATTCCATCAATGATACCGGTACAGGACCACGGTGTTATCGAGATAATGCGGGGATGTCCTAATAAATGCCGATTCTGTCATGCTGGTGTATTTTACAGACCTTTTCGCCAGAAAAGCATGCGGAGAATCTTGGAAGAAGCTGAGTTTCTCGTTAATGAATGCGGATACAGGGACATTACCTTATCCAGTCTTTCCACAGGAGATTATTCAAATCTTGAGCCCCTGGTTGAACAGTTAAACGCCTTATACTCCGATAAACGAATCTCATTCAGCCTGCCGTCATTACGCGTTAATTCCATAACTCTATCTCTTATCGGGAATCTTGGTACTGTCAGAAAAAGCGGCCTGACATTTGCTGTTGAAACTCCTACTGTTAAGGGGCAAAAAGGAATCAATAAAGAAGTCCCTGCAGACCGTGTTATTGAGATTCTACGGGAGGCAAAGAAAGAGGGCTGGAAATTGGCAAAATTTTACTTCATGTTAGGCCTACCTGTTGATAATGGAGAAGATGAGGCCGCTTCTATAGTTGAATACCTTATCAATATTCAAAAATCAACAGGAATAAATTTAAATGTTAATCTGGGAACTTTTATTCCCAAACCGCATACTCCTTTTCAAAGATCGGCACAATTAACCGATGATGAAGCCATTGCAAAAATCCGGCTAATCAAGGACGGCTTAAGAAGTAATAAAAGGATTCGATTTTCCTTTCACTCACCCTATGT
>DEIH01000004.1:0-2036 GCA_002352375.1 Spirochaeta sp. UBA2779 | reverse complement strand
TGTTGAAGAGATTTTACCATGGGAAAGCATTTCTCTCGGGGTAAGTGCTTATCATCTTGACTGTGAATCCAACCGCAGTAAGGATGGAACATTAACCGTTCCATGCGCCATTGTGTGTACCGATCATTGTGGAGTCTGCAATAAAACAGTCAAAGTAACTATTCCGGAAGAAGATATCTCTGAATTCTTTAAACCTGCTAAAACTGTAAAAGATCAATCCGAGGTAAATTGGCGTCGTCTTTTACTAACTTTCCGCAAATATGGACCAGCAATTTACCTCGGCCATCTGGATGTTATGAATGTTTTTGAGCGGGCGTTACAAAGATCAGGATTAAATATCGATTTTTCCAGAGGGTTTAATCCTAAACCTAAAATTGAATTCGCACAGCCGCTATCCCTCGGTATTACCTCAAAGAGTGAAATCTGTACTGTGCAAATGGAATATATTGACACTCCTATCAGTACAATCCTGGGGGAATTGAATATATCTTTACCTTCTGGATTTGAAGTAATTGCGGCCTCATGGATTGCACCGGCAGCCGAGGGTAGAAAAACTGTAAAAGTTATGGGTGCATTCTGGGGCAGTGATTGGGAGATTGAGGTACCGGAAGAACTATCCACAAGTGAACTGTTAATGAAGGAATTAGACCGAGAGATAAAGGTGAGGGGAGTAAGCGATGATTTCCATATGACAATTCATGATGATAGCAGGCTCTTTGTGCGACTGCGTCACGGAGGTACACGTCACCATAACCTGATGAGATTGCTTGAGTCCATTTATGGCAAGCCGCCGTTACAGACTGGTATCAGAATTTTTCGTACAGCTTGCTGGGCTTCCGATAGCTGCGGCTCTCCAGTTAAGTATGAAATGGCGTTTCCTTCTTAGAAGATTCCCAGTAACGATCCATTATCTCGATGTTTTCAGGACTCATTGGAATACTGTCTTTCTGCATTTTTGACTCCACATATTTGAATCTTTTTTCGAATTTTCGATTGGTACGCCCCAAGGCTAGAGCAGGATCTATACCGAGATGACGGGAATAATTAACAACAGAAAACAAAAGATCCCCGAGTTCACCTTCAACATCTTCAGATGATTCTTCTTGAACAGCTATGTCTATTTCTTTAAGTTCCTCAATTATTTTTCCTCTCGGCCCATTGATGTCAGGCCAGTCAAATCCTCTTTTAGCGGCTTTTTTTTGTATTTTATAGGACCGCTCCAGCGGGGGAAGACTTCCTGGTATGCCATCAAGTACTGATGAATCGGCATTTCTCCCCTCAATATCGATTTTAATGCGATCCCAATTCTTTAAAACCTCTTCAGCGTTCTCAACTTTTTCATCTCCAAATACGTGGGGGTGTCTACGAATTAATTTGGCACTTATTTCATCAATTACATCATTGATGGTAAATTCATCAGTTTCAGAATAAATCTGACTTATCATGGAGATGAGCAGCAGAACATCACCAAGCTCTTCCCGAACATGGCCGGGGTCGTTTTCCTCAATCGCTTCAACAGCCTCATAGCTTTCTTCAATCAGGTGTGCTCTTAAGCTTTCAGCGGTCTGCTCTTTATCCCATGGACATCCATTAGGCCCGCGAAGAGTTGTTATGATTCCAATAAAATCCTTAAAAGCCTGACTATTTTTATCTGAGTCTGTTTTGTTCATATTCAGAACAGATTATCGGAATTATCGCTTTGAAAGCAATGGGGTGGCATTCAAGCACAGACATTCAGATAATTTTCCCTATCGGTAGACAGAATATATATTATCAGAAGTTAGGATCGCACTAAATATAATTTTTTTGTGATAAATGGAATACTATAGTTTGCTCTCTACCAGTTCCCAGGGATTTCCTTAAGCCGCAGAAATAAGCTTGATAGCAGCCACGCACCCAGTAAACCCGAGAGGATGCTTCCGGGGAATCCCCAAAACAATCCTGCATGTGCAAATGCGGCAGTTCCAAACAATCCACCGGCAAATGCTCCGGTTATACTGAACAGCCAGGTTGCCCAGAACATCCCTACGGAAAAA
>DEIH01000009.1:16684-17115 GCA_002352375.1 Spirochaeta sp. UBA2779 | reverse complement strand
GGCTGATGGGTGGGGCCGTCTTCACCAACCCGGAAGGCATCATGGGTCCAGATGTAGATTACCGGCTTCTCCATCAGAGCGGCGATACGGGCGGCAGGTTTCATGTAGTCTGAGAAGACGAAGAAGGTTCCCCCTGCAGGAATTACACCGCCGTGGAGGGCCAGACCGGTAAGGATGCCCGCCATAGAAAGTTCGGCGACACCGGACTGGAGGAATGCACCGCTGAAATCATCCCTGGTGAAGGCTTTTGTGGCTTTCAGGAATCCGTCTGTTTTATCCGAATTGGAAAGGTCGGCGGAGGACACAATCATGTTATCCAGCTTGCCGGCCAGCCAGTTCAGAACAGCAGCTGAAGCGGCCCGGGTGGCCGTACCTGATTTCTGCTCTATTTCGGAGAAATCGAGCACCGGGAGTTTGCCGGCGGCCCAGTC
>DEIH01000009.1:0-16567 GCA_002352375.1 Spirochaeta sp. UBA2779 | reverse complement strand
AAAGGATCTTCCGGATTGCCCCCGAGATTGACAACTGTTTTGGCAAAGTCGGCACCTGCGGCACCCAGAGGTTGACCGTGGGTGGACACCTGCCGCTCGAATGAGGCTCCCTCAGCATCAACAGCTCCCTGTCCCATCACAGTTTTGCCGATGATGATGGAGGGCTTTTCTTTTTCGGCAATAGCTGCATCAAGGGCCCCTCTGAGGGCGGCAAGATCGGTGCCGTTTACTTCCTGAACAAACCAGCCCCAGGCCTTGTATTTGGCTGCAGTGTCTTCGTCGGTAACATCTCCGGTAACTGTGGAGAGCTGGATGTCGTTTGAGTCGTAGAACATCACCAGGTTGTCCAGACCCAGTTTACCGGCAATACGCCCGGCCCCCTGGGAGATTTCTTCCTGAACACCACCGTCTGAGATGAAGGTAAAGTGTTTGTGGGCCATCCAGTTTCCGAACCGGGCCTGGAGGAACTTATCGGCTATGGCCGATCCGATGGCGAAGGCATGTCCCTGCCCCAGGGGGCCTGAGGTATTTTCCACTCCCCGGGATGGATCCACTTCCGGATGCCCCGGTGTGGGGCTGCCCCACTGCCTGAAGTTCTTCAGCTCATCTTTGCTGTAAAAACCGTAGAGGCTCAAGGTGGAGTAGAGCATGGGGGACATGTGTCCCGGATCCAGGAAGAAGCGGTCCCGTTCGAACCAGGTGGGGTCTGAGGGATCAAAATCGAGGTATTCGGCGTAAAGCAGGTTGATGAACTCGGCACCGCCCATGGCGCCGCCCGGGTGGCCGGATTTTGCCTTCTCCACCATGGCGGCGGATAGGATGCGAATCTGGTTCGCGGCCTTTTTGAGAGCTTGATCGTTCATTTTAGATTCCTTTGAATTAGGGTGTTTCTATATTTGTCTGCATTGTACCGGTGCAGGGAACGGGTGTGAAGAGAGCTGCGGCAGAGGTCAGTTTGTCTGAAAACCATTAATAATGTTACTCTATAGTTATGAATACAGTAATTAAAAACGGCATCGTTATTTCCATGGATCCCAAGCTCCCCCGGGTATTAAGGGGAGATATCGCAATAGAAGGTAAAAAAATCGTCTCTGTAGGGGATATTCCAGCCGGTTTTACGGCAGACCGGACCATCGATGCTGAAAACAGTATTGTACTTCCCGGTATTATCAACGCCCACTGTCATTTAAGCATGGTGCTGCTGAGAAACTACGCCGACGATCTGGACCTCTTTACCTGGTTGAACGAGAAAATCTGGCCCATAGAAGAGAAAATGACTGAATCCCAGGTGTATAACTCCTCACTGTTGGGAGCTGCAGAACTTATCAGATCGGGAGTAACTTCCTTTGCGGATATGTATTTTTTCCAGCCTGAAACCTGTAAAGCCGTTGAACAGGCCGGTATACGTGCCCGTATCGGCGCCCCGTTCATGGGGGATGAAGAAACTATCGAAAAAAAGCTCCCCGCCCTGCAGAAACTCTACGATGAATGGAACGGCAGAGATGGGCGGATTAATGTTGATTCGGCACCTCACGCCCCGTATACCCTGACTCCCGGAGCACTGCAGATGGCTATCAAATTTGCAAAAGATAATAATTGTAGAATCCATATCCATGTTTCCGAGAGTAAACAGGAGACCGAAGAGAATTACGAGAAGCACAGGGTTTCTCCGGTTGAATATCTTGAAAAAGCCGGGCTGTTCGAGCATCCCACCTATGCTGCTCACTGTGTCCAGCTGAATGAAGAAGATCTGGATATTCTGAAAAAAAACGGTGTATATCCGGTTCACAACCCCACCAGTAATCTGAAACTGGGTAACGGTTTCGCTCCGATTCCCGCTATGCTGGAAATGGGAATACATCCGGCTCTGGGAACCGATGGTGCTTCGAGTAACAACAACCTCAACATGTTTGAAGAAATCCATCTGGCGGCGATTATTCATAAAGCCAGCACTGGAGATCCCAAAGCGGTTTCCGCCTATCAGGCTCTTCAGATGGCCACCATTTTCGGGGCTGAAGCTCTGGGGCTTGATGATGTCTGCGGCAGCCTGACACCGGGGAAGGAGGCCGACATTATTATGGTGGATACGAATAAAACACATCTTCAACCTCTTCATAATCCGGTGGCCACCATCAGTTACGGTGCCCAGGCCTCGGATGTTCACTTTGTGATGTGTGCTGGAGAAGTTCTGATGGAAAAGGGTGTTGTAAACACCATTGATGAGAAAGAAGTTATCCGGAGAGTGAGTGAGGATTCGGCTGCTCTTATGGGAGAAGCATCCTCTATTTAGTAGGGAAGAACGCGTCCCAGATCCGCTCTTCATTTACCCGGCTGATATCCCTCATAGAGTGTTCCAGGGACTGATAGACCGCATGAACGATGGCGTGCTGGGCGATGCGGGCGGTCATGGTTTCGGGGTTGGCCTCATGACAGACAGACAGAAATATGTAATCTGAGAGTTTTGCCAATCCTGAGAGGCGGGAGCCTGTGATGGTGATGATGGGTGTTCCGTTTTTTCGGGCTACTTCGGCCACTCTGAGTATGGATTCGGCTTCACCGGATTGAGATATTACAAACAGTATGTCTTCAGGGGTAAGAAGGGAGGCGTGCATTACCTGTAAAAGACCGTCAGTTTCAATATGGCAGAAAAGATCCAGACGAAAGAGACGGTTGTACAGGTCGTTGGCAACAGGGCCGGAGGTTCCGGAGCCGACTATCAGGATGCGCCTGGCTTTACGGATGGTTTTAACAGCCGCGTCCATATCATTCCCATTAAATACCATCAGGGTATCATCCAGGGCTGCTTTACTTTTTCCGATTATATCGGTGAACAGATCTTTATAGTCAAAATCCAGGGCGTTTTTTTTCGTTTTCGGTTCTTCTGTTTCCGGGAGGGATCTGATTAAGGCGACTTTAAGTTCCAACCATCCCCGGTATCCAAGGCGCCGGCTGAAACGAAGAGCAGTGGCATCACTTACCCCGCAGCGGGAGGCCAGATCGGCCATGGTCATGCTCATCACTTCATGGGCATTCTTCAGTACGAAATCCCCGACTTTTTTCTCTGAAGGTGAGAGAGACTGATAGCTGGTTTTTATGCGGACAAAAAAGTCTTTTTTCATTGAGGATTAGAGAAATCGGCCTCAACCCGGATATGACTGAGGCCGAATTAATTCTTTTTTTATTCAGCCTTATTGAAGGACTGAAGGAATGAGGCAATAATCAGTCCGGCAGTTCCGATACCGGCAATAAGAAGAACACCGGTGGATCCGACTTCACCTTCTGCTCCGAATCCGGAGTAGAACATGGCCTGCCCCACACCGAAGGCTGCAAGCAGTCCCCCGATGAGTCCGAATAGGATACTGACAGTCATTAAAATTCCGCCTACTTTGGAAATACCGCCACTTGAGAGTGTATCTTCCTGGTCGACAATATCAGTCCAAAGGAGGTCCCATTTTTTGATTCTTGGGAAAAGAATCAATCCCAGAGGGATTCCGATAACAATGGATGGAATCAGATTGTTCAGCGTGATGATGCTGGCCAGTGCGGCGAAGGGAACCATACCGAGAACTTCCAGACCCCAGGCAATCACCAGAGCACAGGCTGCTGCACCGAGGATGCTCACAAGGACAAACATCATGATTTTCTTGCCGGATTTCAGGTCGGGTTCCAGCTCATCCGCACCAAAAACACCGAGGTTGGTCCAGATTTTGTAGGGCACATAGGCGAACATGAAGTTACCGATGAACCCGAAGATACTTCCGATTCCCAGAGAACCGAAGAAGTCTCCAATCAGGTTTCCGATTGCAGCACCCCAGGCACCTGCAGGGCCGAAAAGAAGGCCGAAGAGAATGGGCAGGGCACTTGCCGGTCTGATTTCGGTAATTCCGGGAATCAGGACAAATCCCTTGAAGGGGATGAGTACTGCGGCATAAAGTCCCGCACTTAAGGCGACAAGGACAACCATCTTTGTCTTCTTCCACATCGTAAAAATTTCTTTCATTTCAAACTCCTTAACAGTTTATATATATGATCTGAAATCAGATCACTTTTTTAATTTCATAACGACCAGTTCGGATATCCCGGGGCAAATTCACTCCATGAGAGTTGAAGAACGAAATTATCGTAAAGTCCGGGGTATTTTTTTATATAAATGGCTAATGCCAGAATAAGAACACCCAGGAACAGCATGATATAGTCCTTCCCCCCCATTGTATGATTCAGATAATTGGTTCTCTTTTTACTGTATCCGAATCCCTTGGATTCCAGGGCCATGGAAAAGATATTTGTACTTCTGATTACAGAAATAAAGGTGGGAATCATCAGAGGCAGATACTTTCTGGCTTTCTGAAGGATATTACCGGTATCCAGATCCAGCCCGCGTGATTTCTGAGCCTGGATGATGGTGTAGCTGGTGGCAACGATCATCGGGACAAGCCTGATTGCCGTAGCAAAGGCAAAAGCACCTCGATAAGGGACTTTGAGTTTCACAAGGCCTTCGGCAATTTCTTCAATCTTGGTTGTACTCAAGAAAACCATCCCAGCTATAATCATGGTATTTGTTTTTAACGCNNATCATAATGCCATAAAACAAACCTTCCAGAGAGAATATGAATACCTTGTCGTCAGTGACGCGGGCAACGCTCCAGATAGCCAGTGAGAACAGGGTTATCATAAAGATAACCACTTTGATACGTTTCAGATTCCCCAGAATCCGGCCGCTGGCACCGTAGGCAACCACCAGAACCAGCAGGCAGCTGAGAACAACAATGTTCAGAAACATCACGGCGATGGAAAAACTTAGTAACATCAGGATCAGTTTAGTTCGTGCATCAAGTCTGTGAAGCCCTGAATCAATATCTACGTATAAAAACATATCCATATCAGCGGGCTCCTTCTGTACAGCTTATCATTTCATCCAGTGATAGTACTGTTTTTCCTACCTGATTACTCAGGCTGACTATATGGGGAGTTCTCAGGAAGGATTTCTTAAGTTTTTCCTCTTCAGCAAAAACATCCCTGGTCCGACCGTCCATCATCACCTCCCCATCCCGGATTACCGCCACCCTGTGGGCATATTCGGAGACAACCCACATGGTATGTGTAATCATGATGATGGTATGGCCGCTTTCATTCAGTCGCTTAATCAGTTCCATCATCTTCTTCTGCTCTTTGTAGTCCAGGCCTGTAGTAGGTTCATCAAGTACAATGATTTTCGGTCTGGCCGAAAGTATCGAGGCCACAGCAACTCTCTGCCGTTCACCCTTACTCAGGCTGAAGGGGTCTTCTTCTTCGTATCCAACAAGGTCTACTGCTTTGAGAGCTTCATGAACCCTCTCTTTTATCTCTTCTTTGTCCACACCCCGAATCTTCGGGCTGAAGGCCACTTCGTCAAATACGGTATCTGCAAAAATCTGATGATCGGGATTCTGAAAAACATATCCGATTTCTTTACCGATATCGAAGATTGAATGGTCTCTGGTGTTTTTACCATAAATTGTTACATCACCCTCAGTTGGGTCCAGAAGGGAGTTGAAATGCTTAACCAGTGTTGTTTTCCCACTGCCGTTATGTCCGAGGATGGCCATAAACTCCCGCTCTCTGACTTTAAAACTGATATCATTAACCGCTTTATTACCATTGGGGTAAACATGAATCAGCTTATCCACTGTAAGAACGGTATCTCCGTAAGAGGCTTCCCTTACGTCTTCTGTTCTTAGAATCTCGGCGTATTTATTTTCGTCGAAAGAGAGTTTTTTTTCACGGAATACAGCGACGCCTTCTTCCGGGGTTAAGGGCAGCTCCATTTGTTCCATATTGAGAAGCTTTTTGAAAAATGAAGGGGTGTGAAGGGACATGATTCCTATCTCATCGGTAAAAGCCACATCCCGTAACAGCTCACCGGGCTTACCATCGTTTAAAACCTGTCCATCCTTCATCATAATCAATCTGTCGGCGTGGAGGGCTTCTTCTGTCTCATGTTCAACAATCAGCAGAGTGAATTGACTACTGGCATGAAGTTCTTTTGCAATGTTGAAAATACCGATTTTACCGATGGGATCGAGATCGGTTGTCGGTTCATCCATACAGATGATATCCGGGTAAGTGGCCAGAACCGACCCGATGGCCAGCCGCTGTTTCTGTCCCCCTGAAAGGGTTGCCGGCTGCCGGTCTTCAAAGCCTTCAAGCTTGACTGTCTTAATTACTTTTTCGATACGCTTAACAATCTCCTCACGTTCAATCCCGAAATTTTCAGGGCCGAAGGCAATCTCAAGATTCACATTGGTGGAAAAGAGCTGGGCTTCAAAATCCTGGAATACCAGACCGATTTCCCGGGCCATTTCGCTTACTTCCCTACCTTTAACAACTTTCCCGTTAATCAGAACATCACCTTTGTATTTTCCTTTCAGGAAACCCGGGATGAGCCCGTTGAGGCTGTTGGCCAGGGTGGATTTTCCGGCAGCACTGGGACCCATAATTACAACAAACTGACCCCGGGGAATTGAGAGATTAATATTCTCAATAGCTTTGTTTTCCGGATCGGTCTTGTATGAAAAAGTCAGGTTTTTGACTTCTATAGCGGTATCGGAAACGGGTATTTCCGGGCTTTCACCCTGTGTTACATGTTCTTCTTTCATCATCTATTCCTGTTCATCTTTACATTTACAGAGACCAAGAGGTGCAAAAAGCACTTCAAGGGCAATCTCCGTTAATGAGTTTTTAATTTGCTCCATATCCTGATTACTGATAAAAGCCAGATCTTCTTCAATTCCCGCAGCCCAGTTGATGGAATAAGCCACCGCTGCAAAGTGCAGTCCGGCTTCTCTTATCAGAGCTGTTTCGGTGGCTGCTGTCATTCCCACGTAATCCGCACCCCATATTTTGTACATCTTTATCTCTGCCGGAGTTTCAAACCGGGGGCCATTGGTGCAGATATAGGTACCTGATTTTCCGATGGTAATACCCTTTTTTTTCGCTGCGGAAAGTATCTTTTCACCCATAGCCCGGCAGTAGGGCTCATCCATAGGAGTGTGTTTCAGTCCTGATGCTCCGCCGTCAAAGAAGGTGTTGGAACGGCCCTGGGTTACATCGATAAACTGGGTGAGCAGTCCGACTCCCCCGGGAGGAATCGTCTTTGAAATGGATCCCACCGCATAGATTGCGAAAACCCGCTCAATCCCCAGTTTCATCAATGCCTGGATATTGGCTCTGTAGTTCACCTTGTGAGGAGGAACGCTGTGATCGGTTCCATGACGGGAGATAAAATACAAATTCTCCCATTCCCCGGTTCCTCTCATTACCGAAACCATGCCGTAATCGGTTTCAACAAGTTGTTGAACGGTCTCGATACCCTCAATGCTGTAAACTCCCGTTCCTCCGAGTATTGCGGCTTTCATTAAAAAACATCCTTCAGAGCATAAGGTGAAACCAGGCCTTTGGGAGTAATGATACCGGCAATCAGGTGGGGGGGGACAATATCAAAGGCCGGGTAATAAGCCTTCATATCCGGTCTTGTGGTGGGTATCCCCTTAATCATTTTCACTTCTTCGGGATTTCTCTCCTCGATAATAATACCATCCCGGCCTTTGCGGGTCATATCGGGATCGATGGCAAAGGGAAAGTAGGGAATGCCGTGGTAGCCGGCACAGACTGCATTCTGGAAAGTGCCAATCTTGTTGGCCGCCCAGCCGTCGCTGGTTACAATATCAACGGCGGTCATGTATTTCTGGATTTTCCCCTGGGACATCACAAAGGCGCACATGCTGTCTGTAATCAGAGTAACATCCGCCCCCACTTCCATCAGGCAGGGTGCTGTGAGCCGTGCTCCCTGGAGGTAGGGCCGGGTTTCCGGTGAAAAGACTGTAATGTTCTTTCCCTGTTCCAGAGCCAGGGCGATGGAGAGGATGAAGGAGGTTTCGGCAAAGCACATGGTGAGGACGCCATCTCCGTCTTCGATCAGTCCGGCACCGGTTTCCGCCATGGCAAAGGAATAACTCTCGTATTCTTTCTGGAAATCTTCTATGAATTTATTGACCTCTATCGAGAGCTCCTTTCCTTTTTGCAGGTTCTTCAGGATGATTTCAACAAGACGTTCAAGCACCCGGGCCATGGTTGTATTCGTGGGCCTTGTAATCTGAAGCCGCTTCTTGGCCTCAATGAAAGTTTCAGGTGTTTTTTCCACCTCGCCGCGGTCTGCCTGGCCGGCAAGAAAGAGTATGGCAATCATGGCCGCCCGTACCGGACCTCCGCCCTGTGTCACCATGGTTTCAATGGCTACCGCCACATCTTCAACCGAGGCGCAGCTGACAAATTCCTGACTCAAAGGGTAGGCCCTGCGGTCTCCGATGAGTATTACATCACCTTCGATACGGGCAATGTTCTGAGGCTGGAGGATAAACGGCATATAGTCTTTGAGTGATTTCAAGTTGAAGCTCCTGGTAGTTGCAGTTTTACAACAAATATCTTTGATTAGCCGCAATTTTACTACACACAATTCTGTTGTCAACAAAAATCGGCTGAACATTCGAACTTGCATATCCCGGCTATTATCTATATAAAGGGGAACGGGAAGGATATATGTAATGAAAAGAGCACAATTAGATGCCATGGGCTTTGCAACTAAATCCATACACGGTGGTTTTACCGGTGATAAAAGCGGGGCATTGGCAACACCTATATACCAGACGGCTACTTTCTCCTTTGATTCTGCGGAGCAGGGTGGACGGATTTTTTCTGCTGAAGAAGCAGGATACCTCTATACAAGAGTTGGTAATCCAACAACATCATCTCTTGAAGAAAAATTGGCAATACTGGAAGGTAGTGAAGCTTCTCTGGCTCTGGCCTCAGGAATGGGGGCTATTACCGCCGCTCTCTGGACCGTATTACAAGCCGGTGATCATATCATCTCATCCCGGACCATCTACGGCTGTACCCATGAGCTGTTTGAGTTCGGTCTGAGCAAGTTCAATGTAGAGGTTTCTTTTGTGGACATGAGAGATCCTGAAAATGTCCGGAAGGCCATGAGGAAGAATACCCGGCTTGTTTTTGTGGAGACTCCTGCCAATCCGAACCTGATTCTTAATGATATTGAAGCGATTTCTTCCATCGCTCATGAAAATAAAAACTGCCTTGTAATGACGGATAATACTTTTGCCACACCCTATCTGCAGCAGCCCATCGCCATGGGGGCTGATATTGTTGTTCATTCCGCCACCAAGTACTTAAATGGCCATGGGGATGTTATTGCCGGATTCATTGCCGGAACTCAGGAATTGATGGATGAAATCCGGGTATCCGGTTTAAAATATATGACAGGATCTTCTCTCTCTCCTTTCGATGCGTTTCTGATAATCAGAGGTATGAAAACTCTGGATATCAGAATGGACCGTCATTGTGATAATGCGGAAGCAGTAGCTGCTTTTCTGGAGAGCCATCCCGCGGTTGAAAAAGTTTATTTCCCCGGACTGAAAGATTTTCCTCAGTACGATCTGGCGAAAAAGCAGATGAAACGCTCAGGTGCCATCATTTCCTTTGAGGTGAACGGCGGATTTGAAAACGGCAAGAAAGTAATTAATGCTGTTCAACTCTGCCGTATTGCCGTCAGTCTGGGAGATGCGGAAACTCTGATTCAGCATCCGGCATCCATGACTCACCTGGCCTACAGTGACGAGGACAGGGAGAAGGCCGGAATTTCCAACGGATTGATTCGATTATCTGTGGGACTGGAAAACTCGAATGATATAATTACCGATCTGAAGCAGACTCTGGATCGGATTCTTTAAAGATATCATGCACTGGGCAACGGCGGCCTTAAAGCTTTAGACTTTCACCGAAGTGAAGATTCAAAGTGAAAATTCCACAACCCTTATCCGGGTTCTGATCAGTCTGATTCTCTCGTACCTCGTTCTGGTTTCCGGACTGAACGATATTGGTAACCTGAGTGTTCCTGATACATGGCTGCGGGATTTTTATATTCTTTTCAGTCTGTCATCTCTTTCATCCCTGGGATTGGTTGCCGTTAAAAGGAATTCCCTCATACTAATGCTGCTGGTGGTTCGAGTTATAACAATACTTCTGATTGGGGTTCCTTTTGGAGAACAGCTTACAGCGGAGTTTGTTCTTCTGACGGCCCTGATTCTTGATATTTCATTTTCACTGCCCATAAAAGCAGCTCTTGGAGCTCTGATCGTTACCGTTTCTGCCAGCCTTGTAAGTCAGATGGATTTCAATGTTTATTATTTCAAAGTCGGTGTTCCGTCGAGTGCTGCTTTATTCGCATACGGTTCCTGGGCTGTGGTTTTCAGTATATTCTGCCTGTATATCAATTCCCTGCGAAATCAATTTCGGCTGGAAATAAGTGAATCCGATCATCGAAAAATGGTTATTGAAGAACTTGTTGGTGCCAACCGGGGCTATCTGGAATATGCAACGGCCGTTGAATTGGAAACTTCCGAGAAAGAAAGAAAACGAATTATTACTGAGCTGCACGATGTTGTCGGTCAATCTTTCACAAATATTCTGGCTATTACGGATATGGCTGTAAAACATCCTCCCGATACAGATGAATTGGAGGATTTGTTTTCCGTTGTCAGATCTCAAGCCCGGTACGGCCTGGACGAAACCAGAGCTGTTCTTTACAAACTGCATACCTTCAAACCGATAGTCACCACAGGATTACGGGATTTAAATCGCTTGATTGACGTGTTCACCAAGTCCACTCATCTGAAGGTTGATGTGAATTGGGCCAACCTTCCATGGGATCTTGGAGATGAGTATAACGATACGGTTTTCAATGTTATCCGGGAATCTCTTATTAACTCATTCCGGCATGGTAAAGCTACACAGATATCCATTCATTTCCGTATGGATAATAACGTGCTTTTCATCAATATAACGGATAACGGACAGGGTGCAAAATCAATAAAGAAGGGTATCGGATTAAGCAGCATGGAAGAGCGTGTGGCCAGAGTTAAGGGACAGATTGATTATAAAACCGGGGAAAGAGAGTTTTCTGTACATGTCAAAATCCCGATCAGGAATGTGTAATCAAGTACTTTAGTACCTGATTACAGAATTTTTGTCACTTTTACTTCTGGAAATACGGTATAAAATTGTCTCCAGCTGTATCCCTCGGAGGTGTTCAGAATGAGTGAGAGTATTGTCTACAACGTCATGGATTTCGGTGCTGCAGGGAATGGTAAAGTCCTGGATACACAGGCAGTACAGAATACGATAAATACCTGTAGTGATAATGGCGGTGGGGTGGTTTTCTTTCCCGCCGGTAGTCGTTTTCTAATCGGAACTATTTACCTGAAAAGTCACATAAGCATACATGTTGCAGAAAATGCTGCAATAATCGGCTCCCGGGAACTGAAGGACTATGGAAACGACACGGGACTCTGCCCTTACTATCCTGAACCTCTGGATCCCTGTTTGATTTATGCCGAGGGACAGAAAGGTATTACTTTTACAGGCCGGGGTACTATCGATGGTCAGTTTGAAGACGATTTCCAGAACAAGCATGACAATCCATTAAACAATGAGAGTACCCAGCGTCCCATGTTGATCCGTTTAAACAGCTGCAGCAATATCTCCATGGAAAATCTCACTCTCAGAGGGGCTTATTCCTGGTGTGTTCATATCAAATACTGTACAGATGTCAAATTGAGAGGATTAACAGTTCTGAATGACAGACAGGATGGTTTTAATATCGAAAGCTCCAGGACTATAACCATCTCCGACTGTACGCTGTTCTGCGGAGATGACGGTATAGCACTCACCACAAGTCATCGGGATAAACCTCTGACAGATCTGAGTATTACAAACTGCGTAATCAGTTCCCGATGGGCCGCTTTTCGTATCGGTCCTCTGTCCAAAGGTAATTTTGAACGTATTGTTATGTCCAACTGTGTGTTTAAAAATTGTGGTGGCGGAGGAATCAAGATTGGTATGTTTGAGGGAGCCGTTGTTAAGAACTGTATTTTTTCCTCAATTGTGATGGAGAATGTTACAGCACCTATCCTGATTATGAACGCTCAATGGACCGATATCGGCTCTCAGGATTCCGATCCGCAGATGATGCCGCCAGGGGAAATTACAAATATTCAATTTTCAAATCTCATCATCGAATCTCATGCCGGGCCAACCCTTCCCTGGGACAGAAAGAGTTACAATCAAGATGAAATCCGGGATTTTCTGATTCGACCAGACAGGAACAGCACCATCTTTCTCCAGGGTCATAAAGATGGAGTAATAGACCATATTTCACTGCAGAATATTCGATTAACCCTGCCCGGAGGTGGAGAGACGGATCCTTCCTCAATGGAAAATATGACTGATATGCACGAAATTAATATCAGTGAGTATGGATACTGGACTGATGACAAGACGATCTGGGGTATCCCCGTCTCATCGGCAGTCTTTGGCAGGCATCTGAATAACTTGCGGATCCGGGATATGGAGATTTCACATCAAAGCCCTGAGGGCCGGCCTGTCTTTGCATTTGCCGACTGCCGTACGGTTCTTCTCAGCGACAACCGGGCAGATGATCGGGAAATCTCCAAGGGAGATATTCTTCAGCAGAACTGTGCTATTTCACTGAAGTGGAATTGACTATGTTAGAATTGCAGGATGAATGTTCTTATCGTAGACGACCAGAAGCTCTTTTCCGATACTCTTAAGCAGTCACTTGAACATAATGAAGAGTACGACTTCACAGTCACAGTAGCCAACCATCATGAGGAAGTATTCAAAGCGCTCTCGAAGGATGAGTTTGATATAATACTGATGGATATTCATATGCCGGAAAAGGACGGAATAGTGCTTACTTCTGATATTCTGCGTCTCAAACCGGATATGAAAATTCTTATCCTAACGGCCTTCGGTTATGATGATTATGTACAGGATGCCATGAAAGCCGGTGCTGTCGGATTTCTCCTTAAGGATATCACTTCAGAGGAATTGGCAGCTTCCATCCTCGGGGCTTCAGCGGGAACACGGATCGTGTCACCTTCGGTTTTCAACTACAGCAGGAATCAGAATGATAGAAACCAAAACAGCAATAGTGTCCCGGACTGGTTCAACCAGCTTTCATATCGGAATAGAGAAGTTCTCATTCATGTTATGAGGGGTTACAGTAATGAGGAGATTGCTGACAAGCTTCATCTGAGTATTCAGACGGTAAAAAACTACTTGAGTGTCATTTATTCAACACTCAATGTTAAAAACCGGTTTCAGGCGATGAGACTGGCGATGAAATACCACATAGATAAGATTGAGTTCCATTAATAATACAGGCTGGAGTACTAAAGTACCTGAATCGGTTACTTTGGTAACTGGTATAGGGGTATAGAGGACTTTAATCTGGAATTAACCAAGAAAACTATAATATTTCAAGGTTAATTTTGTTAAAGGGAGTTACAAATGAAAAAAGGCATCACAATCATCTTTTTGATGATGCTTATTCCTGCACTCGGTCTGATGGCAGCAGGAAGCAGTGAAGACGCTGGCGGAGAGGATGTTGTTACCGTTACTTACCTCACATGGGATTCCGGCCCCGGGATTGAAATCACCAAACCGATTATCGCAGCATTTGAAGAACAGAACCCCGGAATTAAAGTCGAGATGCAGAGTGTTCCCCAGGGCTATGATGACAAGGTTCTCACTGCTCATGCTGCGGGTGACACCCCCGACGGTCTCCTCATGTGGAACACCTCACAATGGGCTGAAGCGGGAATCGTTCAGGATCTGAGTCCCTTTATCGCCAGGGATAATTACGATATGGATCAGTACCTTCCAGTTCCCAAGATGTGGGCGGAATACAAAAGCGGTATTTACGGCCTCCCCAAGGATTTTGGTCCCCGGGCCATGTTCTATAACAAGAATGTTTTTGATGAAGCCGGTGTTCCTTATCCTGAAGAGGGATGGACCTTTGATGACTTTATTAAAACTGCTAAAGCTATCAACAACAATGAGACAGGCGCCAACGCCCGATATGGATATGTGGCAATACCGGGACATACCTACGCTCTTCAGCAATTTATCTGGTCTAACGGCGGAGATCTCTGCAGCCCGGATGGAAAAACAGCATCAGGCTATATCAATTCACAAGCAGTTGTTGAAGTTGTTCAGTGGTACAAAGAACTCTTTGATATGTCAATTTCCACCGGAACGATGGATGCTTATCAGAATTTGGGTCAGAATGAGTTTCAAAGCGGTATTGTTGGCATGATGGATAACGGTCTCTGGCCTGTTTCTACCTACACAGAGGATACCAGCTTGAGATTCGGTATTGTACCGGCACCTGTACCTCATAAAGGAGACTCCATTTCTCCTGTAATACATTCAGCTACCTGGTCCATGTTTGCAAAAGCAGAGCATAAGGATGAAGTCTGGGAGTTCATCAAATATATCGGTGGTCCTGCCGGAGGCCGTGTATTTGCGGAACAACACTGGGGACTTCCTGTCTTCAAGGGTATGGCTGAAGAACTCGGACTTATGGATGATGAATACATGAAAGTCTTTGCCGAAATTGGTGATAAAGCCACCAAGGCTCCGGTATTTCTCCGCAGCCCGAAATGGTTTGAAGCTGACAACGAGTTTAAATTGGCACTTGAGCGTATCTTTCTGGAAGATGCGGATATTCAGACTGCTTTGGATGAAGCTGCTCAAAAGATGGATGTGATTCTCCAGTCAAAGTAGTTGCAGATTCTTATCTGGAGTCTTTTGCGATTTAAAAAAGTGTTACCGGTCCGATTCTCCAATAGGGAACCGGATCGGTATCCCAAATGAAAACTTAAGGATATTCCTCTATGTCTCGATACTCAATAAAGTCGCAGGAGCGGATTTCCGGTTACCTGTTTATACTTCCCTGGTTCCTGGGCTTCCTGTTTTTTTACTCAGGCCCCATGCTGTTTTCTTTTATTGTCAGTTTCTGCAATTGGGACTATTTCAAGAACCTGACATTCATCGGCCTTGATAACTATTTCAAGATCTTCGACCCTGCCGGATACGCTCTGCCGGCTATGGGAAGAACTCTCAAATTTGTTTTTCTGGAAGTACCGCTGCAGCTTGTTATCTCCCTGATGATAGCCATGCTTCTTACCAGAAAAATATCGGGTACACGGATTTCCAGAACCCTGATTTATCTACCAGCTGTTATGTCGGGAGCTGTTGGCGGACTGATCTGGCGGTACATGTTCAATACCCAGACTGGACTGTTTAACTATCTCTTATCCTTTATCGGTGTGGGCCCCATTGCCTGGATCGAAAATCCGGATATTGCCCTGTATTCGATAGTCCTGACTGGCATCTGGGCTATCGGCCAACCGATGATACTTTTTATTGCTGCAATTCAGGGAGTTCCTAAAACATTTTATGAGGTGGCGGAAGTTGATGGTGCCGGTAAGTTTAGCCAGTTCAGGCATATTACATTGCCAATGATAACTCCGACCATTCTGATTAATACGATTATAATTCTCATACAGCAGTTTCAAGTACTGGCGCCTATCATCGTTATAACTTCTGGCGGACCGGCACAATCAACGTATCTTTACAGTTATCTGGAATATGAGAATGCCTTCAAATTCCTCAAAATGGGTTATGCGTCCGCTCTGTCCTGGTTCATGTTTGTTGTTATTCTTTTTCTTACTCTCGTTATTATGAAATCTTCGAAAAAATGGGTGTTCTATCAATCTGAGAAGGGGAAAATGCTATAATGCTCATTAATAGAAATATCTCAACCAAGGTTTACAAAACTGCAACCTTCCTGCTGCTCACTATAACAGTTGCCGTTTTTCTTCTCCCCGTATATTGGGTTTTTATTAAAGCCATCAACGGTCCGATCGCCATTTTTAAATATCCACCGGACCTATTCCCTAAAAGATTCAGTCTTGATAATTTTCGGAGGGGCTTTGGGAATTTTGATACAATGTCGGGTTTTGTAAATACAATAAAGATTGTTGCTATAAATATTGCAGGGACAACCATTATTTCAGCGATTGTCGCATACGGCTTTGCCAGAATGGATTTTCCAGGAAGGAATGTGTTTTTCATTATCGTTATTGCAAGCATTCTCATTCCCTGGGATGTAAAAGTTATCCCTCAATTTATGGAATTCAGCCGTTTGGGATGGACTAACACCTTTCTTCCCCTGATTGTTCCCATGATGTTCGGATTTCCATTCTATATATTTGTGTTCCGGCAGTTTATTATTCAAATTCCCTACGAATTGGATGAAGCCGGTATTATCGACGGCAGCAGCAGGTTGGGAATCTTTTTCAGAATACTTCTGCCCCTGCTCAAACCACCGATCCTGACTGTCATGGTTTATGAATTTGTCCGAAGCTGGAATGATTTCCTCGACCCCCTTATTTACCTCAGTAAAATGAGCAAATACACTTTAAGTCTTACCATCTATTATATGATTACACCTTTCCAGATGGACTGGGGTGCGGTTATGGCTATTTCCTCTCTGGCAGTTCTGTTTCCTGTTCTTGTATTTTTTCTGATGCAGAAATACCTTTTTGGCGGACTTTCCTTTTCTGGTTTGAAGGGATAAGTCTTCGGGAGG
>DEIH01000060.1 GCA_002352375.1 Spirochaeta sp. UBA2779 | reverse complement strand
TGTATTACTTCCGGAGCATTTACCGCCGCCCTGGTACTTAATACAGGCGGCTCTATGCCTCTGGCCCTGGCGGCAGCTCTGGCATCGGGAGTTCTATTCGGTGTACTTCTCTCAGCAGCTCATATCAGAATGAGAGCAAATCTTTTTATAGCCGGTCTGGGCATCAACCTTCTGGTACCGTCCCTTGCAGGTTTGATATCCGCTAAGGTGCTGGGGAATAAGGGCACAATCAGAATCCCGGCAATTATGCTCCAGGGGTTTAACGGAAGAGCACTGCCGATTATCACCTGGCTGATGATACCCCTGGCCGTAGCGGCAGTCCTGTTAATATACCGAAGCAGCTTCGGCCGCAGAATAAGATCGGCGGGGTCCAGCCCGGCATTTCTCGAAGCGCGGGGGATATCCAGCGCTGGCGTAAAAACCAGTGCACTGGTTATATCGTCCGGGATGGCTGCTCTTTCCGGAACTTTTCTGGCTTTCAGAATTGAGGCCTTTGTTCCCGGGATGAGCTCCGGCCGAGGATGGATTGCACTGGTAATAATCTGGCTGGGGTTCCGGCGGTATTCAGGGATACTCATAGCCGCTTATTTCTTTGCTCTAATAGAATTTATAGCAGGAAGAGTTCAGGGAATATCCAATATCCCTTCCACTCTGCTTCTGGCTCTTCCATACACTGCTGCACTGATTGCTTTAACCCTTGCGGCAGTAGGAAGAAAGCTGAGAAATAAACGTCATTTTTCAGCTCTGAAGTAAAAATCTCAATCTCTTTGATGAATAAACCCGGTTTCACCCTTGCATCCTGACTGCTCCGGGGCTATTCTCAAAACGCGTTGAGCTTGTCTCCGCATGACGGACCCTTGGGGGGGTCCTGAAGGGCCACTTCTTTATGGAGTGGTCCTTCTTTTATTGGAAACCCTGCAGATAAGTTGTAGAATGGGTGAGATGCTTCAGGAATTACCGAATGTTCGGCAAATAAAAGGTGAAGGACTCAGACGCTGGTTCATCAGTGACGATCTTGAACTGATTCTCTGGTATGACGATAAAAAAAAGCTTAATGGATTTCAGATCTGTTATGACAAGCTTGCCGGAACCCGAACCATCACATGGAAGATGATGAACACTGCCGACGGCCGGAATAAATCAATTATCATATCCGACGGCCCGTATAATAAATCAAGAATCTACTCACTGGTGGAGCGTGATACGGAAAATCTGGAAGAAAATCTACGCGATTTCATACTGAAACGGCTCAAATCTCACGGAGGCTGACCGCTTGAAACCTTACCTTAGAATAATATTGGGAATTATTATCGGCATTGTCATTGCAACCGGCGGAGTCGTGTTATATGGGTATTTAACAACTCCAAAAGCTGATACAGCACCGCCTCTCCCTGACAAACAGACAGCGGTAATTACCCATATAGCCGGGCCGGTATACGTAATCAGGGGAGAAGAAACCCTTCCGGCATCCCCTGGAGAAGAGCTTCAGCCCGGTGATATTGTCAAAGTTACCGAAGGGGCTGTCGCTCAGGTGCAGCTGGCCGACAGAGGAAGCGCATTACTGGGCAGTGATACACTGGTTCGATTTATGAAGCTAACCGGTGCCGATTCAAAACTCGACTTGAGAACAGAGATTCTCACCGGTTCCCTATCCTACAAAGTTGAGAAACTTGATGACTCGGAAAGTATCATTATCGAGGTTGACGGCACCGAATACGAGGTGAGGGGTACTGAATTTATTATTGAGAAAACCGACGAGGGCAGCCTGCTGATCGTTGGAGAAGGTAAGGTAAAAGTTTCGGGAAATGTTATCCAAGGAGAAGTTTTTGTCGGACCGGAAAAACAACTTCTGGTAAAAGAGGACGGTGAGGCCGCTCATGTTGAAGATATAAGCGAAGAGAACAAAGTCCGTCTGGCCTCTGCGGCTCCCATGACGGCAATGCCCTTCGGATTTGATGATGCTCCGAAACCCGTACTGGTAGAACTAGTTACCGATCCTCCGGACTCTGATATCTATATTGACGGTCTGAAAACAGGTTTCGGCAGTTTCCACAGTCTGCTCCCCGAAGGCACTATCGTTGAAGTACGTGTCCGGCGCCGGGGATTCAAAGATTATTCATTCACTCTGAACGCCAATTCAGATCAATACATTGAAATCCATCTTGAACCCTCAGGGGTAGATGAGACATTGGCTGAAAAGAAGCTTGAAAATCAGGAATTAACTCGATTAAGAGCCGATTATGAACGCCGACTCTCGGATTTAAACCAGAGTTTTGCCAATCAATCAAATACAGAGGCCTCTTCCAAGGCGGAAATTGAACGCCGATTTGCTCAAAGAGAAGCTGAAATTGCCGCACAGAAAGCACAAAGAGAAGCAGAACTCCTGGCACAACTGGAGATGGAAAGGGCCAGGGGAAACGTACTGGAAACAGAATTGGCCGGCAGTGAGTCGGAAAATGAGAAACTTAAAGATCTGATAAAGCAAATTCAGGAACTGACCGATTGAGGGTTCCCCTCAGATGATATCAACCCTTCGTCCAGCTAATTTTTCCAGAGCAAGACTCACTTTTCTCTGACGATGTTCATTTTCAGAAACAACCTTCTCCAACTCCTCAACGGCAAGATCCAAACGTAGATTTCCAGCGGTACCCGTACTGGTTCTGTCCTTAATCGCCGAATGAGGATCCTTTCCCGTATATCGCTCAGGATGAGTACCCACCTCCCGGTAGGCATCCCGGAAAGTTTCACCTTCAGCCACCAGGACAATTGCGGCATCGGTGGCAAATACACCGGGATTAAAAGACTCCAGGAGACGTTCATGATTAACACTGAGCTTACTGATAGTTAAACTGCTTACTCCTATCATCTGCATCGCCGTATCTGCGGCCTTCATCAGGGGGCCTTTTGTATCCTGAAAGTCACGATTGTATCCCGAAGGCAGAGAACGGATAACAGCTTTCACCTGCTGTGCCCATGCGCCTACCGATGCAGATCTGGCCCGCATTAATTCCAGTCCATCGGGGTTCCGCTTCTGGGGCATGATGCTCGATCCAGTGCAAAGTTCCTGAGGCAGGGTGAACCAGCCGAACTCCGGCATTGAAAAGAGAATAAGATCTTGAGCCATTTTGGATAGTGTTAACGCAATCTGATCCAGGGTATCCAGCAGTGTTGATTCAATCTTCCCCCGGGAGAGACCGCAGTATGCTACATTCACCTGCACCTTTGAAAAACCAAGAAGCTCGGCAGTCTTTTCCCGGTCAAGGGGAAGTGGTGTTCCATACCCGGCGGCAGACCCCAGGGGGGACTGGTCGAACCGGAAGTACAAGGATGCCGCTCCCTTAACATCATCAAGCAGCTGCTCTGCAAAACCTCCGGCCCACAGGCCCACCGAAGAAGGCATGGCCGGCTGCATATGGGTTCTCCCCGGCATGGGAATATTTTTGTTCTTTTCGGCAAACTCCAGCAGGTCGGACACCAGGGATGCACCGGCATCAATCAGATTCAGAAGATACTGCCGCATCCAGATCCTGGTTACCGTCAGAACCTGATCGTTTCTGCTGCGTCCCAGGTGGATTCTCTTCCCGGCATCACCAACAAGATCGACTAATCGGTTTTCAATCGCAGTATGCCCATCCTCATCAGAACGGTTGATAACAAATTCACCCTTCTCGTGCTCCTCAAGAATTAAAAGAAGTCCTTTCCTGAGAGATTTCTCTTCAGACGGTTTTAAAAGTCCGACATTTCCAAGCATAACAGCATGAGCTAAACTTCCAAGCACGTCCGACGGTATAAGACGTTTATCCAGGATGTAATCCTCGCCTACCGTGAATTCTTCCATCAGAGCATCCATTTCATAACCTTTGGACCACAACTTGCTCATTGCCAGAGCCTCCGTTCAATTATCTGTTGAAACGACATTATATCGGCCCCAGTTCAATGAGGGAATGGATTGTATCAGTAGAACCAGAGCAGAGCCCTGGACCGGGAGTTGCTCCGGCGATTCCCTGCTATTACATTATCAGCCCGAGTTTTTTCAGCCAGTCATCGATCAGCCAGCGGGCAATGGTTCCATGCCGGGGTATATGGGGAAGATTATCCGCAGGATACCAACCGGCATCAGTAATTTCGTCTCCGTCAGGTTCAGGCTCTCCGGATGCGGTTGTTTCAAACCCAAGCATAAGAGAATGGGGAAACGGCCATGACTGGGAAGAAAGATACCGGGGAGATGCGGCATCAAGACCCACCTCTTCCTTTATTTCCCGGAGTACGGTCTGCTCCAGAGTTTCACCGGATTCAACATAGCCTGCAACACAGCTGTACACCCCCCTTGGAAAACGCCTGTTATGAGCCAGTAATATTTTTGGACCATTGGTAATGCGTACTATCATGGCCGGGGAAACCCTGGGGTAGGAGCGATAGCCGCAGGAGGGGCAGGTTCTTGCAGACTCTTTTAAGTCCTGAACCGTCAAAGTGCCGCAGCGGCCGCAGAACCGATTATCCGAATCCCAGCTGGAGAGCATGGAAGCCCGACATAAAGCCTCCAGCTTCCCGGGATTCAGTCCGCCGAGAAGCGGTCTGATATTTACCCATACATACCCCTGTGGCGCCAAAGCATCAACTGGAGCAGAAATCAGCATCACCGGTTTATCATCAAGAGTACCGATCTGCAGTCTCTGCCATTCGGGAAACCACTTTGAAGGCTCCGTTAACTCCGGAAAACCTTGAAAATCAGGAGATGATGCCAGAACATCACCCCCCGGACGACAAACCAGACAGTAAGATTCTTCATTGCAGAGATGTGATGGTTCCGGATACCACATGGAAAAAAAAGAGCCTTTCGTGTCCGACATGGTCTCTCCTATAACATTTATCATAAAATTTTCTATAATCTCTTGCAATTATTGCTCAAGATAAGTATCACCAAAGGAAGAGCTGTGGCAATGCATATCATCAAAGAGGAAGAACTTGGACCGCTGATCCAACCTGAAATGTGTGATTTCATATCACTCTCATCAGCGCTAAAAGACCTCTCACACAACAATATACCTCGACAGATGATTGGACGCATTCTTCTGGAAGCTTCCAAATGTGAAGAAATGCTGGATGCATACGGTGCTCCCAGGAATGAATACTGGGCCCCCGTACGTATGGCAGTGGCCGTGGCCAAGGCCTTCAGCCGGGTGATATACAATCTTTTTCATATCTCCCGGGCTGCAGGGGGTTACAGCCTTCTCGATATTGAAGGCGATTTTCAAAAGGCAACTGAAGATTCTCTGAACACACTTCTGAAAGCCTTCTCCACAGCTTCAGGAAACTTCTTGAAAGTTGCCCGGAAAATGAGAATGGACCACGATCTGTACCCCTTTGAATCCTACGGATTTCACAATCTTGTGATTGACAGCAGACTCAAAGAGAACAGAAAAATAAGAACTGTTCAGAACCCAAGTGAAACAGCTGTATTTGTGGCAACAAAACTGCTGAATCTTGCCGAAGAAAGCAGCTGGTTGGGAATTCATAAAAAGATGGAGCCCGATCAGTATCACAGCTGCATTCCTGATATTATCAGCGAAGCCCGGCTTCGCAATCTGGCCAACAAATTCCACACACTTCAATCAACATATGATACATATCTATCCGGTTCAAATATTGCTGAAAAAGATGAAAATCTTCCGGTAATGCGTGGACAGATAACCGTGATTTTTCATCTATTGGATACAGTTGAAACTCTTGTCCATTACTACGAACGGCATACACTGAAAAACTGGACAAAAAAGCTAAAAGAACCGATTAACAACAAAGAGCTGCTGGGAATAATCATCGGATATTTCATTACCTTTTCCGACAGGTATATCAGTGCAGCCCGCGACCTCTGCCGGGGAATACTCAAATCCTATGCCGTACAGGGTGAAATAGAAGTTCCCATCCCGAACTACCGGGGATTTCATGTAAGACCATCCACACTGATTGCAAAAATAGCCATTCATTACGGTAGTGAAGTAACCATGATACTCGGAAAAGCTTCCTACGACTCATCTTTGCCACTTGAATTGTTCCGGGCCAATGAGGAGCTCAACCGCCGTAAAAGGGATGCTGTAGCCCGTTATGTGATGGAACATAAACTCATCATCAACGACGCTGGAGCCACATACGATGCCCCGCTGATGAAGAAAATACTCCGTGTAATATTTCTCGATCTTCTGGAAAAACAGAAAATCATGATTTATGATAATGATTTCTCTTTTGAAGACCTCACACCTTACGAGAATGAAACTCTGGCTGAATTCATCAAACGGGGTATCGCCCTGTACCTGGCCATGGGGAAAATAGATATCGTCAGTGGGGATACTGTCCGTTTCCAGGGCGACTTGAGAGTACTGGAAGATATCCGTTACCTGGCGGAGAACGGTTACGGTGAAGATAAGTTCGGGAATAATACGGTTCTGCCTAAAAGTCTCTCCTACCTGAAGCGTTAACTGTTCCAATACCAACTATCATAATTATAATAGTTAAGCAGTTTTGAATGGAAAAATTCTAAATATTGCGATATTACTTAAGAACGTAAGATCTTGCACCATTCAAAAAAGTCTCGTATACAGATTATTCGTCATATCTGCCGTAAATAGAAACAGGAAATAACCGATGCACAGAAACGGACAGATTTTACTCATTATTATGCTGGTTTTATTGACCTCTGGCGTTTTTGCGTCTGAAAACTTTTCACGCCCTGTTGTAATTTCAACAACTGTTATATCAATCTCTGAAATCGAGGAAAATACCTTGGGTGAAGTTATACTCGATGCAGTGGTACTTCAGCTTCAGTTGGAAGGTTTTGAAATCAAAACTGTTCTGGGAGATTCCTGGCCGCCTGATGCAAAAGAACAGGATTATCTTTTAAAGTCTGAATTTCAGGTTTCCGGCGATACCATATCCATCGATATTCTCTGTACAGCATCCGGGAGTGAATCGGAAGAATCCATCGCTGAGGGAAGTTGGAACGGCCCCTTTTCAATTACACTGGACGATGAGATACAGAAAATAATACATAACGATATTGCACCTTTTCTCCCCAGCAGTATCGGGGTTTCCAGAAAGGACACTGAGAAAGCCGCCGCTGCCGGAACAGCATGGGCCGTAGCCGCAATTGGCTCCAATCAGACAGAATCAGAACAGGAAAAATCGACAACTCAAAGTGAAGCTACTCTGAAAAAACCATTTCAGCTTGATATTGGCGGAATTCTGACTGTACCGTTATCCGATACCGCAACCTATGCACGCCTTGGTTACGGAGGGGAGCTCAGTTTCGGATATGCTTTCCCTGCTGGATCGATATTCATTATTCCAAGGATAGTCATCGGCGGTATATGGCTTCCAACTGAGGCTCCTATTCCAACGGACATCTTTATAATTCCCTTCGGGCTTGATTTAAAAATCAGCTCAAGATCCAATCAGCCAATGCTTCCATATCTTCACTTTGGAGGAGGAGGCAGCTGGTTTATGGTAATTCCCGAAGGAAGTTCTTCTCAAGGAAAAATCGTACCCTATGCCGATGCAGGGCTCGGAATTGATTTTCGGTTTAGTCCTGCATTCGGTATCTTTGCCGATGTTTTTTTCAGAGCAATGTTCGAAGGATCCTTAATTCTTTACGGGATCTATCCAGGCGTCGGAACAAGTTTAAGATTTTAGGAGATCCGGATGAAAACCAGAAAGAAAAAATCACTTAAGGATTTAGCCGGATTCACAATTCTGATTTCGTTACTGATCTTACTCTTTACAGCAACCGCCTGCGAGGGACCATTCAATCTGAGTACTGTTCTCGGTCTGGAAATGGGAGTTCTTGATTTAACCCCCACAAATGTTTCAATAGCAAGTTCTGATACTCAGATTTTCACAGTCTCAGGTGGGACCGGACCGTTTGTCTGGAGTATTTACTCCGGCCCCGGATCGATGTCAGCCGGTACAACAGCTTCAGAAACCTTCGATCCCGGCGGTTTAACAGGCCTGACAAAAATCAAAGTTACCGACTCAGAGGGCTTTTTCGGAACTGCAACCGTTACAATCAATAATATCGATCCGTTATTACTCTTTACGGGTACTCAGAAACTCTATCCAGAAGAATCCACCCAGTTATATGCTACCGGTGGTTATGGCAACTACACTTATTCAATTGTTACGAACAGCTCAGGAGTCAACCTTAACACAAGTACCGGTGCGTATATTGCGGGAGCAACACCAGGACTTGATGTATTGAGGGTTACCGACGAATTGTCAGCAACACAGGATGTTACTATTGAGGTTATCAATCCTGCTACAAATATTCCTGATATCAATTACATCGTGAATAATATAAATACCTTACCAGCATCAGCTCAAGTCGGTGCTGCGTTTACTGCTGAATTAAAGCATGAGAATATCGGTAATATCGGTGGCGGAAATGTTGTTCAATGGACTGCCTTTATTTCAACAACAAACAATATGAACGGGATTATTTCTCTGGTTGATTCAGGAACAGTTCCAGCTCTCAGCGCTCATTCAGTTCTGACTGTCCCTCAGGTAATCAGCGGTATCTGGCCATCAACTCCCGGTACTTACTACATAGTGGTTCATCTTTCGGCAGATATCGATGTTAATACGTTAAACAATTTCGGCGCCTCAGGTGCCGTTACAGTTGATGTACCAGATGTGGATTATCGCCCAGGTTCGGTTATTCCACTCGGCGGTCCCATCGTCGTCGGCTCACTCAGCAGCGAGTTATTCAGCATTGAGAATTTCGGCAGCGATAACGGTACACAGATCATTAACTGGACTGCCTGGCTGTCGACTGATGCCACTCCGGGCAATACCGGAGATATTAATGTGGATTCAGGCACAGCAGGACCCTTTAACACCGGAGTGGAATCCGGCAATATCAGTGTTGATATCAACTGGAATATACCCCCTGCTGATTATAATCTTATTATAACCTGGTTTGCATCGGATGATATTCTCTCTGCTAATGACTCCCTGACATCAACTGCTAAATACATTGTTCGCTATGCAGACATTGATTACGAAGCCAACACCTCACCTGCCGGCGGCGGCAGCCCAATAATTAATAGCTCCATCGCTGATTTTTTTGTAATTGAAAATACCGGAAGCGAAGATGGAACCCAACCGGTGAACTGGGCGGTATGGCTGTCTACCGATGGTATACTGAATATCGGAGACACTCAGATAGATTCTGGAACAATAGGCCCACTTGCATCAGGTTTCACATCAGGTGCAATTCTGATAAACGGCAGCTGGTCTGATACACCGGGAAATTCATATATCATCGTGACATGGACAGCAAGTGATGATAACGATTCGAACAATGATTCCGACGTTTCTGCTGCTGCAAACGTTCGTCTTCCAATTTACGATTATAGTATCATAAATGTTCCACCCCCTGATATTGTTCCCACATACATAGCTGGAGATGCGGTAACCGGTTCTTTTACTGTACAAAACCTGGGCGGAGACGATGATGCAACCGAAGGGTTCTCATGGGCCGTTTACGCATCCTCAGATACAAGCTTCAGCATAGATGATGCATTGATAGAATCCCGAAGCGATGGGGCAGCACAGCTTGCTATGGATACCCCCTTAGTGGTTAATTACAATGGATTCTGGCCTGATATCGGCGGAGACTACTACATCATCGTTGTAATAGAATCAACCTTCGATCCGGTAACTGCAAATAATGAGAATTTTGATGCCGTTGGAACATCAGTTGTCAATCTGACAGATTATGAAATCACCGGAGTGAATTATCATCCTCTGGGAATACCCGGAGGTGCCCTGAATACTGCCCCCACTCCGTGGTCAAATCCAGTGTACATTCCTTATGACTTTACAATCACAGAAATCGGAGGCAGGGACGGTAATAAAAAGGTTGATTATACCGTTTATGCTTCAACTGACACATTACTGGATGGAAGTGATTACGAAATCAAGAAAACCTTCATACAAGCCAATGATATTGTTATTGGAGGCGGAACAATTACCGAACCCTTTGACGACGCGAATCCATGGCCGGCGTTTCCCACTGCGTACTACATTATTATCACCATTAACGCCGCCGACGATGTGAATGCAGCCAACGATCGATATGTCGTCGGACCGGTGGAAGTAGCAGCTTACGGTACCGATTCAGATGGTAATGATTCAAGCGGTCCATTCGCCGCCCCGGAGCTGCCTCCGAATACAATGGAACTCACCCCGGCCCTGCCCACAGGAGTACTCCACATCGATGAACATATCAGAGTGGACGGAGTAATGGAAATCAACAATGGGTATGATACATACCGTTTTAAAGCAGGACCGGTAATGACCACTGTTTATCTGGAACTCACCTGGCTTTCAGGGGGCGATGCCGCGAATATGTACCTTTGGGATGAAACGAATAGTTTTGTTGATATGGAAGATACAATAGCGGATAGTGAAGGGCCGTACACTGTCTCACCCATTGTTCCAGGTGAATATATTTATATTGGTGTTAAATGCCTTGCAGGTAACGCCGGAACCGATTACACCTTGAGAATCCGGGGAAGACCTTGATGTCATGAGTCAATAAACAGCCGGAATATTATCACTCAGCCTCAATGGACAGCTCAGACAGATACTCAAGTATCTCCACATAAACCGCTTCCCGTCCCTCAAGTTCCCGTATATCACCAGTGGTATCAGTATAATTATCCAGGCTGTCATAGAGGGATGGATCAAGCTCTGATTTAATAGTCAGCTTTGTATCCAACAGAGACAAAAGACGTTTACGGGAATCCCCGGCAACATCCTCATTCTTCTCCAATGCCCCGCGATACCGATCCTGAATAGCCTTCAGTCCAGAAGATACAGAAGCCAGTAATGCTTCTAATCCATCAATCTCTTCAGCAGATTCCTCAAGACCCCTAACTCTGCCCGAATCAAAACCTTCCTGTCTGACAGCCTCAGTCTCAGATCGCCCGATACGTAAACCCTCTGCCAAACCTTCATCCCGAACAGACGACAACTGAGCGGCTGTCAATACAGCTGCACCAGTCAGAGTCCCGGCATCCACCCCGGCCAGAGCCGAGTCAAAAGCTTCTTCCAATTCTGGTATCGCCGAAAAGGCTTCTCTCCAGACTTCTTGAGCTGCATCAATATTACCGGCATCAGAAAGACGAGTTCCGGCAGCAGCACCGGCTGCAAGCCCAGCGAGAATCTCAGCCGATTCATCATCTACCATCGTGGTTGGCGTTATATTTGAAGTTTCCAGGACAATCAGCCGCCTGAGAGCTCCGGTAAGAAAACTGTCAATTTCACGACGGCTTTCTACAACCCCTGTTCCCCGAATACCATCTTCCTTCAAGTACGATTCCAGGGAATCCAGAGTGGCCATAGCCGTCTCCGGGTCATCCGCGGATCGTGCCGACCCTACTCTCTCATAAAACGCAAGAATTTGAGCAGTAACATTCTGCTCCTGATTCTGCAAAGCCCTGAGCTCATCCAGCTGCCTTGTAGCCTCATTGGATTCAGTCGCCTGTATACTGGCAAGCTCTGCAAGTTCAGCCTTGCGTGAATCCAATTCACTCTGGAGATTATTACGTTCTGCATCAGCTGCCAGAATTTGATTTTCATACTGACTGCGCTGAGCATCCAATTCTGCTAATTGCCGCTCCTGCTCGGCAGCTGCAGCCGCTTGAGCATCGGATAGATCCGATTCAAAACCGTTACGTACTTCCGCTTCATAGGCGGCCAATGCAACAGTTAAATCGTTTCCAGTAATACCGGATTCTGAAAGCCTGGACTGCTCAGCAGCCAGAACAGCATCGAATTCTTTTCTTAATTCTTTTTCCCGTTCGGCAAGTTTTGATTCAGTTTCAACAGCCAAAAGGGATTTCTGATTTTCAAGACTATCCAGGAGTGACTTTATTTCAGAGATTTCCCGATCCTTCGCCCCGAGTTCCGCTTCAGCATCCTGCCGTAATCTATCAAGAATTCGTCCTTCAGCGGATTCCAGGACATTATCGGGTGTTACCAGAGCTGTTTCACTCCGGTTAAAGAAACGCCACATGTAAAGAGCACCAACAGCCAGAATCACAACAGCGCCCACATTCAGGAGCAACGGCAGCACAAAGGATTTCTTCTTCGGAGTAAATCTCAAAGCACCTTCATCCATACGAATTCGATCGTCTTTAAGCATGCTGTCGATATCTGAGAGAACACTTTGTTTCTCATCATCTGGTATTTCCAGTACCAGATCATCATTCTGCAGCTCGCCCAGCAGGTCCATACGTGTTCTTAGAGCTCTGGCACGACGAAATAACCCGCTCATATCACGTTCCCCGGGTTTTTGTCCGATAAATGTAAAGTGAATATACGTCCGAAATTCATTCTGGTTGTACTACCTCTTATCATAGCGCCTCTCATAATGGCCGCCCTTGTATCCTATTTATCGGCAAGAAACGGAATAACCGCCGTCGCTTCAGATTTTTTACGCTTTAAATCACAAACATTAATCGACTACATGGATGGTCAGTGGAGTTTGTTGACCGACAACAACCTGGACACCGAGCAGGAGTATATTGAGGCAGCCCGGGGAGCGGTTAACACATTCGCCGCCAGTCTGGTCCGTTCCTCCACTGAACTCATATTCGCCGTCGATTCTTCAGGGAATGTGATGATGACCTCTGATGCTGAATCTGGGGAATCGAAATTCTATCCTGAATTAACCGGCGATCCACCACTACATGGGGGGGAATGGACCAGTTCACTGAAGCTGAATAACCAGCGCAGGGTAGCCTATGTGGATAGCTTTGCGCCATGGGGATGGACCTTTTATGTCACCGAGGTATGGGATAGTTTCTACAGTCCTGTAACCCGTATAGCCATTCTCATCGGAGTAATCGGAGCAATATCACTTACCTTAGCCTTAATCTTTCTCTTCGTCGCAACAGGTCTTATTGCCAAACCCCTGGAAGGCATGGTGAAAGCAATCGAAGGTATCATTGAAACCATGGATCTTAAAACCAGGGTTCCGATTATGTATAAAGATGAAACCGGTCGTCTGGCACATTCCTTTAATATGATGACAGATAGTCTGGACAAAGCTAATGTTGATGTGAAAAATTTCGCTCTGAGAGCCGTAGTTGCACACCGGAAAGCCCTTCTCGCCCAGAAGGAAACGGAAGAAGCCAAAGAACGAGAACAGAACCTCCGAGTCTTATTCCAGAAATACGTGCCCCAGTCGGTTATCGACTTGAATATAAAAAGGGTGGGACAGGAACTTTTAACCGGAGAAAATCAGTTTGTCTCAATCCTGATGTCCGATATCAGAAGTTTTACCAGCATCACCGAGAAAATGGCACCCCAGGAATTGGTTGATTCACTGAACAGATATTTCGGGAAGATGGTTGATGTTATCGATCATTATGGCGGCATGACAGATAAGTATATCGGAGATGCCATCATGGCACTCTTTGGAGCTCCGGAGAAGAAGGAAGACGATGTACTTCAATCGGTCTTTGCCGGACTGGATATGCTGACAGCACTGCATGAGTTCAACATGGAACAGGAACACCTTGGTATCCGGCCATTCAAAATAGGAATCGGAATTCATTACGGCGGGGTTACAGCCGGAAATATCGGATCTGAAAAGAAAATGGACTACACGGTAATCGGTGAACCGGTAAACATGGCATCGAGACTGGAAGGACTTACAAAATACTACGGTATCCCTCTTATTATATCTGAAACAGTCAGAAGGCGAATTAAAGGGAAAGTTGAAGCCAGGCTTCTGGATAAGGTTCTGGTTAAGGGCAGTTCAATGCCCATGCCGATTTATTCGGTTACCAGAGAGCTTGCATCTGATAAAAGTGTCGTCTGGGAAACCTTTGCCGCCGGGCAGAAAGAATACTACGATAGAAATTTCCCGGGAGCACAGAAAGAATTCCTGAATACATTAAAAGCTTATCCTGATGACCGCCCTGCCCGGATATTTCTTGAAAGAACACTTGAGTTTCTTAAAACCCCGCCTTCAGATGACTGGGATGGTTCGTTCAGGCACGATACTAAATAAACCCGAACTCGCTCCAAATGCATTTTTCTTGATGTTTACTATATCCTCCATGATAATGTATACAGAGGTTCCCAAATGGAGCTTTCCCGGTAACACCGAAACAATCAGGCATCTTTAAGAGCCGGTAATCCTCGTGTACGCGATGGAGAGTGTACTGTGAAAAAAGTTCTGTTCTTTCTAATTGCCGTTTTTATTATCATTCCCCTCGTCAACATCGGAGCTCAAGAAGGCCTCAGCATTGCTATCGTCCCTCAAGCCCTTATACCCATCGGGTCCATGTCAGGAGATTTCGGTTTCGGCGGGGGTGCGGAACTGAACATAGACTACCGCATGCCCTTCGCCCAGTGGCTTTTTGCCAGGGCTGGAGCAGGATATTTCAGTTCAAAAAATGCCATCACATTGGAAAATCTCTCCCTGATTCCTATCTTTGCCGGGATTGGAGCCGTTCTTCCGGCCCAATCAAGATTGTCAGCAACCTTAGCTATCGAAGCAGGATACGGAACTGGCCTGTACTCCGGTGAGAGTGGAGGAAGCCTCTACTACCGCGGGGACGCCGGGATTCAATTCGCTGTAAACCCCGCATTCGCATTGGGATTGGGAGTTACCTACCATGTGGTCAGTTCAAAACCCAACCCCCTCTACCAGGGCATCGGATTCGGCCTGTCTCTAACATACAGCCCGGGACGCGCCGCGAACCGATCGAAAATCGAATATCAGAACATTCAGCTGGACCCGGTATTCCCCGTTTTCTACAAATACTACGATGAAAGCCCTATCGGAGCAGTCTCCATCTCCAATGAAGAGAGTGGAAAAATCGAAGATATCCGAATTTCATTCTATGCCAAACGCTACATGGACGAACCCAAATTCTCAGCCGTCATCCCGGAAATGAAAAAGGGAGAGAGCAAAACCATTCCCCTCTTTGCCCTCTTTAATTCCGATGTCCTGGATATCACCGAATCAGATAAGGCCGCAGCTCGAATCACCATCGACTACAGTTACCAGGGGGAAGACCGAAGATCAGAAACCCAAGCCACCCTGGAACTTTTCCACAGAAATGCCATTACCTGGGACGACGACCGTAAAGCCGCGGCCTTCGTAACCGCCAACGATCCAGATGTTATCCGATTCTCCAACGCCATTGCCGGAACAGTCCGGGAAGACGGCGGACGGACAGTAAATTTGGATTTCTCCATCGGAATGGCCATGTTTCAGGCCCTGGGACTCCAGGGATTGAACTACGTTATAGACCCCTCATCTTCCTATGCCGAACTCTCCCAGAATAAATTCGCCGTGGATTACCTGAAATATCCCGGTGAAACCCTTTACTACGGCGCCGGGGACTGTGACGACCTTTCAACCTGCTACAACGCTCTTCTCTCTTCAGTAGGCATCGAAACTGCCTACATTACGATTCCAGGACATATATTTATGGCATTCGCCTTGAATCTGGAAGTCGAAGAAGCAAAAAAAACCTTCCTGAATCCCGACAACCTGATATTCCGTGACGGTCGTGTCTGGGTGCCCATAGAAACCACAATGGTTTCCGAAGGTTTCCTGGATGCCTGGATAATGGGAGCCAAACAGTGGCGGGACAACGACGAAATGGGTCGAGCCGATTTCTGGCCCGTGAGAGAATCACAGGATGTTTACGCTCCGGTAGGTGCCTCTAGTGCCGGTGAAGTCGATATTCCATCACCCTCAGCCATACTGGATAGCTTCATTTCTGAAAACCGCCGATTCATCAAAATGGAAATTGACGACCGGGAAACCAAGCTCAAGGCCGCCGTGGTTTCCTCGGTCGGAGCTCCCCGGGATGTCAACCGACTGGGTTTACTCTACGCTCGGTACGGACTGTACCCCGAAGCTCAAATTCAATTCGAAAAAGCCGCTGAAAGGAATTCAATCCCGGCCATAGTAAACCTGGGCAATATTCTCTACCTGAGCGGAGATTACAGAAAAGCCGCCGATTCCTATCAACGCGTCCTCAAACTCTCTCCGAACAGCTCCAGAGCCCTCCTGGGTCTGGCCAAATCCCAATACGAAATGGAAAATCTTGGGAAAGTAAAAGAAATCTATACACAATTGAAGGATATAAACCCTGAACTGGCGCAAAAATATGCCTATCTGGGCAGCGGCGATACCGGCACAGCCCGGGCTGGAGCCCTTAACTACCGGGAGGTGGCGGAATGGAAAGATTAAGGAATTTGAATAGAAAATTGACCTCCTGTCGGCGGGGTGTACTGATACTTCTCGCTTCAGCGTCACTATTATCATTAACCACTTGTGAAAATTTGCTGAGTGCCTTTATTCAACAGGACGAAGAATATCAAAAAAACCTTTTAGGATTCACCGTTTCACCTGAAACAGGACACTGGATTACCGGAAATGAAACGATTCGGATCGTGTTTGCCGAAGGGGTGAATATCAACTCTCTTGTTCTGAGTGGTACGTTAGGTATCAGCGAATCAGATATTGTTCCCATTGATTGGTCATCTACATCCGGCCAAGGTTACGACACCCTTAATCTGAGTCCCAACGCAATCGGAGGACTCTGGCCGGAAGGCAGTAAAACACTCATCCTCTCAGTAACTTCCAGCACAGGGAAAACCGTCAAAGCCCTGTCGATTGATTTTGATATTCAATACGAAATCTGCGTAAAAGAATACTCCCCTCTTGATACTCCAGATGGTTCAGTTCGCTTCCCGTACAATTCGATTCAAAACGGTATAAACGCCGTAAGCAGTGTTTATAACCCGGCCCTCGGGACAATTATTCCCGTACGTATCGCTGTGGGAGCTTATTCGGGGAGCTGCGACTATGGAACCGCCTGGGTCGCAAATCTGGCCAATCAGGTATCCTTGCATGGTGGTTACAATGCTGATTTTTCCGAATTGAGTTCAAGTGGTGAAACAGAATTGATTAACTCATCCAATTCGGATGATGTCGATTTTTACAATCCTTCCTCAGTTCTATACTGCGGATCGGTAATCGGAAATCCGGTTATTGAGAATATCACCATTCAACTCGGGGGAAACGCCTCGGCCACTGGTGTCCATGCAGGGATTCATACCCAAGGGGGTGATCCCATTTTCAGAAACATCAAGATAAAAGGGATAAGCACAGGGGGGCCTTCTTATGCATTTGGCATACTGGTGGAAGGCGGATCACCTGCAATACAAAACCCGGATATAAACCCCGGACATGCTCAGAGCTCAAGTGTCGGCATGTATATTTACGACGGTGGATCACCTACTGTCACAGGCAATAATTTCATCCTACATCGTGTGTTATCGGGTAAAGGAGAAGGACATGCTTTTGGTATTGTTATTGAAGGTGGTTCAGGTTCAATTTCCGGGATAACAATAGAGGGTCCTACCGTTTTACCTCTCCCTGATGGGGATCCAGCCGAATTCCCGATATCCGGCGGCTGCATACTCCTTTACAGTAATAGTACCGTTATTAACAATAATAAATTTATACAGTACCCGAATACGTCATTATTTGCAGTATATGAGTTTGTTACTTTGTCGGATCCAGCTTCGTTTACCAACAATGATTTTGCCATACCAAATCCCGGAACTTCCAACTGGTATAGAGACCATGACACTGGAAATAATATTTCCCAGAGTAATTATGATTCTCTTAATATCACGAACGGAACAACGGGGAAACTATTAGACCCCGCAGGATTCAACAATTATTCGAGTACCTACGGAATTAACAATTAGGAGAACATCATGAGCCAGATCGGCACAAAACCCGCAGACTTCACCCTGGCAAAATACCATTATATTGACGATCCGGTTGAACCAGAGAACAATGTAAACGATGGTAATGATTTGGTATTCAATTCCACCTATCGGCAGAATCTCCAAAATAGCGGAAAAGTCTTTGTTCTCTTCTTTATCAATATCTATAACACCACTGTCGGCTGCAGCTGGCTTAAAATACTGAAAGGTATCTCTTCGGATAGCGAAATCAGACCTATTGCTGTCTGTTTTCGCTATAACCCTACATCTGGTGTAGAAGACTTTATCTCTCTAACCAGTAATTCCCAAGTCTACAATGCGATTATTGATGATAATTCAATGGGTGACGATGATTTTTCGGAGATTCCCATTCTAAAAGACAGCAATGGTACAATTTCAGAACTCTGGTTGAACAACATCCTGACAGATACTGATGATTATGGCGGGACTGGTCCATGTTTTAGTGATTCAATTGGTTCGGATTACCAGATGTGGGCTTATATTCTCGGTACTGATGAGAAAATTAGCGATAAATGGCATTTCTGCAGGGCAAACGATCCACTGGCCGTATCACTGTGCCTCCCTCCGGGAACAAGCTTCCCACTCGGAGATATCACGAACTGGTCAAATGCCATTGCAGCACGGTGTCTTAACCTCCGGAACCCTCTAACCCCCCTGTTCAGACACGCATCTCCTCCTCTCTATGATCCGCCCTATGCTCTGCCTGACTCACCTCCCCTCCCTCTAAGCACCTATCCTGGAAACCCTATCCGGATTCCCTTTTCCCGCCCCCTGGATATTTCATTAGCCCAGACTCCGGGAAACTGGGAACTCATGAGCGGCGAAGCCGTCTCTAACGGTGCTGGCATCGCTGATGAAGTAAACTACGTCGGGCGGAACCTTATCGAAAATACAGTCGGTCTCACATTCACCTACATAGATTCGGATACCAATCAGGCCGCCGCCGATCTGGATGATTCAAACGGCTGGGCAATGACAATCGAATATCCCAACCTCCAGGATGCCGCTGGTGGCACACCTGATAGCGGCAATGATGAAGTATCCTGGCTGGTAAGCACCTCGGATCCACGGATTGAATCGCCAGACAGCGATATCACAGTCGGCAGCTCTCCGATTCAGGTTGATATCACCTTCTCGGAAGTTCTTCCGGAAATTGCAGATAATCCCATCGAGATTTCGGACAACAACACGTCACCCAATGACAATACTCCTGAAAATATCACATGGACTCATACGGCAAATACGAATACAGCTACCCTGGGATTCACCCCCTCCGATACTGCACGGGACGGCGAA
>DEIH01000238.1:3578-11220 GCA_002352375.1 Spirochaeta sp. UBA2779 | reverse complement strand
TTGAAAGCTAGCTTTAAATTAGCCGGTTTTACATGAACAGCCCTGGAATCACAGATGATTTCCAGGAATAAGCTTTCCGATATAAGTGCTGCATCTGCTGCTGTATCCTGAATTATACCGGTAACATTTACAGATTTATTTCCCGAATAACAGCCCATTGCATCAAACAAATGTGTACAGATAGAAGCGCCTTTTCCAATAACTTCAGTAATGGTATCTGGTGATGCTGCAGTATGCCCTATTGCCAGGGGAATCCCTTTTGAAACAACAAAAGCCGCAAAATCATCACCATCTTCCAGTTCCGGGGCGTACATCCACTGTCGGATACAGTCACCGGCCCTTTTATAGAGTGTTTCATACTCCAGTCTATTAATCGGGCGGGCAGTTTCAGATGCAGAACCTAATGATGGATTTATAAAAGGTCCTTCCAGGAATATTCCGTTAATAGTGCAAGGATCGGAAACTGACATGGCTTCTTTTATCGTATCAATACCTCTAAGTGTTTCGCTTAATGATAAATTGTACCCGAGGCTTAGGGTTAACGATGTAGTACCCTTTTTTAAGTGGAAATCAGCTGCGGCGAGAGGATTATCTATTGCAGGATATACCCCTCCTCCATGGCAGTGAATATCAACAAAACCGGGTCCTGAGTAACAATTTTCAGCATCAATGATTTCACAACCATCAGGAACACCAATATCGGATTTATTTCCCAGAGCGCTGATTCTTTCCTCTTCAATAAGGATAATACCATTCTGTATAATCCCGTTTTCGGCAATAATCCTGGTATTAACAATAGCCTTCAAAATGCATCTTCTACTGTGAAAGTTGTTCTTCTGCAAAGTGGCAGGCCGAATAGTGCTCGTTTCCGTTTGTCTCGAACCTTTTAAGCTCCGGGACTACTGTCTTGCAGATGTCCTGACATTGGCTGCATCTGGGGTGGAAAGGGCACCCTGAAGGAGGATTTACAGGACTTGGTACATCACCTTCCAGCAATATACGTTTCTTTCTCCTGTCCAGATCGGCAACTGGAATTGCGGATAAGAGAGCTTTGGTATATGGATGCATAGTACTGGCATACAGATCTTCAACCTCTGCCAATTCAACAATTTTACCAAGATACATCACCGCAACCCTATCACTGATATATTCAACAACACTTAAATCATGGGTGATGAAAATATAGGTTAAGTTACGCTCTTCTTTAATGTCTTTCAGAAGTTTCAGTACCTGAGCCTGAATGGATACATCCAATGCACTTACTGCTTCATCACAAACAATCAAATCCGGTTCTATGCTCAACGCTCTGGCTATGCCGATTCGCTGCCGCTGGCCCCCGGAAAACTCATGAGGGTAAAGATCCATCTGTTCCCGTCTCATGTTAACAGCTTCCAGTAGATCTCCAATTATCTTTCGTCTCTCAGATTTTGATTTTATTCCGTGCGCTTTTAACGAATCCTGTAGAGATCCGAAGATTGTAAATGCCGGATTGAGGGAAGACTGGGGATCCTGAAAGACAATCTGAAGTTTTTGGTTTACTTCCATCATTTCTTTCTGACTCAGTCTGCAGAGATCTCTTTCGGTAGTTTTATCATTGTAAATAATTTTACCGCTGGTAGGCTTTACCAGTTGAAGAATGGACTTCCCGAGGGTTGTTTTACCACACCCGCTCTCACCCACCAACGCAAGAGTCTCTCCCCGATATACTTCCAGAGAAACACCATCAACAGCTTTTACATAGCCGGTGGTTCGTTTAAAAACACCTTTCTTGATTGGGAAATGGGTTTCCATATCTTTTAGTGTTAATATTGTTTCTATGGATTCACTCATTATACAGCCTCCATGGGGTGCCAGCAACGCACTGAGTGTGTATTGTTGATTGAAGATTCATCAGGCATTACCAGACATGAGCTATCAGCATAAGGACAACGGGGTGCAAATTGACAACCTTTTGGTCTGTTGTAGGGATCCGGTGTAGATCCTTTGATAGGCTCTATTACCTGATTTTTTCCTCTACCCAATACCGGAATTGATTCAAGAAGGGCTTTTGTATATGGGTGAGAAGGTTTTCTCAGAACATCATCGACGGTCCCGTTTTCTACAATATTACCCATATACATAACAACTACGTCATCAGCAAGCTCTGTAACCACTCCCATATCATGGGTTATCAGCATAATGGCCGTATCGTGTTTCTCCTTCAATTCATCCATTAATTCAAAAATCTGTGCCTGAATAGTTACGTCCAATGCAGTTGTGGGCTCATCGGCAATAAGTACCTTGGGATTGCAGGCCATAGCCATGGCTATCATTGCTCTCTGGCGCATTCCTCCAGAATATTGATGAGGGTACTCATTAATTCTTTGCTCAGGGAGGGGAATACCCATTTCCTTTAATAACTTAATAGATTGATCTTTTCTCTCAGACTTTTTTAAACGGGTGTGGTATTGAATATTCTCACTTATCTGAAATCCAATTGAATAGACTGGATTAAGAGCTGTCATTGGATCTTGGAATATCATGGAAATATCAGAACCTCTGATAGCTCTCATCTCCGCCCCATTTTTTTTCAGCTGATCTATTCTTATATCACCTTCATTGCTGTGGTATGTAATCTTTCCATTTTCTATCCGGGATAGTTTCGGCAGCAGCTGCATTATGGATGAAGCAGTTACGCTCTTCCCGCATCCACTTTCACCGACGACACAGAGTGTTTTTCCTTTCTTTATATCAAAGGAAACCCCATTAACAGCTTTATTACACCTGTTATTGGTATAGAAGAAGGTTTTTAAATCTTTAACACTTATTATCACATCATCTTTCATTTATTAACTCCATCAACCTTGCTGCATGGGATCTGCTGAATCACGCAGGCCGTCTCCGATAAAGTTAATACCCAGTACAAATAATGAAATGACTATTGCCCCGGGAACCCATAACCACCAGAAGAATTGTAGATATCTCAGATCCTGGGCAATATTTACAATATTACCCCATGTAGCAATATTTAAAGGAACTCCCAGTCCCAGGAAGCTCAAAGCCGCTTCATACAGAATAAACATGGCTGTGCTTAATGTTATATTTACAACAATTGGGCCCACAGCATTGGGCAGCATATGCTTGTATGCAATGGAAAAGTTGTTAAGACCAAAGGCCCTCAATGCCTGTACATATTCTTCCTCTCTAAGAGAGAGCATCTGAGCCCGGGTCATTCTGTATATTCCACCCCACCCGGTTAAGGTGAATATGATTATCAGATTTCTCAACCCCTGCCCCATTATGGTTACCAGCAGCAGTACTAAAATAATCTGGGGGAATGCCATTACTAATTCAGATAATCTAAGCATTATTTTATCCAGAAGCCCTCCTTTGTAGCCGGTATAGGCTCCAATAGCGACACCGACTACAGCCGATGCCAGGGCACTTCCCAGCCCGACAAGGATTGATACACGACCTCCATATACAATCCGGGCAAAAATATCACGACCTAATTGATCGGTACCAATGAGATGTTCCATAGAGGGTTTTTGAAGCTTATTTCTCAAATCCAGTTTCAGGGGGTCGTATCTGCAAATCAAAGGTGCAAAAATAGATGCCAGTAATATTACAGAAACAATGATTATTCCTGCTACAGCCAGTCTATTACTCATCAGTTTTCGAAATGCTCTGCTGCCCTTTTTATTTTTTATTAATCCGGTATCTTCCCGTATTAATATTTTGTCAAATTTTTTTTCAAGTCTGGTTTTCTTTTTCTCAGTGTCTTTCATAAATAACTCCTAGTCCAGCTTAACTCTGGGATCTAACAGAGCTGTAAAAAGATCAATAAGAAAACTGACAAATAACACGGCGAAAGTCGTAAAAAAAGCAATCATCATAACAATGGGATAATTTCGGGATCGTACTGCACCAATAAATTCACTCCCTATTCCGGGCCATTGGAAAACCTGTTCAATAATAACCGTTCCTCCCAGTAAAATCGGTAAGCGAAAAGCAATAAGGACGATAACCGGTATTAAAGATACTCTTAAACCATGAACAAAATTTACACGCCATTCCGGCAGGCCTTTGCTTCTTGCTGTTTTCATAAAATCTCTATTCATGGCATCAAGCATACTTGCCCTGGAATAACGCATTATTCCTGCAACCAGAGTTGCCGAGAGTACAAGGGTTGGCATAATTAGATGGGGTAGGCGATCCATAAAACCTTCATAACCCGGCCGTAATCTACCACCTACAGGAAGCCATTTTAAATGAAATGTAAATAAAAGTATTGCAAGAAGACCAAATATAAATCGTGGAACTGATACGCCCAGCATTCCTGCCAGTGTTAAGGCATTATCACCAATAGAACCTCTTTTTAGAGCACTTATCGTTCCAAAAAAGATACCGAAGATGGTTGAAATTATAATAGCTCCGGCAGACAGCTCCAGTGTTGCCGGCAGTCTGTCGAAAACAATATCTCTTATGGGAACACCGCTCTGTAAACTGTAGCCGAAATCACCCTTTAAAACTCCTCCAAGCCATTTCGCATATCGAATCAAAAAAGGGTCATCCAGGCCTAAGGCCTCTCTAACCGCTTCAAGTTCAGCAGGATCCATTGTGGCATACCTTTCAGGAGAAATCATATACGAAACTGCATCTCCCGGAGTTAACTCCAATCCGAGGTATATAAGAAAACTTAAAAATAACAGCATAGGTATAAGAATCAGCAATCTTCTTAATGTATATGTCAGCATCAACAGACTCCTTGGGCTACCGTTCGATTCGCTACCAAGTAACAGAAAAAGCCTGGGATTAGGCTAGTTCAGTAAAAGTAAAGTTGCGGTAGCCGCAACTTTACTTTCCATGTTTTTTAAATTAATTAAATTGGAGAATCTTTTAGAATATTAATCTAAAAGATCCTCCTGTATTGGCTCGAAAATATTCAGTTAATTCTATTTCTTTGGATACTGATAAAACCACAAGATGCGTGTATAAGGAACATCGACAGTTTCCAGTTTTATATTATCTAATGCCCGAAGAGAACTCACCTCAGATGGATTCTTGGAGAAACCGTAGTCAAGAATACCAGCAGTTGCATTTTTTACAACATTGGGGTCGCTGTCATAGGAAGGATAGCACTGGATCTCATCAATTTTTGGTACGCCGTCGTAGTAATCTTCATTGGGAACCATTACCAGATAGTCGTTCATTTCAACTTTACCAATCTTATAGGGTCCTGAACCAACAGGATGCTGAAAGAACGGAGATTGAAGCATTTTCAAAGGATCAGCGTCAGCCAGATATTTTTCCGGGAGAATGGCAAATTGAGAGAATGATAAAAGAATATTCGGATCCAAGGTTGCCATTTCAATTGTGATGGTGTTTCCATCGGTAGTAATACCGGAAATATGATCAGCAGTACCGGCTACAAAATCCTCAGCTCCCTTTATGGAGTTGAATGTACTTAGAATTACTTTATGTCCGGTTGTTACAAGAATGGCTTTTTCAATACTGAATTGAACATCATCCACTGTTACAGCTGAACCGTCATGCCATTTGACACCATCTTTCATGGTGAACTTCAATGTCATGCCATCGGAACTTAAGTCATAATCCGCCATCTGACCGTGAGTGGGAGTAAGGGCTCCGTCACATGCAATTAAACGGTCATAGAGAACTTTATTGAACATCCAGATACCCGGGTTTTCCCATGGATTCTGAAAGAATTCTACAGGTCCGCCATTGGTTTGAAGAACCATCTTACCGCTACTATCAGGAGTCATCGTCCAGTTCTGGATATTCCAGTCATAGTTATACTGAGGATTTCCGTACATCTCTCCATTTCTGTTCAGGTCTACACTCTCATAAACAAACATGGGCATGTAGTAGAGTGAATATGCGGCAAGGTTATCAACTTCATATTTCTCAATTTCAAACAGAGCCTTTTTCAGCTCAACAGGATCTGCGGTTGCATTGATAGCATCAACAAGAGCATCCATTTTTGCATCACTGGGATACTGAGCACTGGCACCTGTTTTATAAACATTGAAGTATTCCTGAAGGGCAAGGGCTGCATGTCCGCCATAACCGAGATCGATTTCAACTGCTGAAGGCCCGTTGACAGGATCGGCGGGAACAGTACTCAACTGTGCACCAACGTCACCTTCCAGTTTACGGAACGCCATTTTAATACCGACTTCAGAAAGATATGCCTGAATTGCTGTCATCAGGTCTACTGTCATCTGATCACCATAGTAGTAGCCAAGATCCAACTCATAGTTTGAATCCCAGTTTGCAGCTTTAAGAAGCTCTCTGGCCTTATCGGGATTATATGCGAACCGGTTGAGTCCCGGAGCCTTCATCGGGCCGTCAGGTACTCGGCCTGTTGCCGGCAGCACCATTCCGTCGAACATTGTTTCCGCAATTGTATCCATATCAATGGCATAGGCAATTGCCTGGCGAACCCTGAGATCGGATAAAGGATTACTGTTGGTAGGTCCAACCCCTTCTTCCATTACTGCAGTTTCCTCTGCAGGTGCTTCTGCTTCATTTTGCCCACCGGCAAAAACAGGGAGTGATACAAGCAGTACCAATCCAATCAGAATCAATAGCGTTGTGATTCTTTTCATAAAATGACTCCTCCTGAAATTTTCTAGCTGTTTAACAAACAGCATTAAAGCCAGTTACACATCAGTTGTAATATGGTTATAATCAATTTTAACATAGCGTCGCCAACAACACAATAAAAAATGATGTTCTTATAGGGAAGTCACCAGGAATTTACATACTGCATGCAAATATGATATATTGCATGCAGTATGGTGTCAAGAAAAAACATTCAGCTCTCCCTGGAGTATTCGGGACTTGGCTGACAATATGATGAGCCTTGCAGTAGAGTAATACGTAATGGAGGAAGCATGAAAAGTTTTTCAATTGAGGTATTAAATGCCTTTTCAACATCCCTGCTGGTAGCAAAAAAAATACCTCGAAAGAATGCGGAATATATAGCCGAAATGGCCGTCAGAACCGAGGCGATGGGGATATTGACTCACGGCCTGGCTGTTCTGGGTTATCTGGATAATCAGGTTCCTGATGTATTTGATCCGGGAACCGAGCCGGAAATAATTAAAGAGAAAGGTGCCTCGGTATTGATTGATGGAAAAAAGGGCTTCAGTCAGCTGGCAATGAAACTGGCTATCGAAATGGCGGTGGATAAAGCCGGTATAATGGGTATTGCCATGGCGGCTATACGGAATACCAGTTGGCTGGGTGCTCTGGGACCTTATCTGGAATCAATTGCCAGGGCCGGTTTTATGGCACAGCTTTGGGGGCAGAGTTCCCAATGTGCCGACTGTGCGCCCATCGGCGGGATTACAGGGAAGTTCTCAACCAACCCGGTTGCTCTGGCTTTTCCCACATCCGGCAATCCAGTTATCGCCGATATTTCAACGGCGGCCGTTTCCATGGGAGCGGTTAACCGGATGGCAAGATACGATGAGAAAGCCCGGGCTCAAATTTTCATGGATAAAAACGGCTCACCTACCGATAATCCCAACGCAATGCTGGATGATGGCTCCATCTTTTTCCTTGGCGGACCGGAGTACGCTCATAAAGGTTACGGTCTTTCCCTCTGGGCCGAGGCGTTAACTGCCATGTCCGG
>DEIH01000238.1:2825-3500 GCA_002352375.1 Spirochaeta sp. UBA2779 | reverse complement strand
TGGTTTTAACGCGATACGTCTTCCGGGTGAAAGGGCTTTTAAGAGTTTGGAAGACAGCCAGAAGCATGGTTTATTGTTAAGTGATGCTAAGCTTGAGATGCTCAACAGAATAGCCCGGAAGAACGATGTAAGTGAACTCAAATAATGGATGAACATCAGGAAGGTAAAAATGTATCCATCAATGCCGGTGAGACAGATGAAATTCTCAAACGGGTGTATACCCGATTTAAGGAGTGGAATTTTACTCCTCCTGACATAGAGCCTCTTGTTTTTGACTTCGGTTTGAATGATTTTGAGACAACCGGAGAAGTTGAGTTCTGGATTGCCAATGAGGTTGAGGCCGGTTATTGCGGTAAGTTTCTGTTTGTCTTTGATAGACAGTCATGTCCGTTACATCATCATCTTGATAAGCTGGAAACGTTTTTTCTTCTTTTCGGCCGGGTGAAGATGGTGTACGACGGAGCTGAACGCATGATGGGTCCCGGTGATACTCTCAAAGTTGAGAGAGGGCTGGATCATGGTTTTACAGGTGTTGGTCCGGCGCTCCTCCTGGAGGTTTCCCAGCCGTCAATCATCAGGGATAACTATTTTAAGAATCACAGTATTCCTTATGGCGGGAACTACAGGTCAGAATAAATCATGAATAATAAAGGAATTGTATTTGACCTCGACGGC
>DEIH01000238.1:0-2732 GCA_002352375.1 Spirochaeta sp. UBA2779 | reverse complement strand
GTTCCATGCCAGAAAATTTCGGTAGAGTTGGCGAAGCGCTGGAAGGGGAGGTATTCCAGTGATGAGTACTTCTCGGTGAAAGAGACACATTTTTATAGAATTATCAGCTCTCGGGATTCTTTGTTTCCGGGGCTTGCTGTAAAGCTGGAAGAGTTAGCCTCAAATCTTCCTATGGCAATTGCAACAAGCAATACCAGGGAGAATGCAGAACTGCTGCTGGCTAAAGCCGGAATCGATCGATACTTCAGCACTCTTGTCTGTTATGAAGATGTAAAAAACCATAAACCTCACCCCGAGCCATACCTGAAGGCTTCAAGGCTGATTCAAGTGAATGGCTCCGATTGTATTGCCATTGAGGATTCACCATCAGGCTGTTCTTCCGCCCGAGCCGCCGGGATGTTTGCCCTGGGAATAACAAGCTCTTTTTCTTCTTCAGATCTGGGAGAGGCGAATCTGATTTTCCCATCCACATCCGAAGCTTGTACCTGGATAATAAAATCATAATAAAAAGCTTTACAGTTACATTATGATCGATTATGATCGATTCAACATAGAAAGAACATCGAGGACAATTTGGTTCAGGAAAGCAGGAAGAAAGAAATATTAAAAATCCTCGACGAACAAGAGTCCTTGAGTGTTCAGGAGCTGGAGGGACGATTTAAGGTTTCTCAGATGACTATCCGTCGAGATCTTACAGACCTTGAAACTCGGGGCTACCTCATCCGGAAGTATGGCGGTGCGGTGAAGTCCGAGGCTGTGGAAAGTCTCTTTAGTTTTAATAAACGAGTTGAGGAAAATGGCCGGCAAAAAGAGAAAATTTGCAGGATCGCATCCGGTTTTATTGAAGAAGATGATGTTATTTTCATAGACTGTGGAACGACACTTTTCAGACTCTCGCACTATATCCAGGATAAGACCCGTCTCAGGATAATCACAAACTCTCTCCCAGTTGTCTCAGAACTTATAAATTATTCTAATATCAAAATCACCTTCATCGGTGGTGATGTTGTCGGTGATAGAAAGGCCTCTTATGGCGACACTGCAGAAAGATTGATCGGAGAATACCATGCCGATAAGGCTTTTATCGGAGCCGATGGTGTTTCACTCAGCAAGGGTTTGAGCTCTTACGATGAGAAGGAAGCCCGGATTACCCGGAAAATGGCTGAAAACGCCGATAAAGTATTTCTTCTTTGCGATTCTTCGAAAATTGAGAAGAACTCATTTTACCGGTTTGCACCGGTATCCCTGATTAATGTTCTTATTACGGAAAGAAAAATCAGCGTGGAAAATACATCCCGCTATCAGGACAACGATATTTCAATTATTACGAATACAGAAGAGGTGTAACGTGATGGCTAAAGATTGGTGGAAAAAGAGTGCAGAGGGTATTCCGAATGTCAAGATGGAACTTCCGGGCCCGGAGTCAAAAAGGATGCATGCAAATACTACAAAGTATTTTCATGGTTTGTCGGGGCAGGTAAAGCTCTTCCCCATAGCATTCTCTGAGGGTCATGGAATTACCATGACGGATGTGGATGGAAACAGGTTCCTTGACTTCTCTTCGGGAATTTATGTTACATCCCTTGGACATTGTCATCCAAAGGTTTCTGAAGCAATCAGCTATTGGGCAAACCGGCTCATGAATGCTCATGATTTTACCACACCGATTAAAGAAAAACTGGTTGAGAAGCTGGCGGATGTCCTTCCAGGTAATCTGAATGCCATGCAGTTCTATTCTGATGGAACTTCCGCAGTGGAGGCCGGAATCAGGGCGGCCCGGGCTATAAGCGGTAAACAGGAATTTATTTCAGCATTCAGGGATTTTCATGGTAAATCCGGCCATGCCGTCAGTCTGGCCCAGATGCATCGGGGGGATGTACACAGTTATGGTCCCACCAGGGCTCCCGGTTTTTATATGGTCCCCAGACCCAATCCCTACAGACCCCATTTCAAGAAGGCTGATGGAACGATCGATACTGACGGTTACATCAACTTTTACAGGGAGTTTATCCTGGAGGGTACTGTTGGGAATGTGGCCGCTTTTGTCCTTGAACCGATTCAGGGCTGGGGTGGATCTATTGTTCCTCCTGATGACTTTTTTCCGAAACTCAGAAAACTATGTGATGAGAAAGGAATACTTCTTTTTGCAGACGAAGTTCTTGCCGGAATGGGAAGAACGGGTGAATGGATGGCCATGAACCATTGGGATGTTATTCCTGATATCATTACATTCGGTAAGTCTTTTGGTAATGGTTTCCCTGTTACCGCAATGATTGTAAAAGAAGAATATGCTGAGGCTCTGGATAAAATTTCAGCCTCCTCAAGTTATGGCGGGAATCCCATGGCAAGTGCTGCAGCTCTGGCATCAATAGAGGTAATAGAGGACGAGGACATTCTTGAAAATGTTCGTGAAGTGGGTGCTTATTTTCAGAGAAGAATGAAAACCATGATGGATAATCACCCTATTATCGGTGATATCAAGGGGAAAGGATTCCTGCTGGGTATGGAGCTTGTTAAGGACAAATCCACAAAAGAGCCTTTTGCCGAAGCCGGTACATTAGTTTACCAGAAAGCATTTCAAAAAGGCTTAGCCTGGATACCTGCAGGTAATATTCTCAGGATGTCACCCCCCCTAATCATGGATGAAAAGTATGCTTCTATGGGGATGGATATTATTGAAGAATCCATCAGCGAAGTTGAAAAAGAACTCGGGTATTAAAGGATTTTCATGT
>DEIH01000053.1:1151-19070 GCA_002352375.1 Spirochaeta sp. UBA2779 | reverse complement strand
GTATAGTATTAATGATCGTTTTTCCTCTGTCACTTTCCGCTGTCAGTCCCATACCATCAGCAAGAGAAAAAGCTCTAGGAGATTCACATCCTGCATTAAGCGATGATTTTTCTTCTGTATTCTCCAACCCGGCGGGGATTGCTGTATTAGAACCGGTACATCGATATACCGGGATTGACTTGAGACTTTCGGGTACTTTCTGGAATGCTGTTAATGCTTTCAAAGGACAGAATCCGGAAGAACTTTTTCCATTGAAAAATGGAAAATATCTTGGATTCGGGTTGTTGGGACCGATTGATGTGGGTTATGCCGGTGCCGGTAAAGCTTTTCGTCTGTTCTCCTATGCTTCCATTGATGCGCTGTATCCGAATGCTGCCGTGCAGAGTCTTTTTACTTTTCAAATTGGAGCGGAATTTACAGGTGGCTGGGCCCATCATTTTCAGCTGAATAGAGGCGTTTCCCTTGATTTCGGTTTTACTATGAAAGGTTTCTTTGAACAACGGTATCTGGGTGAAGCGGATGTTGTGCAGTTTTTCGGGTTGTTTACCAATCCTGAATACTTTCTTGATATGCCCTATGAAGTAGTTCCCGGGATTGGGATTGATACAGGTATCCTGGTGGACTTTGGAAAGCAGTGGTCTTTCGGGTTAACTGTTGATGATTTACTCACTCTTGAATTTGTTAATTATTACGATACCCTTCGCAGTTTTCAAGAAGGTCTGAAACCCGATGTCAGTGAAACACGCCTCCGATTACCAGTCATTTCTGTTGGTACGGGATGGTTTCCCGGTTTTGCCGATGATATTCCCTGGTTCGGGATTAACGGTTTTTATTTAAGTTTTCGTCATCTTCTCGGAGGGTTGGAATCTTATCCCAGGAATTATTTATTGGGAATTACTGTTGGAACAGAAATTACCTTCTGGGACTTTTTAGCCCTGCGTGCAGGTTTTTCCCAAGGGCTGTTATCCGGTGGTTTCGGATTACGTTTTGGCGGATTTTCTATGGATTTAACCCTCGGAGGTGAAGAGCTTTCCAACCAGCCGGGAGTCTTTTCGGTTGTAGATTTGAGATTTGCCATTGCTCTGGAACGTCGTAACCTCAGTTACTGAAAGCTGAAGTTCGAACAGTTGCCCTTGATACTCCCCTGTATAATCCTTCAGAATTACTTCAACGTATGAAAAAGAAATATTCCTGGCTTCTCTTCGATGCCGACGGCACAATTCTTGATTACCACGCTGCAGAGATTTTTTCCCTGGAATCAGCTGCGGCTTCCTTCGGCCTTGAAATCTCAGCGGAAGTTCTGAATCTCTATCGGGAGATAAACTCCGCTCTCTGGGCAGATCTGGAGAAGGGGCGAATCAGTTCTCTGGAACTTCGGGTTAAGCGTTTTGATACACTGGCTACCCGCCTGGGCTGGGATATTTCCGCTGAGAAATTCAGCCAGGCTTATCTCAGGGAACTTGGGGATTCAGGATTCATGATGCCCGGTGCAAGGAAAATGCTTGCAGAGATTCCTAGAGACATACACAAAGCCATCATCACCAATGGTATTAAGGATACACAGTACGGCCGTCTGATGAAGGCCGGTCTGATAGATATTTTTGAAGAGATAATTATTTCAGAAGAGACCGGTATTGCCAAACCCGCTGCGGGATTTTTTGACTATACCCTGGAACGGATCGGCTCTTCTCAGATTGAAAACATGCTGGTAATCGGGGATTCTCTAAGCTCTGATATCGCCGGAGGGGCCGGGTATGGAATTGATACTTGCTGGTTCAACCCCGAAAAACTGGAGAATAACACTTCTGTAAAGCCGACTTATGAGATTTCCGACTGGGATGGGCTGTTTAAGATTCTTTAATCCAGAAATCCCAACTCTTTAAGCTTTTCAATCGAATCTGCAGCACTCAAATGCAGAATAAATATTCCTCCAGCGGCCTCCCAGGGTTCTTTAATTTTCAGCCTGTCGTCGATGAGGATAGGGGTTTTATCGGACAATTCGTTTTCTTCCAGCCAGATATGAGCCAGATCAGCTTTACGCCGGGACATCCCTGTGATTACCGGTATATCCGAGCTCAGTTCCCTTTCGCACCAGGAGCGTTTCTGGGGTTCAGCCCATTTTCCCATAGGAAGTCCGGTAAGAATTACCGGCTGGAAATCGTTTACCACTTGCCATAAGTCCCTGCCATCGGGCATCCAGCCCAGGCGGTCGTAGAAACCCTTTGTTCCAGCAATTGCCGGCCACATGCTCCGGGGATGAAGTTCAGAGGGTTCTTTTCCGGTGGCTCTGCGGACTCCGGTTTCAAAATCAACCAGGACACCATCCAGGTCGACGAAGAGCTGATATTTTTCTGCCGGACTGCCGCTCATCTTCAGCCCGCCAGTTGTTCGGCAATCTGCGGCAGAACATTAAGGGTATGGCGAAGCTGATCTATTGATATATCCCTGTGGGTAACAAAGCGGAACACCCCGCCTTCAGCTGGATAGGTGAGTATCCCGGCTTCTTCAAGAAAGGTGAGAAACCCATCTTCCGCCTGGGTACCCGGAGAACTCAGTTTGAGAAACACCATATTGATATCCGGCTCTGGGGTAAGAACTTCAAAGGTATCCAGAGCAGAAAAAGCCTTCGCCAGTTCCCGGGCCATCTGATGATCTTCTCCAAGCCGGGGGAGTTCTTCCTCCAGAGCCACCAGGCCGGCGGCAGCCAGTATCCCGGCCTGCCTCATTCCCCCGCCCATAATCTTTCTCCGGTAAAAGGCCTTTTCAATAAAGTCTTTCGGACCGCAGAGCAGACTTCCCACCGGAGCTCCCAGGCCTTTGGAGAGGCAGAACATCACCGAATCAACTTCCCCGGCGATTTCCGAGGCATCAACCCCGAGAGAAGCTGCGGCATTAAAGAGCCTGGCTCCATCCAGGTGGACTGGTAGGCCTGCAGACTCTGCTCCAGCCTTGATTTCAGCCATGCTGTGTACAGGCTGGACTGTGCCGTCGGATAGAGCATTTTCCAGGCAGACAAGTGATGGCACCGGGAAGTGCTGATCGGGTTCCGGGCGTATTCTCGTTGAAATATCGGACCATTGAGCCCAGTTCGAAGATTTCGGAACGAAAGGCCGCAGGAAGGCGCCGCTGATATGGGCCGAGGCTCCGGCTTCATGCTGGATGATATGGGATACCTCGTTAAGGTATACTTCTCCGCCTTTTGGAACCCAGGTGAAGAGGGCGAGCTGATTGGCAAAGGTGCCTGATGGGGTGAAAAGTGCGGCTTCTTTGTCTGTAATTTCGGCGGCTTTTTCCTGGAGTGCGATGATGGTGGGGTCTTCTCCCAGTACATCATCTCCCACTTCAGCTTGGGCCATGGCTTTGCGCATGGCATCTGAGGGTCGTGTTACGGTATCAGAACGAAAATCAATCATAATGTATATAGTGTACACGGAGTATAAGGTATCTTTCCACTCGGGCGACAGAGGTCAATTATAATCATAGTATGCCGATATTCTAAGGGGGAGAATCCATCCATGAGAAAACCGGAAGAAGAATCAATACTCTTTGTTGACGACGATATAATCGCACTCTCTCTTTATGAAACGATTCTTAAAAACGCCGGATATGAGAACATCATCGTATCCAGCGACGGACGGGAGGTGGCGGATATTCTCCGGGATAACAACGTTTCCCTGGTGCTGCTGGATATCAATATGCCCTTAATGAGCGGTATTGAAGTGTTGGAAAATATCACAGAAGGCTATCCGGGACTGCCGGTGATTATGATAACCGGGGATGAGGATCTGCAGACCGCTGTACGCTGTATGAAAATCGGGGCTTATGATTATCTGGCCAAACCCCCGGAAAAAACCAGGCTGGTTACCGCGGTAATCCATGCACTTGAATGGCGTGATTTGAACAGTGAGCTTTCGGCGATGGGAAGCCGGGTACTGAACCGGGATTCTCTGGAGAAACCGGAAGCTTTTTCTTCCATGATAACAGGTTCTGATTCCATGCTGGCTGTATTTCAGTATGTTGAAGCGGTGGCGGCTACCAGCCGGCCGGTGCTGGTAACAGGGGAGAGCGGGACGGGAAAGGAGCTTCTGGCCCGGGCTATTCATATTGCCAGCGACCGTCAGGGGGCTCTGGTAACGGTGAATGCCGCGGGTCTGGATGATGCGCTGTTTTCCGATACTCTATTTGGTCATAAAAAGGGTGCTTTTACCGATGCGGGGAATAACCGTTCGGGTTTAGTGGAGAAGGCGGCCGGAGGCACTTTGTTTCTGGATGAAATCGGCGATCTTGCCCCTGCTTCACAGGTAAAGCTGCTTCGGCTGCTTCAGGAAAAGGAGTACTATCCTCTTGGTTCTGATGACCCTCTCACAACCGACGCCCGTATTGTTGCCGCTACCTGTATCAACCTTTCCTCCAGACTTGAAGACGGCCGTTTCCGCCGGGATTTGTACTTTCGTCTGATGGCTCATCATGTTTCTCTGCCACTGCTGAGGGAGAGACGTGAAGATATGATGCTCCTTACTGAGGCCTTTGTGAAAGAAGCCGCAGAAGAGCTGGGAAAGAGCATCCCCCGGGTTCCCGGGGAGCTTGAAGCCATGCTGAACCTTTATGATTTTCCCGGTAATGTACGTGAGCTTCACTCTCTGGTATTTGATGCGTTGAGCCGAACCTCAGGAACAACGCTGAACCTGGCACCCTTTCGGGATCTGGTAGGAAACAATGTTGTCCCTGAAACCCGCGAACCCGGGGAGGTGCAGAATCTTGATTATGATGGACTTGTCGATTTATTCGGTCATTTTCCCACTGTGAAGGAGATAAACGACGTGGTTTTCCAGGCGGCCCTGGTTAAAGCTGACGGGAATCAGTCCCTGGCATCCCGGCTTCTGGGGGTGAATCAATCAACACTGAGCCGAAGAATCTCTAAGAGCTGAGTTTGTAGCCGGAGACAAGCTGCTCCAGTTGATTGATTACTGTGTTGGTTTTGTCATTGGATTTAAGGAGTGCCGAGGCTGCTTTGCCGATTGTACGGGTTTGAGTGTTCACCTCCTCCACCGCTTCAAGAACATTCCGGCTTACCTGCCTGAGTCCTTCCACAGCGATGAGAATATCCCGGTTTTCTGCTCTCATCCCATTTGATTCCCGGCTTACAGTGCTGCTAACCCCGTTCATCAACTCCAGAGAGTCTTTGAGGTTTCCTGATACTGCACCGAGATGTGAAATGAAGTCTTTAAGGCCGGAAATAACAGAGCTGATATCCATAACTAAACGGTTCATTTCATCAAAATCATTCCGTGTGGAGTTTGATTGACTATCCACAAGTTTGATGGCGGAAATCAGTAATTCCAGATTCTGAGAGATGGATTTGGACTGGGAGGAAGATGTCTCAGCCAGTTTTCTGATTTCATCAGCAACAACACTGAACCCTCGGCCGGCATCTCCGGCATGGGCGGCCTCAATAGTCGTATTCATAGCCAGAAGGTTTGTCTGAGAAGCCACATTGGCAATGAGTTTATTGGCTTCACTCAGGTGGCTGGAATAATCATTCACTTCTTTCACTTTAACACCCATCTCGCTTATGGCTTCCATACTCAAGCTGTTTTGGGATTTGAGTGTTTCACTCATTTTGAAAATCCGGTCGGTGGAGGACATCACTTTCATTGCGCTGGCATCCAGTTCTTTTATCTGTTTCCCGGTTGAATCCACCTGTTCCTGCTGGGTTCTGATGCTTTCGTCCAGATTGTTTATGCTGTTGATCATCTTCTCGACTGCAGCTGTTGTTTCATCAACATGTACTGTCTGATTTACAACCTCATCTCTGGAGATTGTTGTTTTTCCGGTAATTGCCTCAATAGAAGATGATACTCTGTTAACGGTATCGCTCAGATTGTCTTTAGATTCTTTCATGGTGAAGGTAGTGGTGTTAATACGGCTGAGTCCAATGTCCAGTGATTCGAAAAACTCGCCGGCTGCCGTGGTTAGAAGTCCCAGTTCATCAAGAGAATGAGAACCGGACCGTACTCTCAGATCGCCATTCATCCCCTGAATTAGAAGTGCCTTCAGATTGTGAATAGGTTTGAGAATAAAACGAACGAGCATTAAAAGAAGTGAAAGCGATACCAGCAGGGAAAAAATACCGGCAATTGTATTAACGGTGAGTAACCCTGCAGCCGGCGGTGGTCCGACAGCTACCCGCAGGGCGTATGTCTGATTCACGGCAATAAGAAACAGAGTGATTCCTGTAATCATGGATGCTGTTAATCCGATGAGCTTGAAGGACAGTTTGAAGAAAGAACTGCGGATTCGGGAACCAAGTTCCAGTGTGATTTTTTCCAGGGCTTGAATATGAAGCAGCAGCAAAGGGGCCAGGATAATCAGATCGAAGGAAAACATGTAAAGGCCGATGAAAAACAGACTGTCGGGAAGATCGAACTCCATGATATAGGGCAGGGAAATCAGCATTCCGGCAATACTCAGTATTGTTAAGGCCAGGAACATCAGAGGTGCTGTTAAGAGCGCTTTAATTGAAGCATCGTCGGCGCCCCTCTCGGCAAGGGCTGATTTTATCTTTCAGCCGTAGATTAATTTGTACAGTCCCCAGGTGATGGTTGTTTCACCCAGTAGAAGGCTTATCATCTTCGGGCTGGTGAGCAGGGATATCAGCTGGCTGAAGGATATAACTCCAGAAAGAATGCTGAACGGGGCCAGCATGATCATAGGGATATAAATAATAGGTATGAGAGTTAGGATAAGTCGACGTAGTGTAACCTTGTATAAATTCTCCATAAAATGAATTATTATTCACTCTCTATGCTTTTTCAATCCTGTTCATCTCTTAATGAGGTATACTTGCCTATATCTGATCTAAGGCCGGAGGATTTATGAATAACTCCTGGAAAATATTTATCGATCTGGGTTTGCTCAGCACCGCTTTGATAACGGCAACCTTTTTCAGAGCCAGAATACGTTTCTTTCAGCGTTTTCTGATTCCCAACGCTCTTACCGCAGGCTTCATTCTGATGATAGCCTACAACCTGTTAAGAGCGCCGCTGAACCTGGAAACGGTGCGCCTGGATAACCTGGCGTATCATCTTTTAAACCTGAGTTTTATCTCTATGGCCTTGCGTAAACCCCGGGAGAAGGACTTACGGAAAAACGGCGGGGCTCTTCCTCTGGCTCTGGGAGTTTTAACCCATTACAGTGTCCAGGCTGCTGTGGGACTGGCTCTTTCCCTGCTGCTGGCAGTTACAATAGCACCCCAGATATTTCCTGGGTTCGGATTGCTTTTACCTCTGGGTTTCTCTTCGGGACCTGGACAGGCCCTTTCCATCGGAAAAACCTGGGAGGTTTTCGGAGGCCGGTTTGCCGGTGCCGGATCGGTGGGGCTCACCTTCGGGGCCATCGGCTTTCTCTGGGCCAGTTTCGGCGGGGTAGCTCTGATTAATGTGGGAATCAAGAAGGGTTGGATTACATCTCCACATATGGAAAACCTCCTGCGCCGGGACCGTCCAGGCCTGCTTCCCGCAGATAAAAAAAGTGAGATTGGAGCCCGTCTGACGACGGACAGTGCGGCGATAGATTCCATGAGTTATCATGTGGCCTTTGTTCTCTTCACGTATTTGCTGACATGGCTGGCACTCACCGGGCTTTCGGCTCTGCTGGGCATGGCAGGCCAGGTTGGCAAAGATCTGGCGGCCAGTTTCTGGGGAATCGGGTTTATCTTCTGTTCTCTGGTGGGACGTCTGGTTCGCGCTGTTATAACCCGTACCGGGGTTGGATATACCCTTGACGATGCCACATTTACCCGTTTCACCGGTTTTAGTATCGATCTGATGATAACTTCCGCCCTGGGAGCCATCAGTTTCCTTGTGGTCCGGGAGTTCTGGATTCCGATACTTATTATGTCCACAGTCGGAGGACTGATTGCGCTGCTTCTGGTTCCCTGGATGGGATCCCGGACTTTTCGCGATCATGCCTTCGGACGAACTTTGGTTATCTACGGTGTGGCTACCGGAACTCTGGCCTCGGGGTTGGCTTTATTACGGGTTGTTGATCCTGAACTGAAAACACCTATTGCCGAGGACTATATGAGGGCAGCGGGGGTGGTGTTCCCCATGGCTATCCCTCTGATACTGATTATTCCCTTTCCAGCTTATGCCTACATCCGGCAGGAACCCATGTGGCTTGCTCTTGCCGGAGCGGGATGCCTATTCTATGTGATTCTCTGCATCGTTGGATTTCTGGTGTTAAGACGCCGGGATGTGAAAGGCGGGTACTGGGCCCGGCCTCATGCTATGAATATTGAAGATTCTTCCGGGGACGATGTCCGGGTGCAGCAGGGGTAATCGGGGATAGATAGAAACTATCTTGACAGCATCGGTGTTGTGAACAATAATACCTGTACGATCACATGAACATGGCTGATCAAACGATCTATTGTTAACCAGAATCCCCGGAGAAGCCTGTGACAGAAGCAGATCTGATATACAAAATCGCCTCTCAATATTATGAGGATAATCAGACTCAGCAGGAAATAGCCAATAGGTTGGGAATCTCCCGTATCAAGGCCTCCCGGCTTCTTCAGCAGGCCCGTACCAGTGGAATCGTTGAAATATCTCTGAAGAAGCAGAGTGGGAACTTCTCGGATCTGGAAAACCGAATTGCTTCCGAATGGAAGCTTAAAGAGGTAATACTCTCATCTTCAAAATCTTTGGATAACGAAGAAATTCTCTCACAGATTGGAAAGGCAGCTTCAGAATATGCCCAGAGGGTAATTAAGGGAAATGAGACTATTAGCCTTACCTGGGGCAGTACTCTCTCTGCTTTTCTACAGAACCTTCCTGGCATGGATTTCCCGAAACTGAAGATAGTCCAAATGCTGGGCGGCCTTGGCTCCCCTGAGGCTGCGGCTCACAGCTCAGACCTGGTTAGACGATTCTCTGATAAAACCGGCGGGATAGGTCGATTTCTTTCTGCTCCGGGAGTGGTTACATCACTGGCTGTTAAAAAGGGGCTTTTAAAAGACCCTCATATCAGTGAAACCCTGGAACTGGCCGGGCATGCCGATCTGACTTTTGTGGGAATTGGTGCCCCGGCTTCGGATTCCATGTTGATGAGCCGGGGCACAATTATTTCTCAACAGGTATTAGATGAGTTAAAAACTGCCGGAGCGGTAGGGGATATTTCTCTTCGTTTCTTTGATGAACAGGGCCGGTTTATCAGACATCCTATTAACGACAGGGTGATAGGCCTTGAAGTTAACAATATTCGGAAAATTCCGAGAGTGGTTGCTCTTGCAGGTGGTTCTGAAAAAACACAGGCCGTGCGGGGAGCATTAAAAAGTGGACTGATCGACGTACTTATTACTGATGAGAAAACAGGAAAGAAACTTTTACAGGAGTAGTGTTATGTATTTATTAGGTATCGACTTCGGTACCGGCGGCGGTAAAGCTGCTATTGTCGACGAGAATGCGGAAGTTCTCGGTTATGGATTTGAAGAATATGAAATCATCACGGAAAATCCGGGTTGGTCGGAACACAATGCTGATGAATACTGGAATGTTGCCTGCCGTGTGGTTAAGAAAGCTGTTTCCGAATCCGGAGTAAACCCTGAGGATATCAAGGGTATTGCCCTTTCCTCGGCTCTTCCCTCCATGGTGATGGTGGATGAACAGGGAAATCCTCTGGCCAATGCCTACAACCTGATGGATCGTCGGGCCAAGAAAGAAGTTCAGTACTTACGTGATTTAATCGGTGATGACACTCTCTCTGCTATTACTCAGAATCGTCTGGACGACCATCCGGCTCTGGTAAATCTGCTCTGGGAAAAAGAAAATCGCCCGGAAGTCTTCAGTAACATCTACAAGGTTCTCACCACTGACGGATTTGTCAGGATGAAGCTAACTGGTACATTCAATGCTCATTATTCAGCAGCTCCTTTTTATGGTGTGGCCTATAATTTGAAAGAACGAAAATTCAAGACTGGGATTCTTGATAAAATCGGTATACCTGAATCTATACTTCCTGATCTTTTCAGGTGTGAGGATATTGTCGGGAAATTGACTTCGGAAGGAGCCGCGGCCGCCGGACTGGTTCCGGGCATCCCGGTTGCTGCCGGTCAGGTGGACTGTAATGCCGGCTGGATGGGAGCCGGTGCCATTGAACCTGGAGATACTCAGATGAACCTGGGCACCTGCGGTAATTTCGGAGTTATACATAAGGGAATATCCTTCGATCCTTCCATGATCAATTTTTCCTATACAACTGATTCGGAGAATATGTATATAACGGTTCCGACAACCACAACCGGCGGTCAGCTGATCCGTTACCTGAGGGACAACTTCTACACCAGTGAGAAGGACAGTGAGAAAGAAACAGGACTTAATACCTATGAGCTTATAGATAAGGAAGCCGCAGCTGTCCCCCCGGGGGCCGAAGGACTGGTAGTTCTGCCGTATCTTATGGGGGAGAGAACCCCTATCTGGGACATTGACGCCAGAGGAACCATTTTCGGTCTTTCACTCAATCATACAAGAGGGCATATGGCCCGGGCCATGATGGAGTCGGTGGCTTACGCCCTGTACGACTCCTATTCCATCATGCTCAAAGAAGGAACCACCATTAAGGCACCTTTAATTCTCAATGAGGGTGGAGCCCGGAGTCAGATATGGCGGCAGATAATCACTGACGTTTTCAATATTCCCACAGCCATGGTTGAGAATCGGGTTGGAGCCCCCTTTGGAGATGCGATTCTCGCCGGTGTGGCTACCGGTATATTCAAGGATTATTCCATAACGAAAAAGAAGGCCCGTTACATCGATCACCTGGAGCCGAATTCGGAAAATCATGCGCTATATATGGAATATTTTCAACTTTATAAATCGTTATACGAACATGTTAAAGAAGATTTTAAAACACTGGTTGCTTTAAGAGAAAAAAGCGGTCGGATAAAAGAGGTAAAGTAATATGGAATTAGTGAAAAAACTCGATGAACGGGTGGCCGCAGGCAACCCTATAAAAGTCGGTATTGTAGGATGCGGGCAGATGGGCTCCGGCCTGGCTCATACAATCGGAAATGTGAAAGGGATGCAGGTTGCCGCCATCGCCGATATCGATCCGGAAAGAGGTATCAATACACTCTCGGAGATGGGGCATGCCAAGAAAGATATAATTGTAACCGACTCACTTCCTAAAGCTGAAGAAGCCTTGAAAAACAACCGTCCTCTGGTAACTTCGGATGCTTTTCTGATGACCCGTATTAACGATCTTGAAGCCAATGTTGAAGCCACAGGAGTCCCTGAAATCGGTGCCAATGTTGCTTATCAATCAATCATGAACCACAAGCCGATTATCATGCTCAATGTGGAGACTGATATTACCGTGGGTGTGTATCTCAATAATCTGGCCCGGAAGATGGGTAGTTTGTATACTGTAGCCTCAGGAGATGAACCCGGAGTTTGTAAAATGCTCTACGAACAGGCCAGACTGATGGGTTTTGATGTTGTTACCCTGGGCAAAGGAAAGAACAATCCTCTGAACCACAGTGCCACTCCGGAATCCTGCCGGGAAGAGGCCCTTTCCAAGGATATGAACCCTAAAATGCTCGCCTCTTTCCAGGATGGTACGAAAACCATGGTGGAAATGGCTGCAGTGTCGAATGCCACTGGCCTTTTACCGGATACACCGGGAATGCATGGACCGAAAGTGGAGCTGGATGCCCTGGCTGATGTTTTTATATCCCAAGCTGATGGAGGTATATTCTCTAAAAACGGATGTGTTGATTATTCCACAGGCGCCGTAGCTCCCGGTGTCTTTGCCATCGTTTACTCCGAGGATAAGCGAATCCGCAAAGATATGAAGTTCATCACAAAAGCTGACGGTCCCTACTATCTTCACTTCCGCCCCTACCACCTCTGTGATATGGAAACCCCCCAGTCAGTTGCCGAGGCGGTTCTGCTTAATGAAGTAACCGTTACGGCAGAATCCATGTACTCTGAAGTCGTCTGCCGGGCGAAACGGGATTTGAAACCCGGTGAAATCCTCGGCGGTATCGGCGGCCCTGATTGGCATGGTCATATCATGACTTACACTGAATCAAGTGCGGCCGGAGCTGTTCCCATCGGTATTGGCCAGAGTTCCAAGGTTACTCTGGCCATTAAAAAGGGTGAAGTGATTACCCGGGATAAAGTAGTGCTGAATCAGGATTCATTTGTGTACAAGATGCGGGAGATGCAGGATTCCCTGATGGCTGGAGGACTCCTGAATGGCTGACACAATGCGGGCGGTAGTTGTCCGGGCTCCAATGGAGTTTGCAGTAGAGGATGTTCCTGTTCCGGAAATCCCTGAAGGCGGCCTGCTGTTGAAAATCCTGGCCTGCGGGCTTTGCGGATCGGATCTTCGAACTCTGAGGATGGGGCATCGAAAGGTAACTTTCCCCTGGACCATCGGGCATGAAATCTCAGGCGAAGTGGAGAAGCTTGGAGAGGGTTATACAGGTGAGTGGAAAGTCGGGGATACCCTGGCGGTTGGCCCCCTGGCCTATTGTGGAACCTGTGAATTCTGTCAGGATGGTGAATATGAGCTCTGTGAGAACCAGAAGGAAATCGGTCAGACATGGGCAGGTGGTTTTGCCCAGTACATGGCCCTTCCTGCTGAAACCATAAAGTTGGGAAATATTCAAAAGATTCCTGAGGGTGCGAATTTCAAGCTGGCAGCTGTGGCTGAACCAGTATCTTCCTGTGTAAATGCCCAGGAAAAGGCGAATATCAAATTGGGTGAAACGGTTGTGATTATCGGAGCCGGCCCTATCGGTTGTATTCACATCAGCCTGGCCAGAGCCCGGGGAGCGAGCAGGATTTTTATAATTGACCTCTCTCCCGACCGGCTTAAAATGGCTGAAGTTTTTGAGCCTGATGCGATAATTAACGGTGCTGAAACGGATGCGGTTCAGGAAGTTCTCAAACTCACCGGAGGCAGGGGAGCCCATGTGGTAATCACGGCGGCACCTGCTCCCCAGGCAGCTGTTCAGGCGGTGGAAATGGCTCGAAAAGGCGGTAGGGTTGTGCAATTCGGTGGGATGCCCAAAGACATCAGCAAACCCGGTGTGGATATGAATCTGGTACACTACAACAGCCTTCATATCATCGGAACCTCAACCTTCGCACCACGTCATAACCGGGTAGCTCTGGAGCTTTTAATGCAGGGAACAATTCCAGGTGATAAACTCATAACCCATACCTTTCCCCTGGAGAATTTTGTAGAGGGTGCAAAACTGGCTCTGGATGGAAGGGTACTCAAGGGGGTGTTTCTGCCATGATGGATTTTCCTGAAGAATTGATGGAGAAATTGCCGTTTCTAAATAATGGCATAGCCCAGATAGCCTTTGTTGTAGAAGATCTGGATAAGGCGGTTGTGAACTATCACAGAATCTTCGGTATCGGCCCCTGGCATTTCTACACCTATCAGAAACCTTTTGTTCCCAGAATGACCCGTAAAGGAAAGCCGGCGGATTATGCCATGAGAGTCGCATTATCCTATTTCGGCACCATGCGGATTGAGCTGATTGAACAGATTAAAGGGGATACTGTTTACAGCGATTTTATTCGGGATCACGGATTCGGAATTCAGCATCTGGGAGTTCTTGTAGAGGATATGAGCATTGCAATCAGGCAGTCCGAAGAAGCGGGAATACCGATGGAAATGGATGGCGCCGGATTCGGCCCTGATGATGATGGCCATTATGCATACCTTGACACTGAAAAATACATCGGAACAACAATAGAACTGATACAGCGTCCTAAAGGGCGTAAGCAGCCGGAAAAAGTTTATCCGGAAGGAGAATAATATGGAAAAAACTACCATTGGATTAATTGTTGGAACCAGAGGGTTCTTTCCCGCAAGTCTTGCCGAATCAGGACGGAAAGATATCGTTACAAAGCTGGAGAGCAGCGGATTTAATGTTTTGATTCCTGCTGAAGATGCCACAGCTTACGGTGCTGTGGAATCTCTTGCAGATGCCAAGCTATATGCCAGATTTTTCAAAGATCATGATGAAGAGATTCAGGGTATCGTTGTTACATTGCCGAATTTCGGTGATGAGATCGGCATAGTGGAAACCCTGGAACGTTCAAAACTGAATGTTCCAGTACTGGTTCATGCCTGGGACGACAGAACTAATCAGATGGACATAGCTCACCGGCGGGATGCCTTCTGCGGCAAGCTTTCGGTATGCAACAATCTCTATCAGAGAAGTATTCCTTTTACCAATACAACCCTCCATACCTGTTCCATCGATAGTAAAGAGTTTGAAGACGATCTAATCCGTTTCAATCAGATCTGCCGTGTTGTATCCGGCCTTCGAGGAGCTCGACTCGGGGCTATCGGACAGCGTCCGAATGCTTTTAATACGGTCAGGTATTCTGAGAAGCTTCTTCAGGACTCAGGGATTACCGTCGCAACAGTGGATTTATCCGAGATAATCTCTACAGCTCAGAATTGGGATGATGATATATCACAAAAAGGCAAGCTGAAAGAAATCGAAAACTACGGACCTATTGTTGAAGGGACACCGTCTGAACATGTAACACGAACGGCGAATCTTTCATTAGCCGTTGAAAAATGGGTTGATGAAATGGAAATCGATGCCAGTGCCATTCAGTGCTGGGATTCTATAGAGAAAAATTATGGCTGTGCAACCTGCTTGTCCATGAGTATGATGGGTGAGGCCGGTAAGCCTTCAGCCTGCGAAACTGATGTAATGGGCGCCCTTTCCATGCTGGCTCTGCAGCTGGCTTCAGGTGAGCCTTCAGGATTTCTGGATTGGAATAATAATTACGATGATGATCGGGATTCCTGCGTTAACATCCACTGTTCAAACTATCCCAAGAGTTTTATCGGAGGGGATTTTGAAATTGGAAATCTGGACATACTCGGCGCCAGCCTGGGAGCAGAAAAATGTTTCGGTGCCTTAAAGGCGCAGATTAAATCAGGTCCTATGACTTTCCTGAGAATCTCCACTGATGATGTGAAGGGAACCATCAAGGCTTATGTGGGAGAAGGTGACTTCCGGGACGATCCTATTGATACTGCAGGTGGTGTGGCCCTCTGTCATGTCAACAACCTTCAGGGTTTACTTAGCTATATGTGTGAAAACGGATTTGAACATCATGTAGCCATGAACCGCAGTCTTAGTGCGGATGCGGTAAAAGAAGCCTTAGGGAAATACATGGGCTGGGAAGTTTACCAGCACAAGGATTAAATTGAAGTATTGCAAAATGGCTCAATTTGGTCCGTTCTGCGATTATCTTAATTATGAAGAAGGAAGCAGCGGGAATTATGAACTCACTGCTTCTTTATCTTTTAACTTCCTTGAAGAAGCTTTCTCATTAATCTTGAGGATGCCACACCGTCGTTTTCACGGATTACGCTCTCTATTTCATACATATTTGCAGAATCCAGGAGATTTTCGATGTAATCCAGCCACTTGGCGCTTTCTTCGACAGCAGCTTTACCATCTTCCCTGTAGGGGAACTGATCGATAGTAATCCATCCATCATACCCTGTTTTCCTCAGCCAATAAAAAAATTCAAGGAATTCATGAACTCTTACAGTTCCAACGATCATATCGTCGTCCCATAATCGATAGTTATCGTTTATGTGGATATGAGCGAGTCTGTTGCCGTACTGGTTGAGAATCGCCAGAGATTCGGCCGGATTTTCATATCCAAGTAAAGCATGACCGAAATCCAGTATAACTTTGCAGTTTTCTTTTCCAGAAGCCTGAGCCATCAGGAGTGTTGTCCCGACTGTATTTACAAAGGAATGTGTCCGCGGTTCTTTCTGTTTATACTCCAAACCAACTTCCATACCGGGTTTATAATCACAAAGCTCAGCCATACCTTCACTGAACCATTCTCTGGCCCGTATGTAGTCTGTCTGAAACAGATAATCATATCCGTCCTGCCCCGGCCAGATTGTAAGCAATGTCCCGCCAAGAGATTCGGTAAGGTCCATAACTTCCTTGGCATGTTTTACAGCTTCTTTCCGCACTTTTGAATCCGGAGATGAGAAGGAGCCTTTCTTCCATTTTTCCTGAGAAAAAATATCAGCAGCAATGGACACAACCTGAAGATTTCGGGAAGAGATTTCTCGTCCAAGGATTCCTGATTGTTTCATTAAATCAGGGGTGGCTACGAGATCGACACCGTTAATCAATTCAATTGACTGGATACGATCAAACAGCTGGCTCAGGGAGTATGCGGGCCCATAGGATCCGCAATACCGATCGGAACACGATCCAACATTCATGTGAAAAACTGAGTATTTCCTCTTCAAACATTTGCTCCTTGACTATTTATTTTTTCTTGAAAAAGGTTCGATGAGAATCTTCAGTACTGTCGATTCTCCCGGTTTCAGATCTTTTACTATTACCCCCGGATCGGTATCACCATCATGGTCCAGTGAACTGGCTCCGAATTCCGGTCCGACTCCGTCCCAGTTCCGGTGCAGCCACTTCGAAGCATCTGGCCAGAGAAACTCATCGTCATCAGCCCCTCCGCAGGAGAACCAGCTCATCACATAAGGAGAGGGCGGGAGCAGACAGCGGATGCCCGAACTATCGGGATAGGTAAGCCGGGTTTCACATCCGGGGGAACCATCGGGGAATTGGACATCGTATCTGTTACCTTTGTGAATGAATCCTCTTTCTTCCCGCTTCGGCGGATTTGGTGCTTCATGCCAGATCTGGTAATCATCGGGTAATGTATTTCCGCCTCTGGGCAGGGCGGATTTTGATGGGATAGTGAATCGGCATCCGGGTTCGGGACGAAGCTGTACATGATATCCCCAGTCAGGGAACAGTGTATTATCAGAGACATTTTTAATGGTATCTGTGAGAAGAAGGGTGTCACGATCGGGGGGGAGTTCAATCCGCTTGGTTACTTTAAATAATGGTGGTAACTCTGATGGCGGCCAACAACCGTTGGCATCATGAATTAGAAAACTTCCTTCTACGATGGCTCCACCCCCAGAGATATCAACACTTATCTCAGTGATGGGAATCATCGAAGCATTTCCATGAAGGCAGTGAAGTTCCTTTTCCGGATTATTCACAGCCATACCCCAGTTCTTAAGCCCCAGCATTTCCACATGAGCTGCAAAGTATGCTACCCAGGTGCTGCCAGGCAAAGAATTGCCTCCGACTACCATCTCTCCGGTAAGATTGATTTCTTCAGGATTCGGAAGGTTTGGGAGAGGGGCATCCCAGAATATCTGCTGTTCTGATAGGGTGGTATCCCGTACTGAAAGCCCTTTTGAAGGACAAAGTTCGATAGAACAACCTTCCCGCTTAATGTAAAGGCGATAAACACTATCCGGATCGCCGGGAACATGGATTAGCCGGGCACTTACTCCTGCCTCCTTGAAGGTGGGAACCTCGGCTGTACGAGGTCCGTAGGTTTTTATGGCTCGTTTCAAATGGTGTATCCGTTGGGGAAGTCCGGCTGCAGCTGATATTCTGCAAATCGTTCAATGAGTTTTAAGTATTCGATGCCGTCTCGGGCAGCCGTATCCGGATCGGGAACCATGGGGGCACACTCGATGGTACAATATCCTTCATAGCCTGTCCGTTTGAGTCCCCGCATAATGGACGGCCAGTCGTTCTTGCCGTATCCCGGGGTAAGTGAGTTGGAATCCCTGAAATGAAGGTGCCAGAGGTAGGGCTGAGCATCCATCAGGGCCTCGATGGGACTGAGTTCTTCCAGGTTTACATGGAACCAGTCCAGTTGTATTCCGATGTTATCACATCCTGTCATTTCGATAAGTCTTTTATGGTTGGAGGCGGTGTTGACGAACTTACCCATCTCCAGGTGATTGGTGGCTTCAAATACCAGCCTCATGTTTCGGGAGGCGGCATATTTCCCCATTCTC
>DEIH01000053.1:0-1087 GCA_002352375.1 Spirochaeta sp. UBA2779 | reverse complement strand
CTATCGTGGATTGCCACAGCGATGGTAACTGAAGAAGCTTCAAGTTCTACGGCAAAATCAATTGTTGAGGATGTTTCCGAGACTGCCAGATCGGCAGTTTTCTGCTCTGTCAGGGTTTTGTAAACCGGTGAGAACGGATCCCACATTTCACCCCAGCATTCGTTTACATTGGATACTTCAAGACCGAACTCTTCTTTAAGCTTTTTGTGTTGTTCCAGGTAGTCTTCCATGGTAACACCCAGACCGTATCGGCCTTTCGGAGGGCAGATTTCGATGGCATCATACCCGAATCTTTTCAAGCGTTCGTAACTTTTGCGGGGTTCCAAATAAGCTTCCTGCTGTCCGAAGGTAAGCTGGAAATAACTGTACCTCAGAGGATTCTTCGGCTGTAACACTAATTACTCCTTTTGGCATTCAGGTATTCGGCGTACTCTGCTCCACGGTCAGCTACAGTCTCATCACCGAGGCCCAAATAGTGAAACTCAATAAATTCATTCTTCCAACCGGGTTTTCCACTGCTATGAAGTTTTAGGTTCAGTATCCCAAGGCGGTTTCCCTCTTCTCCCGGAGAGAGCAGGGGAATACCTCCCGGCAGCTTCTCTTCTATCAGTTTTTCTTCACCGGCCAGGATTACCGCTGCCACCGGTGTTATGGTGGCGTGTGTTTTTCTGAGATTATTGACCTCTTGATTTGCCATTAATCCGCGAATCCAATCTTCGCTTCCATTGGCCAGTAGAACTATTGCGGCGGCACCTTCTTCAGCGGCCATTTCCTGTTGTTCTTCCAGAACAGCTGCCGGATTTTTAATACTTAGGGCACCGTTAAAACGAGTCAGCCACGGATTGAACCAATCCGGATCTGCAAGGGATATCACTGCAACTCTAACACCTGTTTCAGCTTCAAGTATAAGAGGTCTTGCTGTCAGTGGAGTCCCTTCAGGTTCGGATATAATATTATGAGAAATAAAAGATCCGTCTTTAATCCGCTCCATCAAGAGGCCCGGGCCGTCTGCCAGTTCGTTGGTTCCGACTGCCACGGCCTGATATCCCAACTCCTGATAAGTTTTCAGGATGTAACCGGTAAGTAC
>DEIH01000104.1 GCA_002352375.1 Spirochaeta sp. UBA2779 | reverse complement strand
GGAGACGAGGGGGTAATCGGGAAAATTGCTGCGACTTCACTGAATGCATAAGCCACATGTGCGGCGGCAGTGTTACCGTCGATTGTTACCATCTTTTTTTTGTCAGACATGACATATCCTTAATAATTATTACTTGGATTTGAATCCCTGATATCATATCCTTTAGTGCCGCAGGGGTTCAATATCATCAAGATGGTGTTTTCATAATTTTTCGTTAACAATAATCTTTTGCCGGGGATTATTACAAAAAAGTAACGAAAAGAACTGTGATTTATGGAATTGGAAATTACATATATAGATTTTTTAACTTATTTCAAGAATATGCCTGTGAATTGATGCCTTCCTGTATTTCAGTTAGGATTCTTCCCATGTACCGGAACAAAGCTTATTTATCTATACCCGCAGTCTTAATCTGTATGGTTTGCTTTCCGGCAGCCGCAGCAGCCGAAGATAAAGGCCCACTACCCCATGCCTTGGAGTTTTCAGAGATGCTCGGCATGAGTGCAGAAGATGTGTTCACCGGACCTGACCCCCCCGGAAGTATTTTTTCCTACCGGGGTAATACTCCGGAAGAGGATAATGTTGTTTTTTACTATCCGGATTCAATCTACCTGTTCTGGTTTCAAGACCGCATCTGGCAGGTTCGAGCAGATGAACGGTGGACAGGGGATGTGGATGGTGTGAGTATGGGTATGAGCCTTCAGGAGATCCGGAAGCTCTGGGGCCCTCCGATAAACAACCGCGATGAAAATCCCACCTGGACTCTGCCCGATCAGGGATACCCGGTACGAATCCGTCTTTATTTCTCAGATACCGGGGCGTTAAAAGATATGTACGTGTACAGGGCCGACTGGTGAGCTCTCTCTGTCTCTGCCTTACTTCATCCAGTTTTAATGGTGCAATTGCTCAGCTGGAACGATACGGTGAGTATATCGATATGGCGGAAATGCGCCTTGATCTACTCAACCCCGATGAGCGGCATAAAGCTCTCAAACTGCCTCAAATTACCGGAATACCTCTGATTCTCACCATCAGACTTCCTCAGGATGGCGGTAAATGGGGTGAATTTGGCGAAAGTGAAGAGGAACGGATTCTTCTGTTTAAAAAAATGCTGGAGTCCGGTGGATGGACATTTGTTGACCTCGAGGACAATCGGTTGATGGCAGATACCCAGGCAGCTGCACTATCCTCGGGCGTTCGGATAATCCGATCGGTTCATGATTTTCAGGGGTCGCTGTTAAACCTTCCGGTTGCAGAGATTTCCGGACAGATACGTCGAATTGCCGATAAGGGGTATATTCCGAAAATTGCAACCCGTTGCACCGGTAGCAGGCAGCTCTTAACTCTGGCGCGAACGGCCGTTTCTACCGAATCTGTGAAAGATAAAGTTCTTCTGGGAATGGACGAATACGGTATACCTTCCAGGATACTGGCTCACAGGTTCGGCTCCCTCTGGACCTACTCTTCCGCTGCAGGCGGACCGGGAGAGCCTGTTTCAGCAGCCTCGGGCCAACTGGATCCTGAAACTCTGACAAATCTGTACAGATTCAGGGATATTGACGATTCAACGGCCCTTTACGGGGTAACCGGAAACCCGATAGCCCACAGCCTTTCACCGGAACTTCATAACCGATGGCTGCAGGATTCAGGGTTGAATGGAACGTACATCCCGATTCGCTCCGATGATATGGCTGCTCTGGTTGAAACCTGTGATATTTGGGGGCTCAAGGGACTTTCGGTAACGGTTCCCCATAAGAAAAAAGCCCTCTCTCTATGTGATTACGCAGATATTTCCGCACGAAGTATCGGTGCCGCCAATACCCTTCTTCGGGGCGGGGATGGATGGCGGGCGAGAAATACCGATGCCGAAGGTTTTCTCAAAACCCTGCCGGCGGCGATGAATCTGAGGTCAATTGAAGAATTAAATGGGAAAAAAGCCCTGATTATAGGAGCCGGAGGTGCCGCCAGAGCTGCGGTATATGCACTGACAAAGGCCGGAATGAAACTGGTGATACTGAATCGAACGATTGAGAAAGCCCGTCATCTGGCCGAAGAAACCAAGCAGCAGTGGGGAGCATTATCTCCAGAATCTTTTTCTCTCCTGGAGGGGGGGGTGGATCTGGCGGTGCAGACCACAAATGTGGGAATGTTCCCCGACAGTTCTTCAGATCCTATCCCCTGGTGGAATCCAAGTGGCTGCTTGCTGGTTTATGACATGATTTATCAGCCGGAGGAGACCGTTCTTCTGGCCCGATCCCGGGGTGTAGGGATTAATACAAAGAACGGATCGGGAATGCTGGAAGCTCAGGCCAGGATTCAGTTTGAACTTTTTACAGGTCGGAAAGCAGGAACCTAAAGTGTCCCCACCAGCCATATAATAATTCCGGAGAACCCAAGAATACCTGTTGCTAATATACTGAGAATGGTTATCAGGGTTATATCAGTTCCCTTGAACACCGATTTTTTTTGTTTTTTAATTCCAGATTTCATAGAACAAGTATAAAACCCGGAATCGTATCTGGACAAGCGATCAGAACAGGGAAGACTTGATTCGTTTCAGAAAACCTATTTTTCTGATTTTGTAGCGGATTTCCTCTTCTTCCGGCAGGGAAAAGCCAACCAGAATATGATCGTTACCGTCTTTTTCCAGTTTTACAGGTAGTATCAACACTGTTTCCACAGAGGTTCCCACTGCCAGAGTTACCGCCAGTCTTTCATCTCTGCCGCTTATCGCTGCTTCAATAAGTCTCAGCTTTCCGCGGTAATCAAGCCCCTTGGCACTCATTACCTCAAAACGCCAGGAACCTTTACGAATCTGCTCAGGAACAATGATGATGCGGCGATCCAGCCGCTCCTTGAAGGCTTCCTGTTCCTCAGGGCTCAGGGAAACCGTTTTTGCGGCTTTATTCAGATTATTCAGTAATTCTGAAACATCATGTTCTTTTGGACTCTCCCAGATACCGGTACATAAGGGCGATCTCCGCCAGTCCCGATTCCAGGAAATAAATGGGGGCAGAGTGTCCTTCTTTTCGTCATTCAGCGGTGCTTTTAAACCGGAAGCAGTCAGCAGCGGCGGCAGCCGGTCTATTCCGATACCGTTTAATGCTGCTCTCCACTGGCTCTCTTCTCCCGGATCCAGAAGCCAGATACCATCAGCAGGACGGGAGTAGCTGTATGTATCCAATACTCCAGTTTCCTCAATAATCTGTTTTTTCACACCTTCGGCCTGAAATACGACACCGAGCTTCATTGTCACAGTTCGATAATCACTTTCCCATTCTGAAGCTAAAGTTCTGAGATTCGGGGGTACCGGGCGCCCCGAATGAGTTTCCATATCTCTAAACAACTCTTCAGGTTTCATTCCGGTATCAAGGCCGTTCAGAAAACGTTCTTTATTCAGTCTGAAGGTGGTAACAACATCAACTTTCACATGGTCGGTTGAAAGGGCAAGGTTGCAGAACAACGGCATTCCCGGATTCAAAGTGATGTCCCCCACTGGGGTGATACTTAAAGAAGGGTTTTCGCTGTTGTGTAATACTCTATTGTTTTCCTTGGTACTGCTGAGCAGCCCCTTCTCATCAGCAGAGATCTCTCCCATAAGTTCCAGATGGGCAATCATTCGCATGGCACCTGAGGGAGACAGTGGTGATAATCCGCCGGTACCCAGTTGAAAAAGCCCGGCCAGTCTTTCCCTGGAGTAGGCCCGTCCATCGGGCAGGCATTCGGTAACAAGCCTGGTAGCCTCAATTGCCACAGCCAAAGGAAGGCTGCGTCCAGCGGTAGCTCTGGCCATTACAATGGCCATACGATTTATAGAATCTTCAGATTCAATTTCTCTCCACGCTTTAATCCTGGGTTCCAGATGTTCCTCTACACGAACCGCCAGTCCGGCGGCAATAAGAGCCCTCCCTGCGAGAATTAAACGTTCTTCTCCCCGACCGTCATGAAACAATACCGGGAAACGCTCTGTGAGAAGCTCCAGGGTTTTTTTCCGCCATCCGCCCTCCTTTCGGAACAGAGGAATTCGTTCATTAAGAAAAGCCAGGGCGGCATTCAGAAAATTGTCATCCAGCCAGGATTTTGTCTTTGTTTTCCCTGCAATCTCCCCATCTCCGATAACGGAACCGGGGCCCAGCATCCCGGACTCTTTGATCCTTTCACCCAGGGGGGTTAAAACGTAGTATCTTATTTTCCCCTCACGGCGACTCCAGATAAGTAGACGTTCTTCAAGATTCAGCAGCTCTTCTCTCAGAGCTACATAGCGAACCTCTGGTATCATCCGGGAAAGATTGTCTTCCGTCGGCCGCTTGTGATAGGCAATGAATGTCAGGAACAAAGCATCTTCCGGTGTGATGTATTCGTGTACCCTGCGGGAAACGTCTTCCCTGGCAAAGAACTGTTCCATTTGATGGACAAGGTCCGGCTTGTGAAAAGGTGTACTCACAGGTCCGAGATAATGGCGGACAACTTCAAAAAAGCCGGAATCGGGCAGGGCCGAAAAAACTTCCGGCCAGGTGACTTTATTCATAAGTCCTCCCATATATCGATGGTGTAACGGTATCCCTGTTCTGTAAGGAAACGCTGACGGTTTACGGCGAAGTCTTCTTCTACTGTGCCCCGGGATACCAGAGAATAAAACCAGGAATCTCTATCTTTTGGACGAAGTATACGCCCCAGTCTTTGAGCCTCTTCCTGCCTGGATCCAAAAGAACCTGAAAGTTGTATCGCAACCGAGGCATCCGGCAAGTCGATGGCAAAGTTAGCCACTTTGGAAACAACAATGACACGTTCCCGGCCATTCCGGAAGTCGTTGTATATTCTGTCTCTCTCTAGATTCGGTGTTTTACCGGTAATGATGGGAACCTTCAGTCTCCCGGCAATTTCTTCCAACTGAGAAATGTATTGACCGATAACTAGAATCTGGTCTTCATGTCTGTTTTTAACAAGCTGAAGGGCAATATCTATTTTTCTGGAATTTTCAGCAGCCAGACGGATTTTTCTACGTTTTTCGGCAATCGCATAGGGGATTCGGGACTCTTTCGGCAGATTGATGCGTATTTCACGGCATCGTGCCTCGGCAATCCAGCCCAGAGCCTCAAGTTCCTTCCAGGGTATATCAAAACGTTTGGGGCCCACCAGGGTAAACACATCCCTTTCAGCTCCGTCTTCCCGTATCAGAGTTGCGGTTAAACCGATTCTTCTTACAGACTGAATCTCAGCAGTTACTCTGAATACCGGTGCGGGGAGCAGGTGCACCTCGTCATAGATTATCAAGCCCCATGAATGTTTACGAAAAAGATCGAAATGGGGGAAGGGGCTTATTTTATTTTTCCTCCAGGTGAGTATCTGGTAGGTGGCCACAGTAACAGGAGCAACTTCTTTTCGGTCTCCGGTATATTCGGCTATCTGTTCCTTTTTCAGATACGTTTTATCAAGAAGTTCGTTCCGCCATTGATGAACAGCAGCCACATTGGTTGTGAGAATCAGAGTATGGGTGGCCATTGCGGCCATTGTGCCGATTCCTACGACCGTTTTCCCGGATCCGCAGGGCATAACTACGGTACCGAAACCAGTCCCCGGTTCGCCGGTTCCAACAAATGAATCGATGGCATTTACCTGATAATCCCTGATTGTAAAAGGTTTTCCGTCCAGAGAAATCTCTCTGAGTTTAATCTCCAGAGGGTCTCCGTCTTTAAGTGGAGCAAGATCGACTATTGGATATCCAATTCGAATTAATTCGGCCTTAATGGTCCCCCGGTCAACCAGGCGGACAAGAAATCCCTTTTCTGAAGGGACAAGCCACTTGGCCAGGGCTTTTCTCGCTTTAAGTTCTTCCCATACGGCAGCATCGTCTATTTCAAGACGCAACCATAAATCAGAATCACCGGAGGAGGTTTCCTTTTCCAGGTTAACAAGCCTCAATTTGCCCCATCGGGAAAGAATATCCCTTATTTGAGCAATAATGTTTTCCGGAACAGAATAACGGCTCCATCGGGAGAGAGATTCCTCAACTTTGGAACTTATCCATCCAGCTCCGGCGGCATTCCACAGAGACAGGGGTGTTATCCGGTATGTATGTACATGTTCAGGAGATTTCTCCAGCTCGGCATAGGCGCTGATTTCTCCACGGGACTTCTCGAAAGAATCGTTGTGGACATCGAGAAGAAGGGATCCGTCCCCCTGAACTATAAGTGGTCTGCTGTCTTGAGTCATGGACCCGATAGTGTATCGGGATTCAGGGGTGAACGGCAACGGTTATCAATCATCTTCTATCTAAAAGATGATTGACATGATTTACGGAGGCAGTAGGATATAGGTGCGGAGGCTTTTGTATGACTATTCGGTTGCGCCTTATCGGGCTTGTAATCATTACAAATATTTTTTTAATCCTGATACTTGTCTACATCAATATTCAAACAGTTAATCTTGATGCCATCGGTAAAGAAAAGATCTTACTTGGTAATATGCAGCAGACCTTGAATGCTGAGAACAGCGGATTGATGAATTACATGCTTTCCTCTTTTAACAGAAGCATTGAAGAATATCAGATTCTTTCTGCAAATACACAGGAGGCCTTTGAAACCGGAAGCAGGGATATCGTGGTTCTTCCCGGTTTGGATAGAACCATCGCAGAAGCTCTTGATTCAGTTTACCGTCTTAATAATTTGATGAACGACCGCCGGGTTGCTCATACCAGGAGTGCAGTGCGTTTCTGGCAGGTGGCCTCGGAAACCTACCCATACATTAATAATGTACCTTTAACCCATATTTTAATCGATGATACATACCGCCGAAAGGCTACCGACAGCCTGATGGAAGCAGCAGAGGATTTCGTTTCAGCTCAGGCCATTCTTAACGATACAATTGTATCAAATCTCTCAATTCTCAATAAGCAGATTTCTCTTATTGATGCTGAGATTGAAAAGATAACCCGGAGACAGTCTCTTGTAATGGACTTCAGTATAATCGGAGTTATCATTCTATCTTTCATACTCTCGGTACTGATTATCCGGGTGATACTCAGAAAAATTAACGGCATCAGAGATGATATTACTGTTCTTGCATCCGGTGATCTTACCAGACGATTTAATGAGTCTGGAAAAGATGAACTCAGTCATCTTGGTGGAAATCTAAATGGATTTATAGTCAATCTTGTGGAGACTCTCACCGCTATACAGGCCGGTTCGAAGGCGAATACAGATGCCCGGAACCAACTGATAGCTTCTGTGGAGGATTCTTCCAGTTCAGTTGTGGAAGGTGAGAAGAATGTGGAATCAATTTTGGAACTTACAGGCGAATTGGATGGCAGTGTAACAAAATCAGCCAAAGCGGCGGATCTCATTGTAACTCGGGTTGACAGTTTCTCAGAGATGATACAATCCCAGGCTTCCATGGTGGAAGAGTCAACAGCGGCTACTACTCAGATAATTGCCTCACTTTCAAGCATGTCCAAGTCTGTTTCCGGGAATAAAGATGCAGCCCTCAGGCTGGAGAGTGTTGCCCGGGATGGTAGTGAAGTAATAGAGGAAACCGGAAAAACCATCCGTAGAGTAAGCAGCCATGTAAATACCATTCAGGAAATGGCGGATGTAATAAAGGGTGTGGCGGATCAAACCAACCTGCTGGCAATGAATGCAGCAATTGAAGCAGCACATGCCGGAGATGCAGGCCGGGGATTCAGTGTTGTTGCCGATGAAATCAGAAATCTTGCTGAAAAAACATCTGAAAATTCACGAATTATCAGTGAGAATCTCCGTTCAATTATCGGAGATATCAACAGTGCCACTGATTCCAGTACTCAAACTATTTCTTCATTTGAACAGATAGATACAGAAATACAGGGTGTTATCAGCCGCACCTCGGAGGTTGCATCGAGTATAGGGGAACTCAGTCAGGGCAGCGGTCAGGTTATGGAGGCTATGAATGAGCTTCAGGATTATACAAGCCGGGTAAGGGAAAGCACGATGGATATTACTGAAAATATTCATTCGGTGAGAAAATCGGTTTCTGAAGCCTCAGAGATATCCAGCCAGGTAAGCTCCGGCAGTGTGGAAATAAGAACCGGTATGTCTGTTATACGGGAAAGTTCTGAGCGGACCCGGGACGTAGCCGACAGCATCAGTACAATCAGCCGGGATCTGGATACCGCAGTAAGTCAGTTTAAAGTGGATGAGGCCTCTTCAGCTGAAGAACCAGATTTCTCGGATGTTGATTCGGGGGAAGAAGCAGGCATTCCTTCTCTTTATATTGAAGATGGCAACAGTGTTACTTTGAGTGAAGGGAACTGGCCTGGAAAAGAAGAACTCACCGTTGTTGATGGTGATGGCCGTTCTGAAGGCTTGTGAACACCCCTTTAATTATCGGACATCGTGGAGCTCCGGAGAGAGCGGTTGAAAATACCGAGAAATCATTTCGGGCCGCCCTTGAAGCCGGAGTGGACATTGTTGAAACTGATGTCCGGTTAACTTCAGATGGATTTATTGTGATATCTCACGATTCTGATTTTTCCAGACTCGGGGGCCCTGATCGTCCCATCTCCCGATGTACCAGATCTGAATTGGAAAGACTTGTTCTCAGAGATGAAGAGGGCAGAACGGGATTCCCCTTTTTTATGGATGAGGCACTTCGCCTTTTCCCGGAAACCCTGTTCAGTGTCGATTTAAAGGATTCCGGTTCCCGGATAGTGAGGGTATGGTCGGAATTGCTGCGCAGAAGCGGGGCGGAGAGACGATGCTGTACCGCATCTTTCAATGATAGAACATTGAATCTATTTAAACGGGAGAACCCCGGTATTTCTGTTTCCCTGGCACGATACGGTGTTGTAAGATTGTTACTCTTCTCTTTATTGGGACTTTCCCGATCTCCTGGAACGGGGGAGGGTGTTCTGCAGCTTCCTGAACATGCCGGTATCCTTCGAATTCTCACCCCCGGGCGTATTGCCCGGTGGCAGAAAGCCGGATGGAAAGTTCAAGTATGGACGGTAGATGAGGAAAAGGATATGAAGCGATTTGCCGAATGGGGTATTGACGGTATAATTACCAATAGACCTTTCCTTTTGAAAGAAGTATTAGCTTCAATAAAACTGCAGGAATCCTGAATTGAAAAGGCATGAGAAAACATTTGTAATAGACACCAATGTACTTATTCATCGCCCGGATGCTTTTCTCTCATTCAGAGAGGCTCTGGTTGTAATCCCATTGTGGGTTTTTGAGGAACTGGATAACCTAAAGCGGGATCATGCAGGCCGTGGTCGAAGTGCACGCCAGGCCATTCGCTATATTAACGATTATTCCAAAAAAGGAAATCTACAATCCGGGGTAAAACTGCCTACCGGAGGAACCCTGATAGTAGGCTTGGCTCATGATGCCAGAATCCCCAAGGATTTTTCTCTTGAGAAGATGGATAATAAAATCATCCTTTGTGCTCTTTCCTATCTACAGACCGGCCATGAAGTTTTTTTTGTTTCCAAAGATATCAATGCACGTATTAAGGCTGCTGTTCTCGGCTTGAAAGCCGTTGATTATGAAAATAACAAAGTGAGTATGGAGTTTCTCTATGAGGGTGTTATAGAGAGCTCTTTGCCAGACGAAATGCTCACAGAATTTCAGAAATCCGGTGTTATGGAATGGGATGGCCGTGCTCTGATGCCGAACCAGTATGTTTTGTTCAGACCGTTGAAGGATGATAAAAAAACAGTTCATATTGGAAGACAGACAGGAGAGAACCATTCTCTGAATTATGTGGAGTCCTGGCAGGAGCCAGTAATGGGTGTTAAACCACTTAATATTAAACAGCGAGTGGCCTTCGATCTGCTGATGGATGATTCAGTCCCTCTGGTAACCATGGTAGGTAAAGCCGGAACAGGAAAAACTTTGATGGCTCTGGCTTCTGCATTGAAGAAAACACTTGAAGATAAGCAGTATTCCAGAGTTCTGGTTAGTCGACCCATAATTCCTATGGGGCAGGATCTGGGTTATCTCCCCGGGGAAAAGCTGGCAAAGATGTCCCATTGGATGCAGCCGGTTTTTGATAATCTGGAATATATTATTGATTCGGCAAAAAAACAGAACATCAAGAGTATCGATCAGCTGTTGAACAATAAAATTATTGAGATTGAAGCTATAACCTACATTCGGGGACGTTCACTTCCAAGGCAGTTTATTATTATTGATGAAGCCCAGAATCTTACACCTCACGAGGTGAAAACAATTGTCAGTCGAGCCGGAGAGGGTTCCAAAGTTGTTTTGACAGGAGATCCTTATCAGATTGACAGTCCCTATCTTGATGCTGAATCTAATGGTTTAACCTATCTTGTTGAAGCCTTCAAAGGAGAGTCGCTGGCCGGACATATATCCCTGGCCAAAAG
>DEIH01000181.1 GCA_002352375.1 Spirochaeta sp. UBA2779 | reverse complement strand
TAAGGCGAGTCCTAGCCCTGCTAAAAAGTATGTCCTTACTGGGTAAGGAAGTAGCTATTAGCTATCGGAAAAACCGGCGCTGTATCGAATCCACTATGAGATGAAACAAAGAGATGTTTCATCGCGGAGGACGATATGGGCCGGTATTTTTTTGGGTCATCAGGGTTATTCACTGTACATACGTGGTAATTATTACTACGTACAGTTCTGGATCCCGACACTAAACGGTACACAACGGCACTAAGTACACGGGCAAAAACTGAAGCGATGGCTCGAAGCCATCGGGAAGATACACCAATTTGGGAAACTGAATCTTTTTTACACACACAACACAGCTTCAGCATAATTCAGAAAAGATATAATCTATAGGTCAATAACCATGGTAGCCCGAGGATAAGCAAGAGCGGCTAAAGCATAAGCACCAACAAAAAGAATCATAACGTTTTCGTCAACTAATAATTGCAATATGCCTTTGTAATTTTTGTTCAGAATCATGAGACCTTTTTAATGAGGCAACTTCTTGTGTAAGTGGCAAGACAAGGCTTAAGCGATTTCCGGGTGAACCTGGTACAAAATCATCATTTCTAAGATCTGGCACACAATTATATTAAAACTCAGGGATGAATGGGGAGATATCGAGCACCCAACCGGTCAGCATTTCTGGAAGCACTTTCAACGCCAGGGATAAGAATGAAAACTGCCGCAAGTACATATTCAAGGCCTGCGAAAATCGCCATATCCGCCTTATTCAAGCTGCTGATTAATCCTCGACCATCTCAATTGTATCAACCAGGTTGGGAACGAGGCATAGGAACTCGAAAGGCTCATCGCCGATACAGCGGTAGGAATGCGGTTCACCTGCGGGGATGAGAGTGACATCATCTTTCTTCACACGAAAAATTTCGCCCTTACAGATAATCTCGGCCTCACCGCGAAGGATCAGCTGCTCATGCTCGACTGTATTCGTGTGGTAGGGCATAAAACCACCGGGCTCGATGGTAAATCGCCGCATGGCGAAATTCGGGGTTTCGTCAGAACTCAGGAGCACCTGTATCCAGGTTTTCTCACCGGCGTCGACTACAATTTTTTCGACAGTGTTCATCTTCTTGATTATCATGTTCGAAATCTCCTATAAGGCCATGAGGCCGTCACTGAGGTTGTACATGCCCCGGACGGTATATCCGTCATCGAAGCGATAAAGAAAAGTCAATACTTTCATATAACCTTTCAAGGTTAATTATACAGGGGAATCCGAATTGACATATGTCTGGATGTCCCGAAATGAGAAATATTAACTTAACGGCGAAAAAGGCATATAGCGGAATGGCCCGGCTCTGGAGCATCCTCTCCATAAAAGCAACAACGCCGGTTCGCCTCCACCAACAGGATGGTTTCATCCCCTCGGGTTCACCGTAAGCATTCAAGAACCCCATATTCTATTTAATAATGCCGAAAACCGTTGCATTCCACAAAACCGAGCCCGTTGATGCACAAGTTGTTCATAAACTTGTTAATGTGGGATGGATCAACTTTTCAACCAGCACCCGGAATATGACAGCCAGATCAGGTTAATATCCCAACCAATGAGAAGCCGCAATATACCCGACATACTCTTAAATGATAGAAAAATAATCTGAGGCAGCAATTTCCAGAATGGGCAAAAGTGGAAAAGATACTCCAACCTCGAATCCAGGGCTCTGCCCTGGTTCTACTGATACCATTTATTGCTTGTTGCCGATTCTGATTATTTCATTCTGAAGATTGAGATTCACAGGCACTTCCAAACCATGCCTGGCAGCAAGTGTAATGACTGTACCGGCAAATATTTCAACCTCAGTACGGCGTCCGGCTTCCACATCCTGGAGCATTGAAGTCTTGCCCTCGGGATCCAGGGTTTTTAATATCTCAATCCAATTATCGATGTCACTTTTTTTCAAGCCTGTCCCCTCGAGCCTGGAAAGCTCTACCACCTCCGCCATGGCCTGACGCATCATTTCCAGGGTTTCAGGGTCTTTCTGATATCGGCCATAAGCTGCACCAAGAACCGCTGAGGTCTGATTCATTCCTACATTGATCATGAACTTACGCCACAGCGTAGAGGTAATCTCATCACTGAACTTATACCCCAGACCTGATCTGCTGAACCAATCTGTTAGATGCGATAATTTTTCCTGCTGATCTTCAGCCAGAGGATTCCTGCCGTAATGAATAACTCCCCTATTCATATAGCTGATTTCTCCATCTTCCCTGAGGGCATCAATTCCCAGAATCATTGCCGGAATCACCCTGTCATGGCCATATCGATCACCCAGCACAGTCTCACTGATAATGCCGTTCAGAAGGCTCATCACAAGGGTGTCCTCAGATACACATTGATCCAGGAGGGGCAAGGCGTTTTCCAGATTATAGGATTTCGTGGCTACAAGAATCAGATGAAAGGCTCCACTCTCGACGATATCGGGGCGGATCGTTTCTCCGTTAACACGAAACCCGTCCCGGCGATAGCGCCCCGCGCGTACTCCATCGGCAATAATACTCAGAGAATCAGAGGTGCCGAAGGAGAGGATCTGATGGACCATTGAAGCCCCTACGGCACCGGCTCCCAGTATAGCAATTTTATTAATGTTCATGGAAATAGATTCTATACAATAAACATCGATTTATGTGAATTAAATTCATAGTGAAAAGAAATGATTTTATTATGACTAAAAAATAATTAAATAGTGATATAGTAATAAATAAAAAGAAATTAAAATTTATTCTTTGTTGACATATACTCATTATCGTTGGAAAATAATCTGTAATAAAATTTATTTGGAGGTTATTTATGGGCGCTGTGTTGATTATGGTTGTTACCTTTGTTGGATACCTTCTGGCTTATCGTTTATACGGGAAGTTTCTTGGCCAGAAGATCTTCAATCTGAGTAATGATAACAAAACTCCTGCGGTCGAGATGACTGACGGCCAGGATTTCGTCCCCACCAAGAAGGGTATCATCTTTGGACACCACTTTACATCAATCGCCGGAACAGGTCCAATTGTCGGACCCGCCATCGGCATCATCTGGGGCTGGGTCCCCGCATTGATCTGGGTAGTGGTAGGTACTATTGTGATGGGCGCAGTTCATGACTTCGGTTCACTGGTTGTTTCCATGAGGAATCAGGGTAAATCGATTTCCGAGGCAACAGCAAAGTACATCAATCCAAGAACTCGGACTCTGTTTTTTGTCGTTGTCCTGCTGGAGCTCTGGATTGTCATTGCCATATTCGGCCTTGTTATCGCCATCATTTTCAGTATCTATCCCCAGTCGGTTTTCCCTGTCTGGTGTGAGATTCCCATCGCCGTTATTTTGGGCTGGGCTATATACAAGAAGGGCGCCAAGGTAAACCTGACTACTATCATCGCCGTCGTGCTTATGTACGTTACGGTTATCCTGGGACATTTTCTTCCCCTTAGTATGCCCTCCATCGCCGGTATTCCTCCCACGGGTGTTTGGACCATCATTCTGCTCATTTATGCCTTTATCGCTTCCACCCTACCGGTAACGACGCTTCTGCAGCCCCGAGACTATATCAATGCCTGGCAGCTTATGATTGCCATGGCTCTCCTGGTCCTGGGAGTCTTCGCCGCTGCGTTCTTCGGTGGTATGAAGATTGTCGCTCCTGCCGTACAGGCTCATCCTGAAGGAGCACCCTCGATGTGGCCGTTCCTGTTCATCACTATCGCCTGTGGTGCAATATCAGGATTTCACTCACTGGTTTCATCAGGCACTTCTGCCAAGCAGCTGGCCCATGAAGAAGATTCAATGATGGTTGGATACGGCTCCATGCTCATGGAAGGCATGCTGGCCGCTTTAGTTATCATCGCTGTCTCCGCCGGTATCGGCATGGGTTACGAAAAGGAAGGTGCTATGCTCACTGGCGCTGCAGCATGGACAACCCATTATACATCCTGGTCCGGTGCCGCAGGTCTTGGAGCAAAGATCAGCGCATTTGTTGTCGGTGCAGCCAACATGATTGCTACTGTCGGCGTACCCCGGAATATCGCTATCGTTATCATGGGCGTATTCGTGGCTTCCTTTGCGGGTACCACTCTGGATACAGCTACCCGTCTGCAGCGCTACGTTATTCAGGAGCTTGGAAGCGACCTCAAAGCCAACTTCCTCCAGAATAAGTGGGTTGCCACCGCTGTTGCGGTTATCTCCGCTCTTATACTGGCCTTCGCTACCGGTCCTGACGGCAAGGGAGCCCTTAAGCTCTGGCCTCTCTTCGGTGCGGTGAACCAGACTCTTGCTGCTCTGGCACTGATTACAATTTCAGCCTACTTAAAGAAGCAGGGCGGACTCAAATGGCTCTTTCCCGGCATCCCTGCCATGTTTATGAGTGTTATGACTATCTGGGCCCTGATTATCAACGAAAGGAACTTCATCATGGCTAGCAATGGACTGCTCTATGTGGTGAATGCCATTGTTGTGGTCCTGGCAATCTGGATCGTTATCGAAGGATTCTTTAACATCTTCACGACGAAAATCGAGAAGGTGGAAGCCATAGCCTGATTTTCAGTTTATGATTATCTGAGGGCTGCCTGAGGCAGCCCTCTTTATTCCATTGGAGAATTATGAAAGAACTCAGCAGAACATTGTGGATACGTTTTACCATCACTAGTATGCCTTTTGGTCTCCTGGTTCTGGTTGCAAGTCTTGTTCATCTGGATAATCCATCAACCTATCTTCCGCTACAATTTATCCGTCCTGTCGGCATTTCACTTTTTGTTATTTCAATTGTCATGAATGTAGGTTTTCCAATCATTATGAGAACACGATTTCATGATAGGGCGATTGCTGCAGACAATCAGATCGGAGTAGAAAAATACCTGGTTTATCAGACTCGATTGTTCGTTTCGGTGGGAGTTGGAGCTGCCTTCGCGGGTCTTGCATACCTACTGGTTGTTTCGAACTTCCATCTCTATGGATCGATACTCAGCGCTCTGTACGGAATATACAGCATCCTTCCCTTTCCCGAAAAAACCTCCGGAGAACTCAAGGCTTACGGCTGCAAACCGGAATCAACAGAATAGGTACGACACTTATGATTTTGAGAGAACGAATCAGTAAAATCCGTCGTGGTCTGAAGACCTTCTTCGAAGATGCCCAGACGGTGAACAACGACAAGGCGACAGGTATCATCGAATACGAAATCAAGGAGCTGGAGAACATTTTTTCCCTGCTCCTGTTCGGGTCATTCATCGGTCTTCCTTCACCACCTGCCCATATCACATTGCAGCTCCTTCCGCTGATGGAAAAGGAACTGATCAATATGTTCGAGAAAGTACAGACCGCCTATGATCCTCTCGGTGAGATGACGGAATTGTTCGGGGAAGTCTGATGGCTCGAATACTATTTTTTATCGGTAAAGGCGGTGTAGGCAAATCCACTAATGCTTCATTATTCGCATTCCACCTGGCCAGGGAGGGTTATTCGGTACTCCTGGACAGCCTGGATCCCGCACATAATCTTCATGATGTGTTCGAGACGAAGATCGGGCCCAAACCAAAGAAACTGATGGCGAATCTCTGGATTCAGGAAACCGACATGGATGAATGGGTAAAGCTTTACCTCAAGCAGACCGAGTCGGATTTCAAACAGATTTATAAGTATCAGGAAGCCTTCAACCTCCATAAATATTTCAGAACCCTGAAATATTCCCCGGGCCTTGAGGAGTACGCCGTGCTCCTGGCTATGGAAGATACGGTGATGCGGCATGGGGATAAAGACTTCATCATCTTCGATACTCCACCCACAGCTCTTACGCTGAAATTCCTTGCCCTGCCGGATGTCTCTATAATCTGGCTTCGGGAGCTTAGCAGTTTCCGCCAGATGATCCTGGACAAAAAGGAAATCGTTACAAAAATCCATACAGGCCGAAAAGAGGGTATGAGAGAAACCGACAGGGTTCTGCACAGAGTTAATGGCCTGATAGATAAGTATTCAAAACTGTCGCTGATGCTGAAGGATCCGGTAAACACCAGGATTTTCACGGTCCTTAATCCCTCCATCCTGTCACTGGAAGAATCCAGGGACATCCATACGGAACTGATCCGTCTAGGATATAAAGTGCCTTATTTCATCCTCAATAAATGCGGCGATGATGATCCTTATATAGGCAAGGTGAAGAAGGCCTTCCCGGATGTGAAAATTCTTACCCAGCATTCCTGCGCGGATGAGGTGACCGGGATAGATGTTTTGGAAGAACAGACTCTTCCCATAGATATAAAAGATCTGTTCTAGGGTAATAGGTAATACCGATAATTCATCTAATAGAAGCAATATTGTAGAAGATCTGCGTATTAAAATAAATGATTAAAAATCAATCTGAGGCAGCAATGTACAGAATGGGTAGAGGTGAAAAAAAGTACCCCAATCTTGATTATTTCGGTTAAAGGTTTTCTGCAACTTTGCATCCGGTGCTGTAATGCAAATCAGGGAAGATCCTTCTCCTGCTGACGTTTTTCCTTTCCCTTTCCAGTCCAGTATCTGAAAGAAGTGACGGCCAGATTTTATTCCCGGCAATAAGTGTTCAGGCATTTACGGCTTAGTTGGCAAAGGCTAACCTGATTATCCCCCTCTTCTGATATACGTTTCTTTCTCATTTTTTCCAATTCGGAGGATTCTAATTCAGAACGTTTCAGTGAGAAATGTGGGAGTCCTTGTACGCTTACGTCCCTATTTCGAATCGACAACGAAAATTAGTATGATTGCCGGTTTCGAGGCAGATAGAGTAGGAATGTTCACAGTCCCCGAATTGGAAATGGCAAGCAGTTTTCCCCCACCGGATGGCAAATAAAAATCCCCCACCTGGATTAAAAACTAACTCTCCTTCTTCTTA
>DEIH01000124.1 GCA_002352375.1 Spirochaeta sp. UBA2779 | reverse complement strand
CGATCCTGAAGAATTCAAACGGGCTAAGGCCTGGGTAAAAGATAATCTGAAAATCGGAAAAGATTACAATGAAGCCTCTCTTCAGCATACAGCAGACCAGAAAGAATCCGAGTGGGATGAATCAATAAAAATGGCTCTTATCGCCAAAGATCTGATGAGTGGAAACTCGGAATTGGCCAAAGGGGGCTTCGGAGAAGAGGCTCTGGGACACAACGCCATAGCCGCCGGTTTTCAGGGGCAGCGCCACTGGGCCGACTGGAAGGCCAACGGGGACTTCATGGAAACCATGGCCAATACCAGCTTTGACTGGGATGGTTTCCGTCAGCCCTACGTTTTTGCCACAGAGAACGATACCCTCAACGGTATCTCCATGCTTTTCGGGCATCTGCTTACCAACACAGCTCAGATTTTCAGTGATGTGCGAACTTACTGGAGTCCCGAAGCGGTTGAACGTGTAACCGGTTTTAAGCTTTCCGGTGATGGGGCAGGCGGTCTTATCCATCTTATCAACTCCGGATCCACCTGTCTGGACGGTACAGGTGAACAGTCAAGGAACGGTAAACCAGCCATCAAACCTTTCTGGAAAATCAGTGAGGATGAGGCTGAAGCCTGTGTGAATGCCACCGAGTTCTGCCCGGCGGATCATGGCTATTTTAAAGGCGGCGGATACTCCGCCGACTTTCTGACAAAAGGCGGTATGCCCGTAACCATGACAAGGTTGAATCTGGTGAAGGGGCAGGGGCCTGTACTGCAGCTGGCTGAAGGCTGGACCGTCGTTCTGCCGGATGACGTTCATGATAAACTGGATGAACGGACCAATCCCACATGGCCTACAACATGGTTCTCCCCCCGGGTTTCCGGGGAGGGAAACTTCACGGATGTCTACGGTGTTATGGCCGCCTGGGGTGCCAATCACGGTGCCATCAGCTACGGTCATATCGGTGCCGACCTGATTACCATGGCTGCGATGCTCCGTATTCCCGTGAGCATGCACAATGTTGAAGACGGGGATATTTTCCGTCCTGCAGCATGGAACAGTTTCGGTATGGACAAAGAAGGTGCGGACTTCCGGGCCTGTAAAAACTTCGGCCCGATATACGGCTGATATCTTATTTTCTGAAATTTATCTAACATATTCAGGGTGAGCCTCCTATTCAGGCGGCTCACCCCTTTCCCGGAGGAACGCATGAACTTTGCTATAGCTGTTTTAGACATCGGTAAAACCAACAAAAAAGTGGCAATCTACGATGATGCCATGAATACCCTGGCAGTGAAAAAACGCAAGATTGATACGATTCCTCTGGATTCTTCGGACAGTCTGGAAGTTGAAGATGTGGATACTGTTGTTTCCTGGTTTCTGAAACAGCTCAAAGAGCTGGGAAAGGAGTATCCCATCAAGGTAATCTCTGTAACAACCCATGGGGCTACTCTGGTTTGTGTGGGTGCCGATGGTAAACCCTGTATACCGACTGTGGCCTACACCAATGAAGTTCCCGAGGGTGTACATGAACGCTTCTGGGCCGCCATGGGAAACTCCGATGATCTGCAGTCTGTAACAGCCACGGCGGAAGTGAAACCGTTAATCAACATGGGAAAACTGCTCTGGTATCAGAAAGAACGCTGGCCCGAAGAGTTTGCCCGAATTGATAAAGTTCTCTTCTACCCTCAGTACTTCGGTTACAGGTTAACCGGGATTGCCGGCGCGGATATCACCTATACCGGTTGTCACAGTTATCTGTGGGATTTTGGCAGGGGAGACTGGTCTGTAGTCGTTGATAAGCTGGGTATCAGAGATAAACTTCCCGCCGAACCGAGAGCTTCGGAGAGTCAGTTGGGTGTGATTTCTGCCGAAGTAGCCGCAGCCACCGGTCTTTCCCCGGATACGAAAGTAACATTCGGTATTCATGATTCCAATTCATCCCTTATACCTTATCTGATAACTCAGAAACAGGATTTTGTTCTGAACTCCACCGGAACCTGGTGTGTGGCGATGCATCCGGTAGACGAAGTGAAGTTCGATGATGAAGAACTCGGAAAGATGGTGTTTTACAATCGCTCCTATCAGGGCAAACCGGTAAAGACTTCAATACTTCTTGGCGGTTTGGAATACGCTTTCTACACCAGTACACTGATGGCTCATCACGGCCGGAAAGACTGGCCGGATTACGATCCTGCCATGTACACGGATATTCTCAGTTTGGCACGCACATTTCTATTACCATCAATTGTTCCCGGGAGCGGACAGTTTCCTGATTCAGTTGCCCGGGTAGTTGATAACGGAACAATCTTTTCGATTGCCGATATTTCTGATGGAAAACGCTGGCCCGAGGCATTTGAGAATTACCTTGGCGGTTTTGCTCTGGCCAACCTGTCTCTGGCCATTCAAACCAGAGTTGCTCTTCAAAGAGTAGACCTTTCACCGGGAACAGAGGTGTTTATTGAAGGCGGTTTCCGTCAGAATCAGAATTATGGCGCATTATTGGGTGCTCTACTCCCGGAGAACCCTCTATTTCTTACAGAATTAGAAGAGGCGACAAGTTACGGTGCTGCTCTCTGCGGGAAAGCCCTGAAAGACGGTGTTTCTGTGGAATCTCTCAAAGATTTTGTTTTTCTGGATAAGAAACCGATACGGCCGGCGGAACTTCAGGGACTGGAAGGGTATGTTGAGGCCTTTCTGGGATATCTGGAAAGCTGAGTATGAAATTGCAGATCTATCTTCTTACCGAAATCAGTTTTCTGAAGAATACAGGGCTTTTTTTCTGTTGCCCTGCCGCCATCCAAAACCAAAATTAACGGTACAATTTATGGATTTTTGAGAGGCGAAGAAGATAAACTCTTCGAGGGTCCCATGGTCTCCAATGCTCATATATGTGAAAGGTTTCCAGCTCAAAGAAACTCCAACATTGATAAGGAAGTGCTTTGTTTTCGGGTGATAATAATAGTTGATCCCCCCTCCCAGTCCAAAGGCAAACTCTAAGTCAACAAAGGTGAATTCGGGAATATTCAGGTAATGAGTATCCGCCATAAAACCTCCTCCCATAATCAGCCCTGAATGTCCCAGATTTATATCTCCCCCATAACCGGCAAGCAGCTCCAGGCCCATAAAAATACGGCCGGGTTCCAGGAAGGACATGCTTGTACCATCACCGGGAATAACTTTGGCAACATAGTAAGGTTCCAGAACATAATAGAAGCCATGCTTATCACCCTGCAGGTTGATGAATTTGAGGCTGAATCCATGGGCGTCCATATAGGCATTTCCATCGTCTTCACCCAATCGATTTTTATAAAAATATCCAAAATTTAACAAGTGAGATTCGGCAGAGAGCTGTGATGAGAGCATGAGAAATATCAGGGGGATCAGTAGAAAGGGTTTTCTCATATTTTGGACTCCAGTGAATTGAACTGAATGAAAATAAAAAAGGACTTTGAAAACTGTATTACCACCGGTAAGATCCTCCAATTTGAAGAAAGGTAACTATCAGACTGTTTTCGGCAATTCCGAAAGAATCCAGACCGGTTAGTTCTGTCAGAGAAAAATCAATTCCGAGTACCATTGCTTTAACAGACCAATCAGCTGATGGAGACCAGAGGATATAAGGCTCCAGACTGATTATCGGGTAAAATACCCAGGTTGACTCACCGGTATTAAGCGAAGGATAAGTCAGTGGTTCATTTGCAGTAATTTTCACCGCAGCTAAAGAAGAAATAATGCTGAACTCCATTGATAGTTTCCCTAAAGTGCGAAATTGACATCCAATACCCGGCTTCAGTATCAGGCTGGTGGTATTAAGGGCATTTCTGCTCAAATCAGCCCCATAGGAAATATGATTTCCATATTCAAATTTGAATGATGAAATTATCCCGAAGTTATCATTAAAAAACCAGGAGAAATCCACTCGGAGGGGCCATTGCCAGATAAATTTGAGGGTATCGTTATCACCTTCCATGGGAATGCTTCCCCGCAGGGCGACAGGAGCCCAGAGAGTGAGCTGAAATGGTTTATTGAGCTTTTCCTCAAAACTGATGGTTTCTTCAACCTCCATTTTTTTAATTTCCAGATCTTCAACAACCTCCGGTTTAACCAGTCCCAGATATTGCTTCCACTCTTCTGTCAATAAATTGAAAGCAATAACCATATCTTTCGGATTATCAATAATACTTTTGGGAAAAGACTCCTCCGCAACTAAAGATTTTCTGTCTTTGAGGCTGAGGGTAAGCAGTTCATCTGTTGTATTTATTGAGATTACATTGTGCGGGATGTCTCCGTTCCCGGCAATCACCAGAGCTGTTTGGGAGGAGAGTTCTCCCAGAAGGATTGTTGCGGCAAGAGATGAATCAAAACCTGTTGATGATTCAAACAGTATTCTCCTTGGTATAAGGTTTTCATCGGTTTCGGCTGGCAGAATAGCGATAAAAAGCAATGTCAGGCATAATACTAAAATATAAATTTTCATAAGCGGAACCCCACGCCCACAGTAGAAACCATATCACTGCCCATCCATCCATCCCTGCCGTTTCCGTTCAAGTCAAATCTGTACCCAAATGCAGAAACACCGATGGTGCCGGTAATGAAGAAAGGTGTTTTATCAATTCTTTTATTGAAATAATAGCGGAATCCTGCTTTCACCGGCATGCCAAGATACAGGAAAGAACCAACTGTATCAGATCTTGTATTAACTCCTGTTTCCCATTTATATTGAGTTTCAGGTGAGTACTGAACTCGGGCCTCAAGGCCGATGAAAAAGTCGGTGCGAAGGGATCGGAGTACGAATCGGGGCCCAATAAATAATGAAGTCATCCACGTTGAGCTTATTGTCATGGGATTCTGATTGACATCCTGGTACGAGACATAGTTCCCGAATCTGAGAGAAGTACCTGCTCCGAAACTGAAATACCGGGTAAGAGCCATATCCCATGAAAAAATCAGAGGGAAATTAATACTTTCAAATTTATCAACGTATGCTGTATCACCACTGTCGGAAAGTTCATATCGCTCTGTAAAGGCTCCTGCTCCTGTTTGAATTGAAAATACCTGGGGAAAATCCATCCAGCGCTTTTTTATCACTTGTTTTCTCATTAACAGAAATTCATTTCTGTTAACGCCGCTGAACACCGTCTCCTGCCGTGTTATTAATATGTTCCCGGCTTCAGGCATTACTTTGTTCACTTCCTCTGCAAACCTTGCAGCAATTTCATCCAGTCCGTCATAAATCTCCAGGCCGACATCTCCGGTCCATATCGTATTTGCTTTAATGGATTCGGCCTGTACGTCGTACAGACATGCCTGAATCGTAATTTGTCCATTCCCATCTTTATAAAAGAAACCGCTTACCGCCAGATCTACTCCCTGTTTTTCCAGACTGCGAAAATCCGGTGAAAATACCTGGTTATGCTGTTCCCATCTTATATCCGATGGTGTTATTTCCAGTCTTTCATCACTTTCGAGTGTTAGTTGGAGGGTATCAGCAAACAACCTTGAAAGCTGGTCGTTTGCATTATCAAGGGATAAGAACGGTGCAACAATTGTGTTATACTGATTGTTATCTTTTTCAGGTGTTGAGCTGTCTGATTGAGCTGTCAGGGTTACACTCAGATCTGCATCTGTTCCCAGTCTGATATATTGAACAAAATCCTGAAATCCGGCAGTTCTAACCATAATTCTGTATTTGTCACTGGGTAAAAGGCCTTCAAAGGGTGTTTCCCCGTATAAGTTGTCGTCAATATAAACCTCAGCACCATCAGGCTCCGAATGTACTGTGATTCTGTAAATCGGAATATCATTGTCCATAGTAGGGCGAAGAGTTCCAAAACCGATAATTGTACGGTTTATCCATGTTGGATAATTTATAGAATGAGCCAGTCGTTCTCCGGCCATCAGGCGATGTTTATCACTGATAGATTCAGACAACAGTCCATCAGTTGATTTTACAAATTCAACCGGGGTAAGAAAAATTGAGTTTTCAGGTACTTTAAAAGTGTGAAGAACTCCGATTGAAAGATCTACTTCCTCAGTCTCCTGAAAAGAATATTCCCCGGGTGGCAGCTTAATCCACTTAACACCCCATGAATCAGCAGGGATGAGAAAACGGTAGTTACGTGGCCCTGAAATGTTGACGTAAACACCATCTTTAATATCATCGAAAGTTGAACCTTGAGCACTGTGAAAGAAGATTCCCACCAGGGATGTTTCATTCTTTATGTCAGGTTTTGGCAAGGCCTGGGCTGAATGGGGGATAAGTATCAGCAGTAATATTGCAGATATTAGATGAAACTTCTTAAGCTGTTGAAGCATTTTGTTATTATAGGGACTCTTTCCCGGATGTCTATCAGAAAAAAAATGAATTTTTTTCCAGCTGGTTTTTGCCTTTAACTTTTTCACTCTCTATAAATCTTTACGTATTCTCTTGACTTAAGGTAATACAAAGTAATATTGTTAGATATTACTTTGTGATACCAACTTAAGGGGCTGATGATGAGTACAGGCAGGAAAAAAGCCGAAATAATAACATTTAAAGTTGATGAGGCTCTTTCGGCAGCCTTGGACGGAATTCAGAACCGTTCGGATTTTATCCGCAGTGCCATACTCTCGGCCCTGGGGAATGTCTGTCCGGTCTGCCACGGAACTGGTACGTTAAGTGCCTCGCAGATGCGCCATTGGACAGATTTCAGTCAGAATCACCATATGAATACCTGCAGTGAATGTAGAGAACCCTACCTGGTTTGCGATCATGAGTAGAATATCAGCCCTGCT
>DEIH01000035.1:10950-12956 GCA_002352375.1 Spirochaeta sp. UBA2779 | reverse complement strand
TATCTGTATTCTTCACAATGCCAGATTCCCGATACCGAGTCGGCAAACATGCAGGTATTCCGGTAATCGCAATTGGCACATAAACCTTTGAATTCTCCCTCAGTTCTTTCAATTCGATCTTTCGGAAGAATCTCATTTTTCCTTGAGATGGTTTTCATTGGCTCGAATTCATCACAAGAATTAATGACACCGCTGTTTCGTCCCTGATACATGCAATGCCCTGTATGGATACAGGTTGTACAAATCGATTTTTCATCTACAGCAACTTCATTTTCGATTACAATTTTCTTTTCCAGCAAATCATTCATTGTTCAAACCTCCATGAATACATTAGGAGCAGGAACCATGCCAAGAGTTGTAAGGTTATCGAAAGAAAGACTGAGCCATATAAGCTTATAGAATATATGTGGAAATACCGGGGAGAAATGTACCATCGGGGAATTTTGTACCATTGATTGATGCTAATCCTGCGCTGTCATTCGCTGGATTTTTTCCCGAAGGGTTTTCCTATCGATTCCCAGAATCTTCGCGGCCCGGGTTTTATTATCTCCGGTATGCCTCAGAATGAAGAGGATGTGTTCATTCTCAATTTCTTCCAGTGATTTGAATTCTCCAGTCCCATACCTGGCTGAAAAGTGCATGTTTTCAGGAAGATCAATAACGTCGATAGCCGAACCCCTGGACAGGATAACCAGACGCTGCATAAGATTTTCCAATTCCCTGACATTGCCGGGCCAATTGTATTGACGCAGAGCAAGTACTGCCCTTTCCGAGAGAGATACCGGGGATTTCCCGAATGATTCGGAATATTTTTCAAGAAATATTTTTGCAAGTATTGTGATGTCCTCTTTTCGTGACCGGAGAGGGGGAACGTTGATGGAGATGACATTGAGGCGATAGTACAGATCTTCACGGAAGAGATTATTTTCGATCAGCTTTTCAAGATTCTTGTTTGTCGCAGAGATGATACGGACATCGACTGGAATGTTCTTGGAGGAACCTAGCATACGGATTTCTTTTTCCTGTAACGCCCGCAGGAGTTTCACCTGCATTGAGAGACTCGTCTCGCTAATTTCGTCCAGAAAAATGGTACCGTTATCAGCCGTTTGGAAGAACCCGGCGCGAGATTTATCCGCACCTGTGAATGCACCCTTTACGTACCCGAACAGCTCGCTTTCCAGTAAGTTTTCAGGAATGGCACCGCAGTTTATTGTTACGAATGGTTCGGCAACTCTGGGACTGCTGTAATGAATAGCCCGGGCGATCAACTCCTTACCAGTACCGCTTTCCCCTGTTATCAGCACCGTCGCAGGAGTTGGGGCAACCTGGCGAATCATATCATATACCTTGTGCATTCCAGAGGATTGACCATAGAGACCGTGAAACACATCTGCATAAGATTCTATTTGGTTGAAAGAGCGCCTCTTTTCGAGTTTAAAAAGAGCTCGTTCCACCGCTGCATATAATTCATCTTCCGTAAAAGGTTTGGCCAGATATTCTTCAGCTCCCAGTTTAACAGCTTCTACTGCACCTGAGACGGTGGGATATCCTGTAACTACCATCACTTCGATATCTGAAAAATTCTCCCTGATATGCTGTACAACCTCAAGACCACCTACCCTGGGCATTTTCAAATCGGTAATTACAAGATCGATCCTGCTATTTTCCAACAGGGATAGGCCATTATCCGCACTTGTTGCCGTAATCAGCTTGTACCCTCTGGTAACAAGATTCCGCTCGATAATTTCCAGGGTATCGGTAGAGTCGTCAATTACAAGTATCACTTTATCATCATTCATTGGAGTCCTGCCGCGGGAGATAGACTGTAAAACGGGTATATTCACCGACACTGCTTTGGACATCGATACTCCCCTTGTAAGCCCGTATAATTCCATGAACAACAACCAGACCCAATCCTGTTCCTTCTCCCAATCCTTTCGTTGTAAAAAATGGTAGAAAAATACTGTCTCGAATTTCTTCCGGGATTCCTGAACCATTATCCTCAA
>DEIH01000035.1:10113-10883 GCA_002352375.1 Spirochaeta sp. UBA2779 | reverse complement strand
ATAACAACCTGATTAATCTGCCCGGAATCCGCCGTAATATCAGGAAGATCGGGATCAAGATCAGTTTGCACCTTGATACTATTCCGGCTGCATCGATTCTCGAAAAACTGGATGCCTTCCTTGATGATGGTGTTGAGGTTAATCTTTGTCTCTCCTGGTTGAATTTTCCCGGCAAACATCAGGAGTTTCTTTACCGTATCCCTGGCATACATTGAGGCCTGAATAATCTTATCAAGATCCCTGGATGTCTGTCCTGAAAGGCCGGGATCCTTTTTGATGAGTTCGGAGAAGCCCAGAATGTTGGCTAGAGGCTCATTAATCTCATGGGCAACCCCAGCAGCCAATTGTCCGATGGTGGCCAGGCGGTCAGCATGACGCAGCTGGTCTTCCAGCTTCAGTCTCTCTACTGCCGCTTCCTTTTCCTCTATGAGCAAAGACAATTGCTTTGCGATACCGTCAAGCAAATTCTGTTCTTCCAATAAAAAAGACTTCTCTTCCAGATCATGTTCTTTGAATTCATAACTTACTTCAATATGTCCCCGCTCAGAGCCGGCTATGACAATACCACTTCGCAGGGAATAAGGGCTCCCATTAACGTTCCCGCAAGCATATTCCTGACCGTCGAGAACGATTCGGGAAGTGGCGGAATCTTCGTATTGAAAGGCACAAGGAACACGTTTTATAACATCATGCAGGGTATCTTCTATTCCCTCCCGGGACTTATGCATGATTTTTGTAATCTCATAGATGCAGGTGAGTTCTTTAATTCT
>DEIH01000035.1:5770-10047 GCA_002352375.1 Spirochaeta sp. UBA2779 | reverse complement strand
CGTGTCTCGTCAATAGAAATAGCAGCAACAATACTGTCTCCCTTGTCAGTTAACTGAAATGCCAAATCGGAATTTTTGTGAACAACTGCCAGCTGACGATAGCTCTGAGTTGTTTCAGATAATTCTTCTGCCTTACGAAAGGAATACTCTCCATTTGATTCCCGTCGGGTAATCCAGGTGTAATCAATTTCCCCTTCCCGTATATAAATATCCAGACCTTGACAACTGAAAAAATGACAAATGAGTGTTGATGCATTCCTCTTGAATTCAGTTCTGGAGTGTCCCTTTTGCGCCAGAGTCAGAATCTCCAGTTCAATCGTGCTGATGTCACCCATACTTTTATATAAGACCATAGAGATGGATCTGTAAACGTCTTTATTAAAAAACCCTTGACCGTAAAGTAGCAGGGAGTATATGGTACCGACTAAGCAGTCAGTTTCCGACTGATCCGTCGGTTTTCTTATTAAACCCGATGCAAAATATTGAGGAGAACCTGAAAATGAAACGAATTCTGTTAACTTTGCTGACATTTACCCTGATAATGTCCACAGCCTTCGCAAACGGACAAGGTGAAGAGGAAACCGTGAAAATCGGCGCCATTCTGGCGGTAACCGGCGGGGCCTCCTTCCTGGGAGCACCTGAGTCAAAAACCATTGAGATGCTGGCCGAACAGATTAACGCCGACGGCGGGATTAACGGCAGGCAGATAGAACTGATTATCAAAGACTCGGCCGCCAATCCGGAAAAGGCCATTTCCTTCGCCAAACAGCTGATAGAGGAAGATAAGGTTATTGCGATTATCGGCCCCTCCACCAGCGGCGAAACCATGCAGATTAAAGACCTCTGCGAATCCTACAAAACACCCCTGGTATCCTGCGCCGCTGCAGAGGACATCGTGAATCCTGTGGCAAGCTATGTTTTTAAGACACCTCAGAAAGACAGCTACGTAGCCGAACTGATTTTTCAAACCATGAACAGCATGGGAATTACAAAAATCGGTGTTGTAGCCGCCAACTCCGGGTTCGGAAATGCGGGAAAAGGTCAATTGGAAAAATACGCCCCCCAGTACGGTATTGAGATTGCTCTGGCGGAAACCTACGACAGAGCCGCTACCGACCTCACCGCCCTTCTCACTAAAATCAATGCCGAAGATGTTCAGGCTGTGGTGAACTGGTCCATCGTTCCGGCTCAGTCCATTGTTCCCAAGAATATGAAGCAGCTGGGAATGGATGTGCCTCTGTTTCAAAGTCACGGATTCGGGAATATTCAGTACGTTATCGCCGCAGGAGAAGCTGCAAATGGTATCATTTTCCCCGCCGGACGCCTTCTTGTTGCTGATGAACTTCCCGACTCCAACCCCCAGAAAGCCACTCTTGTCGCCTATAAAAATGCCTATGAATCCAGGTACAACGAACCGGCCAGCACCTTCGGCGGCCATGCCTACGATGCACTCTCGATTATTGTTGAAGCGGCAAAAAAAGCTGACAGCCTGAGCCGTGAAGATCTCCGGAATGCCATTGAAAGCTTAACCGGGTTCCCGGGAACCGGCGGTGTGTTCAACTACTCAAAGGACGATCACAACGGCCTGGGTATGGACTCTCTTGCCATACTCACAGTAAAAGATGGAGCCTTCGCCCTATATTAAAAGAGAGAAACGCGATACAAAAACCGGACTGGGATTTCAGATTCCTGTCCGGTTTTTTTCGTAAAGGATCAACATGACATCCGAACAAATTCTGCAGTACATTTTTTCAGGCATCACTGTGGGCAGTATTTATGCTCTGGTTGCCATCGGTTACAACATCATCTACAACACAACGGGAATTATTAATCTGGCCCAGGGTGAGTTCGTCATGCTCGGCGGTATGATTGCCTATTCCCTGTCTCAGATTATGAGCCTGGTTCCGGCGGTTGTACTTGCAGTTCTGATTACAGGAGCTGTGGGAAGCCTGATTGAAATCGTCTTTATCAGGCGTATGAAAAAAAGCTCTGTTCTGGGGATGATCGTTATTACCATCGGAATATCCATTATTATCAGGGAGATTGCCCTTCTTATCTGGGACGAACAGATAAGAGCCCTGCGGTTTTTCACCGGTAATGAGATTTCATCCATTGATATTCTCGGAGCCAGAATCTCACCCCAGGTACTTTGGATTGTCGGTGTTACAGCTCTGATTGTGATGGCCCTCTATCTGTTCTTCCGCTTTACCCTGACAGGCCAGGCAATGAGGGCCTGTTCTTCAAATACCCGGGCAGCCAAGCTCTGCGGAATCAGAACAAGCCGAATGGTAAACCTCTCCTTTATGCTGGCTGCCGGAATCGGAGCCCTGGGAGGCTGCCTTGTATCACCCTTAACTCAAACCCATTACTCCATGGGAAGTGAACTGGCTATAAAAGGGTTTATTGTTGCCATACTCGGAGGGCTGGGAAATCCCATGGCTGCCGTAGCCGCCGGACTGCTGCTGGGGCTCATTGAATCTTTCAGCATCAGCTTTCTTCCCATGGTATACAAGGATGTAATTTCAATACTCATCCTGCTGGTTATTCTGGTACTCAAGCCCAGTGGACTCTTCGGCTCCCGGCAGACTTCTTCACTCAAGGATTTTTAAATGAAGCTTAAAAAATACTACCCGATTGTCCTGCTGGCCGGGGTGCTGGTTCTGATACAGCTGCTCACTCTGATTACCGGAACCGCCTATTATCTCACACAGCTCACCATGGCCGCCTACTATGTGGTTGTGGCCCTGGGTTTAAGCATGGTAATGGGTTATGCCGGTCAGATTTCTCTGGGACAAGCGGGGTTTTTTGCTATCGGCGGTTATACCACAGCAGTACTCACCACCTTCGATCTGACGGATAAAATCAGCCGGCCTTTTTTCGCTTTTCTGGATAAAATCGGCCTACTGGTTCACAAAGTTACCCTCTATGGAGATTCCATCGTCCATCTCTCTCCCTGGATTTCTTTTATCCTCGCACTAGTTCTGGCAGGAGTTGTCGCCTATTCCATCGGGGTTCCGGTTCTCCGGTTGAAAGGACATTATCTGGGAATGGCCACCATGGGTTTCGGGATTATCATCTATCGAATTGTACTGGGAACACACATCTTCGGAGAGGCCGATGGTATCTCCAATGTTCCGGCATTTCCCATTCTCCCTGGAATTACCATAGGCGGAGATTTTTCCATCCGGATTATCAACTATTATACCGCCTGGTTTTTTGTTATCCTGGCCATGGTACTTCTTTTGAACCTGATTAACTCCCGGACAGGCCGGGCTCTTCGTTCCCTCCACGGCGGGGAAGATGCCGCAGATGCCATGGGTGTAAATACGGCTCAGTACAAGGTTAAAGTTTTTGTTATCGGCGCTGTTTTTGCCGCTGCTGCCGGTGTATTTATCACTCACTACAACGGCGGAATCGGTCCATCAGAATCCAGTGTAGCCAAGTCTGTCCGTTACGTTGCTATTGTAGCGGTGGGTGGAATGGCCAATCTCTGGGGCGTTCTGATTATGGGCCTTTTTCTGAACTTTCTCTCCCTGCGGGGCCTTTTCGGAGTTTATGATGATGCGGTTTTCGGAATTATTCTCGTTATAATTATGATGTTCTTCCCCGACGGCCTGTTTCAGCCCGCCAGTCTGAACCGGATTAAAAGGATATTACGTGGCAAATGATGTAATCCTGAAAGTCCAGAATCTGGATAAATCCTTCGGCGGACTTCATGCTGTTGATAATGTAACCTTCGAAGTCCCTCAAGGTCTTATCAAAGCGGTTATCGGTCCTAACGGAGCAGGTAAAACAACGCTGTTTAATATAATTGCCGGGACTTTTGCCCCGGACAGCGGCCTGGTGACTTTAAAGAATAAAAAATTAACCGGTCTGAAGCCTTTTCAGGTTGCAGAGCTTGGAGTATTCCGTACATTTCAGAATTTGAAACTCAGCAGCCATATGAGCGTTCTGGACAACGTACTTTTAGGCCGGCATGTCGTCGGAACTGCCGGTTTCATCTCCGGGATGCTTTCCCTGAAGAAGAGCCGAAAAGAAGAATCTGACGCCCGTGAAAAAGTTTTTGAGATTCTGGAGTGGCTGAATATCACGGAAATCATGAAGCAGGAAGTGGGAAATCTTTCTTTTGGTAAACAACGTTCAGTGGAACTGGCCCGGCTTCTGGCCGCCGATCCGGAGGTTCTTCTTCTGGATGAACCGGCCGCAGGCCTGAATATGCATGAAACAGATGAACTGGCCGGATTGATTGTAAAAATCAGAGATCAGGGCCGCACCGT
>DEIH01000035.1:0-5677 GCA_002352375.1 Spirochaeta sp. UBA2779 | reverse complement strand
GTGCAGAATGACAGGGAAGTGATTAAGATATATCTGGGTGGTGAGGATGATTAGGATACGAAACCTGGAAGCAGGCTACGAAAAGCTGAAAGTGCTCAAAGGAATCAGTCTTCACGTTAATCACGGTGAAATTGTAACCATTATCGGTGCAAACGGTGCCGGAAAATCAACCCTGCTGAATACTATCGCCTCGCTCATCACACCCTCTTCAGGTGAGATTCTACTTCAGGGTAAGGATGTTACCCTGGCCCCTCCGGATCGAATTGTTAAAGAGGGCTGCGTCCTGGTTCCCGAAGGTAGACAGCTGTTTCCCACAATGACAGTTAAGGAAAACCTCATTCTGGGGGCCTATACCCTCTTCGGACATAAAAAAAGTAACGATGCAAACATGAATCTGGAACAAATCTACAAAATGTTCCCCATACTTAACGATCGGCAGTCTCAGCTGGCGGGAACCCTATCGGGAGGAGAGCAGCAGATGGTGGCCATCGGAAGAGGTTTGATGTCAAACCCGGTTCTGATAATGATGGATGAACCTTCCATGGGACTGGCCCCTCTGATTGTCAAAGACATATTCAAAGTGGTGGAAACCCTCCGGAATCAGGGGAAAACAGTTCTTATTGTGGAACAGAATGCAAAAGCGGTACTTGAAATAGCCGACAGAGGCTATGTGATGGAAACCGGAAACCTGGTTCTTGAAGGCAGTGCGGAAGAACTGCTTGATAACAACGATGTCAGACGGGCATACCTGGGAAAAGATTACAAGGAATTTACCGACATGGGAGGCGGAGAATGATTTACAACATGGAATATGAATCCATGGAGAAACAGGACCTTGAACAGCTGCAGATAGAACGACTTCAGGCTACTCTTCACCGGGTGTATAGAAATGTCTCTTTTTACAAAGCTCTGTATGACAAGGAGGGAATCCAGATTGATTCAATAAAATCTTTGGACGACCTGAAGAAGCTTCCCTTTACAACTAAAAACGATTTAAGACAAAGTTACCCCTATGAGGCCTTTGCCGTACCCCTGCGGGATATCGTTAGAATCCACTCCACTTCGGGAACAACGGGAAAGCCCATAGTCGTGGGATACACAAAGAACGATTTGAAAACCTGGTCTTCACTGGTGGCCAGAATCCTGAGCGCCGCTGGTGTTACCAGCCATGATTTTGTTCAGATTGCCTTCGACTACAGTCTGTCCACCGGAGGCTTCGGTTTCCATTACGGAGCAGAGAAAATCGGAGCTTCGGTTATCCCCTACTCCGGGGATGATGTGATGAAGCAGATACAGGTGATGAAGGATTACCGTACCACAACCCTGGTTTCCCCCCCGGGTTACGCCCTGCATGTGGCCTCTCTGATGGAGGAAATGGGGCGTGATACCCAGGAACTGAACCTCTCCACCGGCCTCTTCGGCTCGGAGCCATGGAGTGAAAATCTCAGGAAAGAAATCGAATCCCGCCTGAAGATTGAAACCTTTGACAATTACGGTCTCACGGAAATTATCGGCCCGGGAGTGGCCTTCGAATGTGAGCAGCATTCCGGTCTGCATGTTAATGAGGATCACTTTATCCTGGAAATTATCAATCCTGAAACTCTTGAGGAAGTTCCCTCGGGAGAGCAGGGAGAACTGGTATTCACCACCCTGACAAAAGAAGGTTTCCCCCTAATCAGGTACAGAACCGGTGATATCTCCTCCATAGTTGAAGGAGACTGCGCCTGCGGTCGGACTACTGCCAGAATCAGTAGAATCTCCGGACGCACAGACGACATGATTATCGTAGACGGCAGGAATATATTCCCATCGAACATCGAAGAAATCCTTTTTGAAATCGAGGGTATAGAACCTCACTTTCAGATTGTCCTTTCCAGGGAAGAGGGAGTGGATGTAATTGAACTCAAGGTGGAAGTTACTCCAAACTTTCTCCCCTTTGATGAAATCCGGAAAGTACAGGTTTTCCAGGAGAAAATCGCCCAATTGTTAACATCCCAACTCGGCATCCACGCAAAAATCACCCTGGCTGAACCAAAAAGCCTCAAGCGCTCGACAGGAGAGAAAATAAAACGGGTTCAGGATAATCGAAAGTAAATAATGTTGATGAAAAAAACCTTTGAGAACCTGCCGATTGAAAAAAAACAGCGAATTCTCCAAGCCTGTATTTATGAATTCGGGGAACATGGATATGATGGGAGTTCCACTGACAGAATTATCAAAAAAGCGGGAATTTCCAAAGGCGGCCTTTATGAATACATCTCATCCAAAGAGGAGCTATTTCTCTACACTGTTGAATACACCTACACCCATCTCTACGACTACCTGAAAATCAGGATAGCTGATGAAGGAAAAGAACTTCCCCCGGATCTTCTGAACCGTCTTAAACTCATCGCGGATATTGCCATAGATTTCTATTTAGATCATCCTCATTTTGTCTCTCTGATAGTCCGCATCGCCAACTTGAGTAATGAAGATATCGAGGAAAAAAGCCGCGAAACTTTCCGCAGGCACTTCCTGGAACTCTTCGGTGACGTCGAAGTCAACACTCTGAACCATCCCAAAGAACAGATCCTGGAACTGGCTATGTGGATGCTGCTTAAAACCCGAATGGACTTCCTTCTTGAGATAAAGACCGAACGCGACCCCGAAAGAATTAAAGAAGACTACAGAAATAACTGGGATTTCTATCTGGCGATTTTGAAAAACGGAATATACAGATAAAGAGGGCTGATTTCAGTCAGCAGTATTCTCCAAAGAGCTTCCTCACTTTGCGGAACCCTTCAGCCGACCTCTTTATAACCGCATCATCCACGCAGTAGGAAACCCGGAACCACCCGGGGCCGGCAAATCCCCTGCCGGGAACAGTCAGTATCAACTCCTTTTTCAGAGCATCCACAACTTCCCTCTCATCCGCCACCGGGGATTTTAGCCAGAAGTAAAAAGTTCCCTGGGGCTCGGCATACTCAAAACCCGCATCGTCAAAGATTCGTTTCAGATTATCACGCTTGGCCTGATAGATACCCACATCCACTGAAGCACCCTGGAGCCTGGCAACGATACGCTGCATCAGCCCCGGAGCATTCACATAACCCAGGATTCTATTACAGAGGGTTAATGCACCAATCAGTTTCTCAGAATCATCCGCCGCCGGGTTCACCGCCAGATAGCCGATGCGTTCCCCGGGGAGTGAGAGGTCTTTTGAATAACTGGTAGCCACCAGACTGTGGCGGTATAAGGCCATTACAGGCGGTACTTTCAGCCCGTTGTATACGATTTTCCGGTAGGGCTCGTCGCTGATAAGATAGATGCGCCGGCCGGTTCTTTTCCGGGCGGCTTCCAGAACTTGAGCCAGCTCCGCCAGGGTTTCTTCGGGGTATACCCTGCCGGTGGGATTGTGAGGTGAGTTTATAATCACCGCCGCTGTTTTTTCAGTGATAGCTTCGGCAAAGGCTTTGGGATCCAGATCGAAATTATCGGTGGAGGGAACCAGCTTCAACAAAGCCCCGTAGTTCCCGCAGTAAAACCCGTATTCCACAAAACAGGGGGCTGAAGCCAGAACTTCGTCTCCGGGGTTTGTGATGGCGCGAAGGGCCACATTCAAAGCACCCCCTGCGCCGCAGGTCATCAGAACATGCTGACTTGTCAAATCCACCTTTTGCTCATCAGATGCAAATGCGGCAACAGCCTCCCGGACATGCGGGAAACCGGCATTGGGCATATAGCCATGAATCCGGGGCTCGGTCCGGCCCGCCTCTTCCATGAGCACCCTCTGAAACTCCTGGGGTGGAATCATATCAGGATTACCGATGGAAAAGTCACAGACTTTATCCACCCCGTGAAGTATTTTAAGCTTGGCTCCTTCTTCGAACATCCTGCGGATGAACGAGGAATTCTTCATCATTTCATTGATGGAATCTGATATGGGCATAACAGAAACCAATGTAGCAGAACTTCACTTGATTTCCTATACAGAAAAAAAGCTCACTGATATTATTCCGGCTATTGCAAATAGATTCACTTCCGAGTTGAATAATCCGTGTATGATATTCGCCGCAATTTCCGCATTGTCCTTTGGCATCGCCGATTTCTCCGGGGGACTGGCTTCCCGGAAGAGTCCGGTTTCCGCCGTTGCCGCCTGGTCTCAAGCTGTAGGAATACTTATTGCCCTCATCGCGGTTCCTTTTATCAGCGGACCGCTACCGTCTCTGCAGACATGGCTCTGGGGTGCCGCAGCAGGGCTCTCAGGAGCAGCGGGCTTAAGTTTCCTCTATCAGGGGCTGGCCGAGGGCCGGGCGGTAATCGTCTCTCCCACCGCCGCACTCACAGGGGCGGCACTTCCCGTTCTTTTCGGCGTTCTCACCGGAGAAAGACCGGATCCTGTCACATGGACCGGAGTGGCCATCGCCCTGCCGGCCATACTGCTGCTCTCCTTTGAACGTGGTGATAAAAAAGGCGCAGTGATAAAATCACTGAGATTCGGACTGATTGCAGGTGTCGGATTCAGCGGTTTTTTCATTCTCCTCTCAAGAACCGGGGAACATTCGGGGCTCTGGCCTCTGGTTGCCGCCCGTTCAGCAAGTGTTCCGGCCCTGCTCCTGGCTACAATCTTCCGGCGTAAACCTCTGGTACTCAATAAAGGCAGCCGTCGGGCCACCCTGTTAGCCGGAACTCTCGATATGCTGGCCAACATCTTCTATCTGCTGGCATTCCGTTCGGGAATGCTGATAACCGCCGTGGTTGTTACAGCCATGTATCCGGCGCCCACAGTAATTCTTCAGCGTATCGTGTTCAAGGAAAAACTCAGCTCTCTGCGCATAGCCGGACTTCTTCTGGCATTAGCGGGTATCGCCCTGATCGGCATAGGCTAGAATCCGGGGTTCAGTACTCTACATCCGTCCACACAGGCCGGTGATCGCTTATTATCCAATCGGTTTCCTCAGTTTCACGTACCCCGGCATGCCCTCCCCGGATAAAAATATGGTCCAGATTAAAACCTTTTTTCTGGGTGACTTCGTCTCCAACCGAGCGTTCAAGAATTCCGCCGATCAAACCCAGGGTGTCCCGGATGCCATAAGCCCTCTCCTTTTCATCCCGCCCCGGGGAATCGTTGAAGTCACCGAGAACAAGCAATGATCCATCTATCCCCCGGATGTAATCCAGCAACCCCCGGGCCTGAGCATCCCGGATGTCGTAGGAGCGCTGTTTGCCGTCCCAGGGACTTTTCAGATGAACACCGATTACCGTCAGTTCCCCGTATTCAGCTACAAGCAAACCCCGGTAGCTCCAGTCCAGATACGCGGTATCCGGAGTCCGGATGCTTCCGGGAACCGGGGGTGTTTCCAGGGAAACCGCATCCACCTTTACCCGGCTTAGAAGTGCCATGGAATCCGCATAACTACGCCGTCCGGACTGCTGACGGACATGGACAACCTGATAGTTCAGATTGTTCCTCTCTACAAAGCCTTCAAGCTCGGTAAAAGAGGGGGCTTCAACGATAAGAATAACATCCGGATTCACCCTCCTCAGGGTATCGGCAATCACCCTCTCAGCATCCGCCTGCCAGGGTACCCTGTTAAACCCCTCACCGTCAAAAAGATCCATATCCATCAGATTCCAGGACATCACCCGCAATTCTTCTGTAAAAGAGAAAGAAATTGTAATTAAAGCAAGTAAAACC
>DEIH01000160.1:718-11296 GCA_002352375.1 Spirochaeta sp. UBA2779 | reverse complement strand
TTTCAGGATGTAACCGGTAAGTACCGGATCTCTGCCTGTCTCCAGAATGTTGCCTGCATCAAGCAGCAAAGCATCTTCCGGCAGTGGATTCTGATTCAGATACCAGGCCCTCTTATCCAGGCCGGCCTCCGGGTATCCCCAGCAATCACATCCGAGGAGATTTCCATTCAGATTGGCGGAGTAATAGATTTCCACCCTTTCGGTGCAAGAGGTCAATAAACCTGCAAATACAAGAGCAATAATTGCTGAGATTCGCATCAGCTTATAATTTTCATTATGGTTCGACGTTCCATCTTCTTCAATTGATCGGTACGCACACTGTCCAGGAAAACTGCAAAGAAAATGATGAGGGACATCACGATGGGATGTAGATAAATATCGACGGCTGTGTACACAAGACCGGCCTGAATCATCTGAATCATCACGGTACCAAGGACTGTTCCGGGGAAAACACTTCCTACACCACCCATCAGGCTGGCTCCGCCGAGAACGGCTGCTGCAATGGCATCAAACTCATCTCCGGAACCGAAACCGGCACTTACCCGGCCGATTTGAGTGATGGATATAAACCCGCCCAGGGCGGCAAAGAAACCGCTGATTACATAGGTGCTGGTGATAAGCGGACGTGTTCGAATACCTGCACGTTCAGCTGCAAAGGGGTCATTACCAACGGCATACAGCTGCCGGCCGCTTTTTGTCAGACGGAGAAATACCATTGCCAATAGCACAACCAGTCCAAAGATGAAAATCTGCAGGGGTATGAATCCAAAGACTTTAACGGTGCTCATCAAGGTGATGGAATCGGGGAAATCCACCTGTACAGATTTGGTTACAAACATGCCAATACCCCTACCGACGGTCATTGTAACCAGGGTGGCGAGAAAGGGAACTATTTTAAGCCTTGTGATAATCAGGGCATTGACATAACCCATTGCAATACCGATGAGAAGGCTTACGGCAATAGTTGGTGCAATGGGCCATCCTGCGGCAATCAATGTACCGCTGGAAACGGCTGAAAGATACATCGTGGATCCAACCGACAGATCAATACCTCCGGTGAGAAGGACGAAGGTCATACCAACAGCAATGATTCCGATGTAGGAGCTGTTGGACAGGATAATCTCCAGGTTTTTGAAGGACAGAAACCTCGGGGCGATTATCCCGAATATAAGGAAGAGCAGTACAAATAATATAAAAGTTGTGTTCTTGAGAATGAATCTCTGCCAGTTGCGGTCTTTCATGCTACAGCCTCACGGAATGCTGCGGCCATCAGGGCTGTTACATCAAAATCCTTCTTTTCAAATACCTTCACAAGTTCTCCCTGACTCATTACAACAATTCGGTCGGCAATTCCTATCAGTTCCTCAATTTCTGAGGAAATAAAGAGGATTCCCGAGTTCTCGGCAGCCAGGCGGTCCATGATACTGTACACTTCATATTTGGCTCCGACGTCGATACCCCTGGTGGGTTCATCCATTATCAGGAGTCTGGGTTTTTTCATAAGCCATTTCCCTATAACTACTTTCTGCTGATTTCCACCGCTCAGGCTCATAGCCGGCTGCCGGCGTATGTCCGAGGCTTTGAGTTTTAAGGAGTCACCGATAATCCCGGCTTCTTCATTCATTCTTTTGGCATCCACCCATTTGACCAGATTCCGGCAATAGTCCGGCAGACTGACAAGTCCGATATTCTCTGTAATCGCAACGTTCATCAGAAGGCCTTCTTCCCGGCGATCTTCGGTTACAAATGCCATGCCCCGTTCGATACAGGATCGAGGACTGTTTCTCGGCAGTGGATTTCCATCAATACTGATGGATCCTGAACGATAAGAATCAACGCCAAAAAGCATTCTGGCCATTTCTGTTCTTCCGGAACCCATCAGCCCGAAAACTCCGAGAACTTCCCCTTCATGAACGCTGAAATCAACCTCTCCGATTATACCGGGTTGAGATAAACCCTTTACTTCAAGAATGGGAGAATTATTGGGTTTTGAAGACCTTTCAGGAAACAAATTGTCACTTTCCCGTCCCACCATCCGGCTTATCATTTCCGGTATTTCAATCGATCCGGTTTCGCTGCTGCCGGTAACTTTGCCGTCCCGAAGAACAATAACATTGTCTGTAATATGCTTCACTTCGCTTAATATGTGCGAAATATAGATGATGGTACGACCTTCAGAACGCAGCTGTTTCAGTATCGTAAAGAGTTTCTCTGTCTCCCTGGCTGTCAGGGAGGTTGTCGGTTCGTCGAAAATTATTAGATAGGCATCTGAATGAAGGGCTTTGGCAATTTCCACAAGCTGCCGTTCTCCAGGAGCAAGGTTTTCCACTGTTGTAGAGGGCGAATAATTCAGGTCCAGTGATTTTAAAAGGGATTTCAAAGAATCGTTCATTTTCTTTTTGTCAATCAGAGGTGTTTTATTCAGATTCGGGAAGCTATTTATATAAATATTCTCTGCGATAGACAGATTTGTAAAAAGATTGAGTTCCTGATGTATGAAGGCCACGCCCATCCGGGCCGCATCACGGGGGTTGGATGGGAGGTATGCTTCTCCATCCAGGCTCATATCACCATCATCGGGCAGCAGCACACCTCCGAGAATATTCATCAGAGTGGATTTCCCCGCTCCGTTTTCACCAATTAAACCGACTGTATGCTTCTCTTCAATTTCAAAGGAAACTCCATCCAGTGCTGTAACACCAAAAAAGTGCTTTCGGATATTGTTAAACTTGAGTTTGGTTCCCATTACACCTTACCTCCCGAATACCGCAAAGCTAATTGTGAGCGGACTACATCCAGAATTGCGGCGAGAAGTATCACCATTCCTTTAACTATATCAATAACAAAGAATTTCAGGTTCAGCAGGTTCAATGTATTGGAGAGAAAGATAAAGAACACGACACCGAAAACGGTCCAGAGAACTTTCCCTTTACCTCCGGCCAGACTGATTCCTCCGATGACATTGGCCCCGATTATATCCAGAAGAAGTGTGTTTCCCAAAGTCGGGCGTCCTTGTTCCAAACGTGCTGAATACAGGATTCCTCCCACTGCTGCACAGAATCCACTCAGGGCATAGGCTGCAATGATAATTCTTGCTGTAGGGACTCCGGAAATTCGGGCGGCCCGGGGGTTGATACCGGTTGCGTATAACCTTCGTCCGTACAGGGTACGGCTCATCAGCAGGTGTGCTGAAACGGCAATAATAACAGCGATAATCAGGGCTATTGGTATGGGACCGATATTTCCCCGTCCCAGACGGCTGAAACTTTCAGGAAGGTGCCGGATATTCTCACTTTTAGAAAGCCAGATAGCAACGGCAGCAAAAAACATTTGGGTCACAAGGGTTACTATAAATGGTGGCATACGAAGTTTTGCAACTGAAAATCCGTTAATCAGACCGATTGCAACCCCTATTGCCGCCATTATCAGCAGGCCGACAGGAAGAGCTGCTGCAGAACCTGAAAACAGACCGCCGTTTTCGGTAAGCATGAATCCCCAGAGAGGGCTTTTAGACAATAATACTGGATCTGCTTCCGAGGTCATTATAACAGCTCCGAATATGCTTGATAAAGCCATCACAGAAGTTTGTGATAAGTCGATTCCGGCAGTGATAAGAACAAATGTCTGGCCGATGGCAATTACCAGAAGAGGCCAGGTATTCGACAGCACATTCTTAATGTTGTAGGGGCTGAATACCCTGGGAATAAATGGAAATAAAACAAGCAGGTAGAAAATAGTCAGATACAGAACAAAGAATTCTGAGAGAAGAATCTTTCTCCCCATTATTTTTACACTTCCAACCCGGCCGGTATTCAATTGATCGACCTTGGACACCTTTATACACCTCTTTATAGTCTTTTTTGAAATACGTATTCTATCAGGAGAATACCATCAGATAGCAATCCGGCCCGTACAAACTGTACGGGCCGGTTACCCCGGGAGGGACTATCCCGACCCGGAGCAATAATTCAAAGTATTGAATGATTATACCAGTTTATTTACCTGCGAGGAGTTTACATCCCCACATATCCATTTCCCGCTCGCCCATATTAGCCTGGGTGAGTGCGAAACCATCATCGTACAACCATTCGTTTGGTGTTCCTTCACCTTTTTCGATAGCGGCCAGCATGGCATCGAGGAGCATCTGAGCTTCGGTAAATACATCCTGAACTCCGGTAGCATCCACATAACCGTCTTTTTGCAACCCACAGGCTGTCTTGTCTCCGTCCAGGCCGGCAAGAAGGATGTGGCCGGGATCACCGATTTTCTGCCATTTACCCAGGGGGGCCAGAACAGACTTGATAACCGGATAGAGGAAGTCGGATGAGGTGAAGAGGAAGTCGATGTCGGGATTGGCCTGCATAGCACTCTGAAGATTGGCTAATGCGGTATTGGAATCCCATTTGGTGGGGATTTCAATGGGAGCGCCGGTCCAGAGATCGGGATACTTGTCAATTACATTGTAAAAACCTTTCCGACGGCCGACGGCATTGGGATCGCCAAGATCGCCTACCATGATTGCAGGGGTTACTTTCCGGCCAAGTTTCATCGCTTCCTGAGCTATGTACTCAACAGCCTGTTCTGCAATGGCTTCATTATTGGCAACTACAACAAGAGCGTCTGCACTTTTGTCTGCCGGGGGCCGGTTGAATACGCCAATGGGTACTCCGGCACTGTTACATTCTTTTGCAATGGTTACGGCACTCTCTCCGTCCTGAGGGATGATGATAACGCCGTCTACACCCTGAACGATGACATCTTTTACCTGTTCGAGCTGACGATTTGCATCTTCATTGGCATTTTTTTCAATAACTTTGATTCCCTGAGCTGCCAGGGTTTCCGTGATTGCGCTATGTCCAGCAACCCAGAATTCCGTTTCCAGATCTTGAAAGCAGAAAGCGATGGTGGTTTCTCCACTGCCGTTGTCTGATCCGCCATTGGCGAAAGCAGCTGGTGCAATGAGAGCCGTAACGATAGCAAAGATAAGGAATTTTTTCATTTATCTTTCTCCTATTTGGTATGATAAATTAGTATTAATCCTCCAAGAGCATCTAGATAGGGGTAAGTTTTTATTAAAAATTCAGTTTTCTTATCTTTTTATGGAAAATATGTAAGAAACAGGTTTTGTGTCAATCGTTTTCAAGAAAAGCGTACTTGGTGTCATCCCATGCGTGGAAAGACCGGGGCTCCCACTCCAGAGCTGGCAGTTCAAGGGTTACAATTGTCCCCCCTCCGGGTACTTCTCCGACATGGGTCCCGAACGATTCTCCGAAATGGAGATGGATTCGGTCGTGGACGTTCTTTAACCCGATATGCCCTCCAGAGGCTCTGCCTGAAAGCTGCCAATTGAGATTTTTCATGGTATCCGAATCCATTCCTACACCGTTATCAGATACAGACAGGGTGATTCGTTCACCTTCTCTGGAACCGAAAATAGTTACTGTACCCGGCCCCTCCTTGGGTTCAAAACCATGATGTATTGAATTTTCAACAATGGGCTGAAGTATGAATCTCACAGTGTAGAGATTAAGAATATCAGGGTCGACATTTTTTATCAGGGTAAAGCGGCCACCATACCGTAAGGATTGGAGGGACATATAGAGGTCAATATGTTCCAATTCCCGGCGGACTGTTGTGATATTGCTGTCACTGCCGAGACTGATGCGGAACAGTTCGGCCAGAAGCCTTATCATCTCTGAGGCTCTATTGTCATTGAGTTTTATCATATACCGGATGGTCTCAAGGGTATTATGCAGGAAATGGGGGTTAATCTGGGCCTGTAAAGCGTTCATCTGAGAATCCCGTAAACGAACTTCCACTCCCCGTCGTTCCATTTCCTGAAGATTCCGTAGTTTTGCCACAAAGGTATTGTAGTAACCGGCAAGACGGCCTACTTCATCATCGCCTGGTACCACCAACCTGGATTCCAGGTTGGCTTCACCCAGAGCAATTTCTGCAAGTTTTTCGGATACATCAACGATTGGTCTGCTGATCCGGTGTCCCAGAAACATTGATATCAGTATTGATGTTACTCCGGCAGCACCGAATACAATCAATAACATATTCTTAAGGGTGGAAAGGCCACCGTAAAAATCATCCTTGTAGGAACCAACGACAAGAACCCAGTTCATATCAGGAATAAAGCGGAAAAACGCTATATGGTCCCGGTTCTTTCCATCCGAATCTACCGCATTGTATTCAATTCGGCCATTTTTTCTGAATATCATTTCCACAAATGCCGGCGACTGAGACCAGGAGAGTCCCTTTAGTTCCGGATGAATGATTACCTTGCTGAGGGTATCAAGAACGAAAGGGAATCCCTGCCTGCCTACCTTAATTGCGCCAAGTTCTTCTTCCAGCTTGGGTAAATCCACCTGTTTCTGGGCGATGAAAATGGCACCGATATCCTCATCCTCTTTATTAAGGATTTGTTTCCATGCTGTGAAATACCATTCCCGGGAGAGATAGTCACGGCCGTAGAAAGTTCCCTCACGCCTTACCAGAATATCCCAGGGCGACCCGTTTGGTATCAGACGGCCGATATCCCGATTCCCTCTTTCATCCAGAATTGTTGTGGATATGGCGACTAGTCCTTCCGGTAAACGCTGGTACAATGTAACATCGCTGCCGGTTTTCTCACTTATCCGATCAACCAGGTTTCTGTTAGCAAATACCGGTATTCCGTTAAATTCCATGGTGGGAATTGTGACAGGTTGATCTTTTTCAGTGAGGTAATTCACCGCTGTGATTTTTCTTGTTTCACCATGGTGTATCGATAGGTTATTCATCAGGAAGTGTTCGGCAACAATCAGATCTTTTCTAACTTCATCTCTCTTGTTTTCAATTCGGAGTTCTACGATTGTTTTAATAAATTCGGCAGTGGAGGATAAATCGCTATCCACCCTTTCTGTAATCAGAGAACTTACACGGGCATAGAGAAATACCCCTGATAGTATCAGCAGGACGGCAAAGAGGGTGCCGTAGGCAAGCATCAGTTTTGTTGAGATTCTACTGATCATCCCGGTGGTCTGACTTCCATGCGGTATTCTCTGGGCGCCATTCCGGTTCGTTTCTTAAATAATTCGCTGAAGTACTTCTGATCAGGATAACCTGTTGCATCAGCTATCTCATACACTTTCAACCCCGTTTCCCGAAGCATCTTTCTGGCTTTGTCCAGGCGTAGTCTGGTGAGATACTCTTTGAAATTCACACCTGTTTCAGCTTTAAACAGTCTGCTCAGATACGGGCTGCTGATATTCAGTTCATCGGCAATGACATCCAGACCCACATCTTCTGAAAATCGAGTCTGCAATGCTTCGATAGTATATCTGACCACACGGTGTCCTGATTTATCCGTATTTTTTGAAGTTTCTTCGAGTCCTGAAAGAGCCTTGTTGTAGAAAATATCCCTCATATCCTCTATTGTCCGGGCCATTGCCAGAGCATCAATGATGTTGTCAATATTTCCCAGTACAGCTTCGGATGCGAATCCCCTCTCGGTAAGTACCAGGTTCAGGGAATAGAAGAAATTTCGAAACCAGGTTCTCAATGGTGTGGTGTTTCTGGGACAGGCCTCTCTCATAAGTGAAAATATTCTGTCTGATCGGGCAATGAGGGCGGTTTCATCACGGGATGTCATTATATCGGTAAAACGTCCGGCCTCTCTTTGGAAGTCAGGAAGCTTGAGAGCGTGTTCACGTTGAATATCTTTTCCCTCTATCAGTCTGTTCTTACCGAGGTACAATGCATGGCCGAGAAGTGCCCGGGCTTCTGAGCCTGATCTGGCAATGTCCTGGATATGTTCTGCCGGATTCCCCACAGCTGCGGTAAAGTTCATTCCTCCGTATTCCTGCCCTCGGCGACGAATCTCCTGATAAGTGCGTTCAACAGAGTTTTTCAGTTCAGTGAGGGGTGATATCAAAAGAATGGCAATTCTGTTTTCATTAAGAGATGTGGCGACAATGTTTTCAGATAATCCATTCAGGGATTCGAGAAACCGCGGAAGGATTCTATAAGGATTATTTTCTGTAATATTAGATTTATGAATGCAGGGATCGAGCATCATCACAGTTCCACCGGAATAAGGTTGTTCGAGGATAGCAGAAATCTCTTCGCTGCCTTCTCCTGTATTGAAAATTCTCCGGAGTATATCCTGAAGCCGGATCGTCTTTCCCTTATGCCGGTCTGTAGAATCTTCTTTTTCCAGATCCAGAGTCTTTTTTAACTGTTTGAAAACCTCTGCCGCACGTTCTTCTTTTAAGGGTTTAAGAAGGTAACTGAAAACATCCTGCTCAATAGCATTCCGGGCATATTCGAAGTCATCATAACCGGAAAGGATAACGACTCGGGTTTTCGGTGATTGAATACGAATACGGGCCGCCATATCAAGTCCATTAAGATTCGGCATCCGGATGTCGGCCAGAACTACATCAGCCCCGTCCCTCCCTAGAATATTCAGAGCCTCAGCTCCATCCTTTGCGGTACCGGTAACCCGGAATCCCAGAGATTCCCAATCAAAGGTTTCTGCCAGGCCACGGCGTACGAGTTCTTCATCATCTGCTATCAACAGTGAATACATATCTATTATGAGATTAACATATTTTCATGGGAAAACAATCATTTACTGTGCCGGTACAATTCCCATCCTATGATATCGGCTACGTTGAAACGTACCATTCCATACCCTTGACGGCACCGAAGCATTTTTCCTTTCCCAGAGATTCTCCGGTAATATTCAGTTCTAATATTTCAATATATACATTCCAATATGGCGTAAAACCTCTAATAAATAACTATAAATACTATTGAGCGATCTATAGGTTCTGAGAATGTTGTATAAAGAATTAAAATATGAAAAGTTAAGTTTACATGATGAGTCTCTCAGAATAAGCTGAAAACCGGGAAATATTGAATTAAGGAAGAAGAAATATGGTAGAGAAAGAAATCCGTAATATCGCCCGATATGTCTGGCAAACAGGGGCTGAAGCTTTGATGGGTCTGGAGCACACAATTGATGATGCTGCATTTACAGGTGTCGTTAAAGCTATTGCATCATGCTCCGGCCGGATTATCACATCAGGAGTCGGAACCTCCGCTGCGGCTGCAAAGAAAATTGCCCACTCGTTGTCCTGTGTTGAATGTCCTTCCTTTTTTCTGGATTCAGGTGATGCGGTGCATGGTGCATTGGGTTCAGTTCAGAATGGTGATGTGGCCATTTTGATTTCAAAAGGGGGCGGAACAGGTGAAATCCTTAATCTTCTTCCGGCCCTGGAGACGAAAGGCGTCTTTGTTATCGGGGTGACTGAGAATCCTGATTCAATACTGGCAAAACAAAGCAGCCTTCCTTTCCTCATAAAAGTGGAAAAAGAAGCTGATGAGTTCAATATGCTGGCAACCACCAGCACCATGGCCGTAATAGCTGTATTTGATGCTGTCTGTATCGCAGTGATGCACTATACCGGGTACTCCCGGGAGCAGTTTGCTGTAATTCATCCGGGAGGAGCCGTGGGAAAACGATTAATAGAAGGGGATGAGATAAAATGAAAGCTGCCTTATTTGAAGGTTTAGAGAAACTTGTCGTCAAAGAAATGCCTTTGGCAGAATGCGGTCCTGGAGACATAATTATAAAGATTTATGCATGCGGGATTTGCGGGGGAGATATCCGTAATTACTACAATGGATTAAGGCACGGTATTAAAAGTCAGGTAATTGGTCATGAATTCAGTGGAGTTGTCCATGAAGTCGGCTCCGAGGTTAAAGGATACGAAGTTGGAGACCGGATTGCCGCGGCTCCGGATGTGAGCTGCGGAGAATGCTATTACTGTAAAAGAGGATGGGTGAATCTATGTAACGATCATAAAATGATCGGGACTCATTGGCCCGGCGGATTTGCCGAATATATACATATTCCGGCTTTAGTTATAAGCAGGGGTTTTATACATCATATTCCTGAAGGTGTGAGTCTGGAGGCTGCCTGTCTGTCTGAACCCGCCTCATCGGTTATTGCAGGCCTGGAGAGAGCTCAATTCGGTCTGGGAGACAGTATCCTGATTCTTGGGGATGGCCCTATCGGCTGCCTTCACATCGAAGCAGCACGGGCCCTTGGTGCTGCAAAAATAATAATCTCGGGAAACTTGAGACGCCTTGAATCTCTGGAGAAATTTCATCCGGATTTTATTATAGATGCTTCCAGTGAGGATGTTCCCTCCCGGGTTCGGGAGTTAACCAAGGGACTGGGAGTTGATCTGGCAATCTGCGCCAATCCGGTGGTGGCAACTCAGGAGCAGGCTGTTCAATCGGTGAGAAAGAGGGGACGTGTTGTTCTTTTTGGCGGAGTACCTAAAACAGCCCCGATAACGCAACTGAACAGTAATTCAATTCATTATAATGAACTGGAAGTTGTCGGTGCTTTTTCCTATGAAACCAGACATCATTTAAAAGCACTTGAGGCTATACGAACAAAGGCACTCAGCCCGGAACTGTACTTCACTAAAACAGTTTCACTGGACGATATTAACGAAGGTTTTAAGTCTGCCAGAACCGGTAAGGCTCTGAAAATACTTGTTAAACCATAAGACT
>DEIH01000160.1:0-566 GCA_002352375.1 Spirochaeta sp. UBA2779 | reverse complement strand
AAAGCTGAGCAGGATGCCGAAGCGGTCTGGCAGGCCGCTCTTGAAGTGATGAGGCAAGCTGCATTCCAGGCCGGTGCTTCCAGTGTCGGTGCTTTAAGCCTGTCGGTGCAGGGGGATGCCATTATTCCTGTTAACCGTGACGGTAAGGCTATCTATCCGGCTATTCTGGGCATGGATTACCGATCTGCGGTTCAGTCAAACCGCTGTGCCCGAATTCTGGGGGATCGGCATTTATTTAATCTTACCGGAATGCGTCCCCATCCTATGAATTCTCTTACCAAAATACTCCTTCTTCGTGATATCTCTCCTGTGATTTATAATTCTGCCAACCGAATAACCACTTACGCTGATTTTATCCTGGGGAAGTTGGGGGCTCCGGGGGTAACCGACCTTACCATGGCATCACGCACCATGGCCTGGGATATTGAAAAAGGTGAATGGTCTGAAGAAATACTCCATGCACTGGATGTGAACCCCAGTCTTTTTTCTGAAGTAGTCCCTTCGGGAACTCCGGTGGGTACCATTGCACCAGAGGTGGCTGAATATACCGGTATGTCGGTGAAAGT
>DEIH01000082.1:3812-12326 GCA_002352375.1 Spirochaeta sp. UBA2779 | reverse complement strand
GGCTTTCAGTCCGAAGATTTCCTTATTGGCCCGCAGGTAAGAAAGGGCAATTTGAGCGCTTTCCTTCATCACATCCCCGAGCTGACCGGTGAGTATCAGTTTCCCGCTGCCGTCAAAAATACGGGCTTCAATGGGTAGAACACCTCCGCCGCCGCCGTCGTAGTAGAGCCCCGGGGCCAGTCCCGGGCGGCCCATGGTTCCCAGGTCGTCCTCAAGCCGTTCCTTCCCCAGATAGTCCCGCACCATAGAAGGTGAGACTTCCAGATGAAAACCTTCCAGCTCCGGCATATCCCGTTCGGGTTTGATAAAAACCGAGGATAAATGTTGGTTGAGGTGGAGGGCTGAGCTGTTGATAACCCAGCGCCCCGGCCGGGTCTGCTCGTCGTGAAGGAGTTTGCGGGTGAGCTTGCGCATCACCTGACTGATAGCCCTTTCCATGTTTCGTACACCGGACTCCAGAGTATAGCCCCGTATAAGGAGATCCAGGGATTCATTTTTAAAATGAACATCCGCGCCCTCCAGGCCGTTTTCCCCTATCTGTTTGGGAATTATGAAATGCCGGGCGATATTCTTTTTTTCTGTTGTGGTGTAACCGGGGACACGAATCACTTCCATGCGGTCGCGCAGGGCATGGGGAATATTTTCCAGACTGTTGGCCGTTGTTATAAACATCACCTCTGAAAGATCGAAGGGCACCTCCAGATAATGATCTGTAAAACTATCGTTCTGTTCGGGGTCTAACACTTCCAGCAGAGCGGAAGACGGGTCTCCACGGTAGTCGTTGGACATCTTATCCACTTCATCCAGCAGGAATACCGGGTTGATGGAGCCTGCACGTTTAAGTGCCTGGATAATCTTTCCCGGCAGAGCTCCGACATAGGTTTTCCGGTGACCCCGGATTTCCGCCTCATCCCGGACTCCGCCCAGGGATATTCGGACGAACTTGCGGTCCAGAGCCCGGGCGACCGACCGGCCCAGGGAGGTTTTACCTGTTCCCGGAGGGCCGACAAAGCATAGTATGGGGCTTTTTACCTTTGTTTTCAGCTGTCTCACTGCGATGAAATCCAGGATACGTTCTTTGGGTTTATCCAGGCCGAAATGATCGGTATTCAGTATAAGAGCCGCCTCGGCAATGTCGTGGCGGTCTGTTGTGCGTTTACCCCAGGGCAGATCGATAATCCACTCAAGGTAAGTGCGCAGAACACCGGATTCCGGACTCATGGGCTGGAGCCTGGCCAGTCTTTTTACCTCGGTAAGGGCCTTTTCCCGAATCTCGTCCTCCAGATTCATTTCATGGAGCTTCCGTTCCAGCTCCTGGGCACCGGTTGGATCGGCCTCTTCACTTCCCAGTTCTTTATGAATCTCTTTGAGTTGTTCGTTGAGGAAATACTCCTTCTGGGAGCGTTCCATCCGTTTCTTTACACGACCTGATATGTTGTTCCGCAGTCCCAGAAGCTCATTTTCCATCTGAAGAACCACAGAAAGTTCTTCCAGACGCTGCTGGGGATCTATTTCCAGAAGGAACTTGATTTTCCGATCGGTTTCTATCTCCAATACCGAGCAGATATGTCCCACCAGCTTATCGGGATTGTCCGACTTGGTTACGTTTGTTATGGCTTCTTTGGGAAGCTTCTTTTTATGGAGTCTGGCGTAAGCCTGAAAATCGGTCTTTACGGTTTTAATCAGGGCTTCCATTCCGATTCCGTCGGTATCCGGAAGTTTTTTGAATGTACCCCAGGTAACGTCCTTTTTTTGCCTGATTTTTTTAAGCTGAGCCCTATAGCGTCCTTCCACCAGAACTCTCATATTTCCATCGGGAAGTTTGAGCACCTGCACCACTCTGGCCACGGTACCGATGGGATGGATATCCCCAGGACCCGGATTATCGGTGGCAGACTTCTGGAAAGCCAGAAATACTTCCCGTTCAGAGCCTGAGGCGGAGTTTAATGCGTTAAGTGACCCCTTGCGGCCTACAAAGAAAGGTATGACGTTGTGGGGGAAAACTACCAGCTCTCTTAATGGGATGAGAGGCAGTTCCCCCTTATCGTCAGGCCGTAATCTGGTTAACTTCATTCGGCTCATCGCTGCCGTTTTCCGGCAGTTCTCCGAGCTCTATAATTTCAGGACGGACACCGTTTTCGATAACGTCTCTGTTTATCACAACCTTTTTAAGTCCCTTGATAGAGGGAATATCAAACATGATATCAATCATGGCTGCTTCTACAATGGCTCTGATACCCCGGGCCCCGGTTTTCTGTTTCAAAGCTTTGGCTGCCACGGCACTGATGGCCTCATCCAGGAATTCCAGTTCAACTCCGTCCATCTCCATGGAGATCCGGTACTGTTTGATTACGGAATTTTTCGGTTCTGTTACCACCCGCATCAGTTCATCTTCTGTAAGATTATCCAGAGCCACCTGTATGGGGAGCCGACCGATAAATTCCGGGATAAGCCCGTAACGTATAAGGTCGTCTGGGTGCATCTGTTTGTACAGCTCACTTAAATTGTTGTCTCCGACTTTCCGGATATCGGCGCCGAACCCAAGGGGATGCTGAGCCACCCGGGACTCGATAATTTTATCAAGTCCAACAAAGGCCCCGCCACAGATTACCAGAATGTTGGAAGTATCGATCTTCAGCATCTCCTGATTGGGGTGTTTCCGCCCGCCTTGAGGAGGAACTGAGGCTTCGGTTCCTTCAATAATTTTTAAAAGGGCCTGCTGAACACCTTCTCCCGAGACATCCCGGGTAATGGAGACATTTTCGCCCTTTCTGGAAATTTTATCAATTTCATCAATGTAGATAATACCCCGCTCAGCAGCGGCAATGTTGTTTCCCGCAGCCTGAATCAGCTTAAGCAGGATGTTCTCCACATCTTCACCCACATATCCCGCTTCAGTCAGGGTTGTGGCATCGGCAATAGCAAAGGGAACTTTCAGTTTCTGGGCCAGAGTTTTTGCAAGGAGGGTTTTACCCGATCCGGTTGGGCCCATCAGCAGAACATTGGCCTTTTCAAGCTCCACATCCTCATTACTGATTCGTCCCTTGTGCATGATACGTTTATAGTGGTTGTACACAGCTACTGAGAGAGTCTTTTTGGCCAGTTCCTGACCGATAACATACTGATCCAGATATTCCTTGATTTCCTTTGGAACAGGAAGATCGTCTGTGAACTCGGCGGTGATATTTTCACTTTCTTCTGTGAGAATGCGGTCGCAGACCGCGACACATTCATCGCAGATATATACCCCGGGTCCGGCGATGAGTTTCTTCGCCATATCAGAGGTTTTACCGCAGAACGAGCAGACCTTTACTTCTTTAGTTTTTGCTCTTGCCATTCTCTTCCCTCACCAGGATTTTATCAACGATACCGTATTTAACAGCCTCATCGGCAGACATGAAAAAGTCACGTTCCAGATCGGCGGCAATAATTTTCTCTTTCTTACCAGTATCATCTGACAGGTAGTTTATCAGCATTTTTTTCAACCGGACAATTTCCCGTGCCTGAATCCCGATATCCACCGCCTGACCCTGAACACCGCCCCAGGGCTGGTGAATCAGAATGCGGGAGGAGGGGAGAGCCATTCTCTTACCCCGGGTTCCTCCGGCCAGAAGTATGGCTCCCATGGAAGCGGCCTGACCCATGCAGATAGTCTGCACACCAGCGCTGATGTAGCGCATGGTGTCGTAAATTGCCAGTCCGGCAGTTACAGAACCGCCGGGACTGTTAATGTAGAAACTGATATCTTTTTCCGGATCCTGTGAATCAAGATAAAGAAGCTGGGCCACAATGTGGTCTGCATCAATATCCCGAATCTCCCCACCCAGGAAAATAATTCTTTCCTGGAGCAGTTTGGACCAGATATCGTAACGGGTTTCCCCCACACCTGTTTTCTCAACGATGTAAGGATTATAGGCAGCCTGAATGTCCATTATATCTCCAAAAAGGGGCAAGGCATTTTACTGCGCTAGGCTCCCATCAACTCAGTATAGTCTATCTTCTCGCCTTTTGTGACGGAAGCGGCACCCAGAAGGAAGTCAAAAAGCTTCTTCTGAGCGAGTTCGCTCTTAAGATACTCCCGGAACTGCGCTCCGCCAAACATTTTTTCCATTTCTTCCACAGGCATTTTGAATTCTTCAGCCCGTTTTTCCATTTCTGATGCCACTTCATCATCACCGGATTCAATTTTCTCATCTTCAACAATCCGGCCGAAGATGAGCCGGGTTTTGATGGATTTCTTTGCATCATCCCGCCATTCTCCCAGAATATCAGCCTTGCTGCGCCCCGCATCTTCCAATGCTTTTATCAGCTGTTCTTCTGTGGCACCGGACTGCCGGACATAATCCTGCCAGGTATTCTCCAGATCGGAAGCTACCATTGATTCAGGAACATCAATCTCAGCCCCTTCCACCAGCTTGTCGGTGAGGCCGTTAATCTTCTGAGCACGGATTTTACTCTCGGCCCGTTCTTTCAGATCGGCTTTTACCTTCTTCTTCAGATCGTCCAGGGTTTTCAGATCTTCAGAAACATCCTGGGCCAGCTCGTCGTCCAAGTCGGGAAGTTCCCGCTCTTTAACAGTTGTTATCTTTACATCCAGTTTGATGGTGCGTCCGGCATAGGGTGAATCTGTATCTTCGGCGAAAGTTTTCTCTATTACCTTGGATTCATTCACTTTCATGCCCTCGAGTTCTTTATCGATGGCATAGGGATGGGCGTCTGTGCCGACAGTGAAAGCAAAACCCTTACGCCGGGTTTCTTCCAGGGCTGCATCATCATCACCCAACTCCACATAGTCCATGGTTACAACAGCATCTTGAGCAATGGTTTCGTCTTCTTTGTCCACGACAACCGAGTTGCGTTCCCGGATGGAATCCAGCTCTTCGGTCTCATGTTTTTTAAGAATCTTCACCTGAGCCTCTTCAATCTCTACACCCTTGTATTCGGGCATTTTGATTTCAGGAAAGACATCGTAGGTAACAGAAAACACATAAGGCTTTCCCAGTTCGATGGCGGGAAGGTCTTCCAGTGTCGGCTGGGAGATGGGGTTCTCTTCAACATCCTTCAAAGCTTCCTGAAGGGCTGAGTCAATCAGATCGGCAGCGGCTTCATGTTTGATGCCTTCACCGAATTTACGGATCAGTATATCTCTGGGAACCTTTCCCTTTCGGAAGCCGGGTATCTGGGCGTTCTTTCCATACTTAGCCAGAAGATCGTTATAGGCTTTTTCGGCCCCGTCTACAGTAACTGTTACGGTGAGTTTTACCGATGAGTTTTCCTGTTTGTCAAATTGTTTGTTGTCGATCATTGTTTTACCTCTATTAAACGATCCGGTCTGAATCGTTTGACACTGTCTCCGGTAGTTTTAAGGGTTCGAAAGTGCGAGAGAAGGGACTTGAACCCTTACGCCGAAGCACCGGCTCCTAAAACCGGCGTGTCTACCAATTCCACCACTCTCGCAATTATTTCCAGTGTAAAAGAAAAAGGGCGGCCAAGCCACCCGATTCCAATATGAGCCGTAAAGGGATCGAACCTTTGACCCGCAGATTAAGAGTCTGCTGCTCTGCCAGCTGAGCTAACGGCCCCACATTTTCGTGCCTTGGCACTCTACAGATTTTTTCATTTTGTGTCTAGCATTTGGATGACCTCTGCCACGGTGAGGTTGATTCAATTCTGCTGGCCGGTGCCGTCGTCACAGAAGATTTGATATAAAAGATATTCAATCCGAATGCTCAGGTTTTCACAGAGGTAATCGGCGATGAAGTGAGGATTCGTGTCTTTCTTAAAGATTGATGAAAATTGATAACTGTCCCCTGTTACATTTTCCAAAGATGGAACCTGGAAAGCGAGAATTTTCGGTATAGATAGCAATATTCTTGGGTTTTATAAAGCACTAAGTTTGGGATTCTTTTTACGGCTCTGAAGGGTGGTGGTTACCGTTACACCTTTGCTATTACAAAAGAATCCTCGGGTTTCTCCAGAGCCTTTTAAATACTCCCTTTAATCCATAGCAATGCGTTTTCTCCCTGGCGAATTATGATGACGAACCATAATTGGCATTATCATGAAAAGTGTTTTGATTTTTATCTCCCTCTGAAGGATGAGGAGGTATTAGTGTTTAGTGCTTTTAAAATTGCCGATAATGGAAGCCTGAATATTTGCAACTTTTCTGCGCATGTCAACAATTGCATTCCGATTATTCTGGTCCTCATTCCATATTGTTGCTTCTGAACATAACAGTTCAATCCCTGGTGTCTGCGATATAGATACTGCCGTTTAAGAAAACTTAATTTTTTTATTAAATATGTTGACACATTAGATGTTGATACATATATTATAAAAATCATAATATATAGGAGCACAATATGGAGACGAAAGAATTATTTTCAGAAAGACGTTCAATTACATTTATCGATAAAGACAGGGGGTTATCTGATCAGACACTGAAAGAGATTATTAACCTTGCCGTAATGGCGCCATCGGCATTTAATCTGCAGCCGTGGAGAATTATTGCTGTAAAAACTGAGGATAGTAAGAAAAAGCTTTTTGAATTATCAAACAAGCAGGATAAAGTGCTTGAAGCGCCCGTTACACTTATCATTGTAGGTAATAAAGAAGGTTATGCGAACAATAACCCTGTGTGGGATGAAATGCTGCGCAGCGTCGGGGGGAATGAAGAAATGGTTGTTGGGGCAAAGCAGGCTGCCTTATTTCTCTACGGCTCCAGTGATGAACGTAAATTGAAATTTGCTGAAAGCAATGCAGGAATACTTGGAATGGCTATTATGGTAGCGGCAAAAGATTACGATGTTGATTCTCACCCTATGAGCGGTATTGATTTTGATGGTATTCACAAAGAGTTCAACTTGAATGATGGAGAAGCAGCCGTTATGACGATCAGTCTGGGATACTATGATAAATCCAGAAAACTCTATCCCCGTCGTCCCCGCAGGCTATTTAATGAAATAGCATCAATAGTATAGGTCCCATGGGAAAATTGTCTGAAAAGATGCCGGTACTTTTTACCTCACATGGAAACCCGATGGATATTACGCTGCCTGCCCATGGTAATGATTTTATTCAATATCTGAATAATCTGAGTAAGGATTTGGGCAGCAGATATAAGCCAAAAGCAATACTTGTTATCTCCGCCCATTGGTATACTCGGGGGACGTATGTAAATTCGAGTCCCTTCCCTGAAACTGTTTTCGACTATTATGGATTTCCAGAAGAATATTACTCGGATTCCCTGAAGTATCCGGCTCCGGGTTCACCGGAAATAGCTGGAGAAATAGCATCAGATATCAGTCAGGTGAAAACCACAACAGATTGGGGATTCGATCATGGAAACTGGCCGGTTATGAGACATCTTTTCCCCGAAGCCGATATTCCAGTTTTTCAAATTAGTATTGATTACGATTTATCAGTTCAGAATCATTACTACTTGGCTCAGCATTTGAAAAAATACAGAGAAAAAGGAATCCTGATTATCGGCAGTGGAGCCATTGTTCACAATCTCAGAGAAGCCGGAAATAGAATGTTTACCGGTGATACGCGCATCTACGGGTGGGATAAGGAGTTTGATGATTATATTAAACTCCAGATTGACAACCGTAATGTCAAAGCAATAATTGAATACAATAAGCATAAATACGGTAAAAGAGCAGTGCCGACTCCTGAACATTACATACCCCTGGTATACGTAATGGCTCTGTTGGATGACAAAGATGATATAATGCATACTTATGAAGGCCTTCTACCGGCTTTCAGTAATCGAAGTTTTTTAGCTGAACCTGTCAGATGATACAATTTTTTTACCGTAGCACCTTCCAACTCTGTTGATGATGGTTAAGAATTAGCAGGCAGGGGTAAAATTTCATGAAAATTGAAGACGAATTGAAAGGCAGTTTTAGAAATGAGTATCACAAAGGTCTTATTAACCTGACATTTACAGTTAAACAGATAAGTTATCAGTTTCTGCAATTGCTGAAAAAACATGATATTTCGGAGCCTCAGTATAATATTTTACGAGTACTCAGAGGGGTTGAAACGGGACAACATGTATCAATTGGTTATCTGAAAGTCCGAATGCTGGATAGAAATTCAGATGTAAGTCGTTTGATAGACAAGCTATTTGAAAAAGGTTACATCGAAAGAAAGGAGAACTCCCTCGATCGCAGGCAAAAAGATATATCAATATCTGAAAAAGGTTCAGGTTTACTGGGAGAAATGTATAAATGTGAAAAAAAGAGCGATGAATTATTAAACAAATTGACAATTGATGATATCAAAGAATTAAACCGGTTGCTGGATAAAATTCGGGATTGAACATCGGTTCTGCAAGACTCGCCCATCAGTCGTCGGCCTCCTCATTCCGGGCCGCTGGTTCCCCCTGTCCCGGCGTCCTGCCGGGACTTGCTCCCTGATCGGTCGCAACCGGGCTCACCCTTCGAGTCCTGCAGGGTTGGTTCGGGTATCTCTCTAAGATAACGGAATGGTGTTTCTCTTTCGGTGAAT
>DEIH01000082.1:0-3796 GCA_002352375.1 Spirochaeta sp. UBA2779 | reverse complement strand
CGACCTACGGGTTCGAAGCCCGGTACTCTATCCAGCTGAGCTAAGGACGCTTGGTCGGTTACGTTACATAACCTAAGGGTGGATGACGGGGTTTGAACCCGCGACAACCAGAACCACAATCTGGTGCTCTACCAACTGAACTACATCCACCATGCGGGCTATTTTTTACTCTTATATATGGGGGTGTGTCAATACAAGGCTGGACGAATATGCCCTCATGGCGTATTCTCTGCCGGCACGAGAGGATACCTATATGGAACTGACAAAAACCCAGCGAAGATGGCTTGCGAGTAAGGCTCAGAGAATTAAACCCACAGTTATGATTGGTAAAGAAGGATTGTCTGAGGGTGTTACGGCTCAGACGGATGCCGAGCTTGAAGCTCATGAGCTCATCAAAGTGCGCTTTGTGGGTCATAAAGAAAACATTCTGGAAATTGCACACCTGCTGGCTGAAGGTGCCAACGCTGCCCTGGTGCGGACTATCGGTCATGTCGCCATTTTCTACCGTCCCCGGGAGGACCAGGAAAAGCGGGAGATTGTGCTGCCTCTTAAGTAGATTACGGCCGGATATTGGATGTTGTCAGAGGATAGACATTGCGTATTGTCTGCTTTTATTGTCCCTGGTTATCTAAGTCATATTTTCAATCAGTGCATGAGTTTCCATGAAAGATTGCTTAGGTATAATTAAGAACTGGGTATTACTCAGTAACCAGATTTTCTTCCCACCCGAATAGCCCGGCTGCTTTGATAAACCTCCTGTCCGGAGAAGCTGTCAGGGAAATCCTTTCTCCGCTTGCAGGATGGAGGAAAGAAAGTCTGTGCCCCCGGAGCATCAGGCCCTCAATCCCAGTTTCCTTTTTCCAGATTCTGTTACGTGGATTATCTCCGTGCTGTATGTCCCCCAGGATGGGGTGATTTTCAAAGGCCAGATGCCGGCGGATCTGATGGTAGCGTCCGGTTTCCAGTATACATTCCACAAGTGAATAGCGGCTGGAGGTGAAGATGCCGTCGGACCAGTGGGCATCTACCGTTGCCAGGGCTCTCCACCGGGTTGATGCCTCCCGTTCGGGCTTTCCCTGTTCCTGCCTGATAGGCCGGTTGATGATTCCCCCGCCTTCCATTCGGCCTCGGACAATGCATAGATATCGCTTATCCAGGACGCCTCCGGTTCGTAGGGCTTTACCGAGTATTGAAGCTGTTTCCGATTTTTTTGCAATCAGGAGAACTCCTCCAACCGGGCGGTCCAACCGGTGGGCCGGGTAGAGTCGGCAACTCAGCTCTTCTTCCAGGATGGACTGAACACTCTCTTCTCCCCGGGACATTTTAGTGGGGTGGACGTGGATGTTTCGGGGTTTCTCCACCGCCAGGAGTTCATCGTCTTCATAGATTATTGAGATATTTGCGGGAGTATCAGCAATCATGTGGTTGCCGAAATAACGAGAAGAGCGGTATCCCAGTGGACGGTTCTCCCGGTGAGTATGGCTTTCAGCCGGATGGCGGTTTCCTCCCACTCTTTCTTTCCCATCAGAGCGGCCATTTCGGCTCCATAGCTCCCTTTACGGTTTGTGGATAACCAGGAATCCAGAAGTCCTTCGGCCAGTAGGCGATTTTCACTGACTCTGCAGCTTTCTACTCTTGTGTTGTTCCAACCCGAACTCTTAATATTTTGTTTCACTGATTCCGGAGTCTGTTCGGCGAAAAAGTCTTTAAGATATGTTTTTTCACAGTCTTTAAAGTGATGCTCTACAGTTTTTTCCAGAATGCCGGGAGGTAGAATACCCGCCAGGGTGGTACCTTCTTCGGGATGGGGCTCGGCCAGGAGCAGTTTCCCCTCTGGAGCCGTTATATCAAGGGTACTTTTCAGCAGGGCGATACGCGATTCAGGAGTGGCGCCTTGAACCAGCCAGTTCCGTCCCAGAACAACATCGAAACGAACCTCTCCGGCGGTGATTTCCCTGATTGTTTTTTTATTATCCACGCTGCCGATGTGTAGTTTCGGGCGTTCGGCAGCCGGCAGTCCCCCGGCCAGCCAGCTCAAAGCATCATATGAGCGGTTGCTTCGGCAGAGAGCGGTAACACCACCTTCGGGAACCCGGCGGTGAGCTTCCCAGATAAGGGTTCCTGCGGGATCTGATGGAATGAAAACTCTCTCATGGCGCTGTGCATTCCAGCTTTTCATGAGGAGATTGCGTATTGAAACCGCCAGAGGTTCCTGGGATGTTTCGGTGCGCCTCACCCAGCGTTCTCGTTCGTCATCTCCGGGAGAATAGGTGAGTATTTCACCCTTTATGAGGTTTTCATCATCTAGCATGGATGCAACCTGAGTTTCCCGCCGGGACAGAACGGCATCTCTGACATCCCCTTCATATCCCAGTTCACCGGGACGGTAGAACATACGGCCGGAAAGGCCGTCGGGGAGGTATTGCTGGGCGGTCCAGTGGTCCCGCCAGGCGTGGGGATATTTGTAACCTTCTCCATGGCCGAAGGCATGTTTGTCCCGGCTGGCATCCCGAAGGTGACTGGGGACATCCTTGTTTTTCTCTTCATCTATAGACTTTAAGGCGTCGAAATAACCGAGAGCGGAGTTGGATTTGGGGCAGGTGGCAAGATACAGAGCGGCGTGGGTAAGGTGGTACTGTCCCTCGGGCAGGCCCACCCGGTCGAAAGAAGCGGCGCAGGATTCAACGATGCCCAGGGCTTCGGGAGCCGCCAGGCCCACATCCTCGCAGGCGCTGATAAGCATACGCCTGAATATGAACCGGGGGTCTTCACCGGCCCGTATCATCAGAGCCATCCAGTAGAGGGCGGCATCCGGATCCGATCCCCGGATGGACTTGATGAAAGCGCTGATGGTATCGAAGTGGTAATCCCCTTCTTTGTCGTAGAGAACAACTTTGCGCTGAATACTCTCTTCAGCGGCAGCCATGGTAACTTCAATAACAGAGTCGGGTTCAGGAGGAAAAGATTCAGGGGAGGTTTCCACAGCCAGCTGCAGGGCGTTGAGCAGACTCCTGGCATCACCGGCGCTGATATTTACCAGATGCTCCAGGGCTCCGGCTTCGAATTCAACCCTCCAGCTGCCGTAACCCCTCTCTTTATCTTCCAGGGTCTGCCGGGCGATTTCGGCTAGGTGGGATTCCTCCAGGCCAGTGAGCTGGAATACCCGGCTGCGGCTTACCAGGGCTTTATTTACTTCAAAATAGGGATTTTCTGTAGTAGCTCCGATGAGAATAACCGTGCCGTTCTCCACCCAGGGCAAAAGGGCATCCTGCTGAGATTTGTTCCAGCGGTGCACCTCGTCTACAAAGAGTATGGTTTTTTTATCCTGGAGACTCCGGGCATCCTTGGCTCCTGAGATTTCCCGCCTGATATCCGCTACCCCTGTGAGAACGGCGTTCAGGGTAACAAAACGGCTTTTGGTACTGCCGGCGATTACCCGGGCCAGGGTGGTTTTTCCCGTTCCCGGGGGACCGTAAAAGATAAGGCTGGAAAGCTGATCGGCATCGATGGCCCGTCTTAAAAGACGCCCGGGGCCGACGATGTGCTCCTGACCTACAAACTCTTCCAGAGTCCGGGGGCGCATGCGGGCGGCCAGAGGTTCGTTGGAGGGTGCGTCTCCTTCAAAGAGATCCATGGGTTCTCATTACAGCAGTTTCCGGATTTCCTCTTTACCCTTAGAGAGTATCTCAGCGTACTGAGCATCCAGCCGGGAAAGCTCTTCGTTCAGAACTTTGGCAAATTCGGGGTCCTGTTCCGGGGTGAGCCTGAGACTCTGTCCTGTCTGCTGTTTGAGCTG
>DEIH01000005.1:4028-11863 GCA_002352375.1 Spirochaeta sp. UBA2779 | reverse complement strand
TCCATCACTTTCTTTTTAGCTATCAAAAAAGTACCTTCAGCAGGAACTTGACGCAAGGGGAATGTAGTCCTAGTGTTGGGAAATATGAATCCTTCAACTATTTTTTCACTACTATCAAGTAATGGCGACAGCCGGGATGTATCTGCTCAGGGATGGATAAGAACAAAAAGAGACAGTAAAAACATCATATTCTTTGAGATTAACGACGGTTCCTGTTTTTCAAGCATGCAGGTGGTTGTCGACAAGGAAAGTGGTCTTGTCAGTGAAGAACTGAACCATAAACTTTTAACAGGGGCCAGCGTTACGGTACAAGGAAGGCTAGTAGCTTCTCAGGGTAAGGGTCAGGGAGTGGAGTTGATAGCCGATGAGGTAAAACTGATAGGAGAATCTCAGGCGGATTATCCTCTTCAAAAGAAGCGCCATTCATTCGAGTTTCTCCGGGAAATTGCCCATCTCAGGCCGAGAACCAACACGTTCGGTGCCGTTACCCGGGTTCGCAATGCACTCTCTACGGCTGTTCATGCTTTTTTCCAGGAGCGTGGTTTCCTTTGGATTCATACACCGATTATTACCGGGAGTGATGCCGAAGGTGCTGGAAACATGTTTCAGGTTACTTCTTTGAATATGGATGATGTGCCCCGGTTAAAAGATGGTAAAATCGACTATCAGCAGGATTTTTTCGGACGAAAATCTCATCTGACTGTAAGCGGACAGCTACAGGTGGAAAACTTTGCCTGCTCCATGAGTAACGTCTATACCTTCGGTCCCACCTTTCGGGCTGAGAACTCTAATACCACACGACACCTGTCAGAGTTCTGGATGATTGAACCTGAAATGGCTTTCTGCGACCTTGATGGGAACATGCAGATGGCTGAGGACTTTATCAAGTATCTGCTCAGTTATGTTCTGAATAACTGCAGTGAAGATATGGATTTTTTCAACAAGTGGGTACAGAAGGGAACCATAGAAAATCTTCAGAAAGTTGTGGACTCATCTTTTACCCATATGAGCTACACCGAAGCGCTTAAGATTCTGGATAAAGCCGATACAAAATGGGAGTACAAACCCTCCTGGGGAATAGATCTTCAAGCCGAACACGAAAAATACCTCACCGAAGAGGTAATCGGCGGACCTGTTACCCTAACCGACTATCCAAAAGATATTAAAGCGTTCTACATGAAACAGAATGATGATGGAAAAACCGTACGGGCTATGGATGTCCTGGTTCCCAGGTTAGGTGAAATAATCGGCGGCAGTCAGAGAGAAGACAATCTGGAGAAACTGCAAAAACGAATGTATGAAATGAACATGGATAGCAGTGAATACGACTGGTACCTGGATCTCAGACGTTACGGATCTGTCCCTCACAGCGGTTTCGGTCTGGGATTTGAAAGAATTGTCCAATATGTTACAGGGATGCAGAACATCAGAGATGTTATTCCTTTCCCCCGGGCACCGAAAACGATTTCATTCTAAGCTCCGGGTACACACTTAAAAAATTTTTGGTCTCTTTTCTGCTGCTCAGGTTTCATCTATGTGCACCTGCCATTATATTTAAGCTATGATTGAAGATGATTTGATGATTTTTTCCGGCACTGCAAGTGTTAATCTTACCTCCACAATATGTGATTGGCTTAAAGTTCCAGTGCGTAAAAATGACTGTCTGACGTTTTCTGATGGAAACACCTTTGTGCAGGTGGGAGAAAATGTCCGAGGCAGGGATGTGTTTGTAATACAATCCACCATACATAAAACCAACGATAAATTTATGGAACTGCTGTTCTGGATTGACGCTTTGAAACGAGCCAGTGCCGCATCGGTTACAGCGGTAATCCCTTATTTCAGTTATGGGAAAGGTGATAAAAAGGATGAACCCCGGGTATCTATCAGGGCGAGAGTTTGTGCTGATGCTCTGGAATCCGTTGGATGCGACCGCGTCGTTACAATGGACCTGCATTCCCCTCAGATTCAGGGTTTTTTTCGTATACCTGTGGATAATCTTTTCGGCCTTCACACCCTGGGAGACATGGTAAAAAAAGACGGTGCGGAAAATCTTGTTGTTGTCGCTGCAGATACCGGTTTTGCCGATGAGGCAAGGAAGTTTGCACGCTATCTTGATGCACCTGTTGCCATCAGTGTAAAACACCGGCCGGATCATGATGAACGAGCGGAGGTTATCGATATAATCGGTGATGTAAAGGGTAAAACAGCTTTAATAGTGGATGACTTTGTTATATCCGGCAGTACCCTGATTGAAGATGCCAGGGATTTAAAATCCAAAGGAGCATCCCGGGTTATGGCGGCGGTTACCCATGGGGTTTTTTCCCCGGGGGCTATGAAACGCATCGGTGATTCAGAACTTGAAAAGCTCTATGTAACTGACAGCGTGGAAAACCGCCCAGAACCTCTTATTGAGAAGATTCAGGTTGTCCCGGTAGCCTCCTGTTTTGGAGAAGCTATTAAAAGAATTGCAAGAAAGGAATCCATCAGTGCCATGTTTCCCGAATAACTGGACTTTAATTCTTCTTCCGTTCTATTCTGTCTCGAATTGGAGTAAAAGATGAAACCAACACTTGTTATTATGGCTGCCGGAATGGGCAGCAGATACGGCGGTATCAAGCAAATAGACCCCATGGGTCCCAATGGTGAAATTATTCTTGATTATTCGGTTAAAGATGCCGTAAAGGCCTGTTTCGGCCGTGTTGTATTCATTATCAGAAAAGACATTGAAAAAGCTTTCAGAGAATCCATCGGAAACCGCTTCAAGGGTTTGATAAACGTGGACTATGCATTTCAAGAACTAAATGATCTTCCTGGAAACTTTAAGGTACCTGAGGGTAGAGAAAAACCCTGGGGAACCGGACATGCGATACTGGCTTGCAGGAATTTAGTAAAAGAGCCTTTTGTCGTTATCAATGCCGATGATTTTTATGGTGAAGAAGCTTTCAGGGAGGGAGCCCGGGGGCTTGAAAACCTGAATTCTGAGGCTTTGGAAGGCTTCCTTGTGGGTTACAGACTTGCTAACACATTAAGTTCTCATGGTTATGTTACCCGGGGTGTATGTGAGACGGATGGTGATACTTTAAGCTGTGTAACCGAAAGATTCAAGATTGGTAGAAATGATAATGGGGTTGTGGAATATCAGGAAGAAGGTGAAAATTTTCCCATGAGCGGGGAAGAACTGGCATCCATGAATTTCTGGGGATTCTCTCCGGCGCTGTTCCCCGTTCTTGAGGCAAGATTTAACGAGTTCCTCAAAGTATCCGGGACCGGCCTGAAAACAGAATACCTGATACCCTCTGAAATTGATTCTTTGATATCCGAGGGAAATATGTCTGTTAAAGTCCTGAAAACTGAGGCCCTCTGGTTCGGCGTAACATTCCCTGAAGATAAACCTGCGGTTAAAGCAACTCTGGCATCTCTGATAAAAAAAGGCATTTACAACTCACCGCTCTGGTAGAAACAGTAGCCAAAAAATACCTGAAACTAATGCACACCGGAATCTCTGTCGGTTGGCGTGACAGGCTCAATTTGCTTACTTCCACTCCGTATCAGAACGCCATGTAGTTTTGGATACCCAGTCTTTCTGCAGCTTCTTTCGGCTATAACTTGAGAATTCCATATGGCTTTCATAATCAGCTCCAGTACAAACAGTACTATGAACTCTAAATTTAGTAGTATTTATACGGGAGGTCAATTTATCTAAGGAGAAACTCTTTTTCGATCCCTGGGGAATAAGGTAGCTTCCTTGATATTAGCAAGTCCCAGTATCTTCTGGGTGATGCGCTCAAGGCCGATGGCAAAACCACCATGAGGAGGACAACCATACTTGAATACATCAACATAGGAACCCAATTCATCTTCAGTCATACCGAATTTTTTAAGTGCTTCTTTAAACATTGAATACTCATTGATACGTCTACCTCCGGTGGTAATTTCCAATCCACGGAAGATCAGATCGAAACTCATTGTTTTATTCCCATCAGGGTAGGTGTAAAATGGACGCTTCCGTCTGGGGAATTCATTGATAAACATCATGGGAATGCCGTGTTCACGTTCAGCCCAGTCACATAGAACTCTTTCCGCCTCAGGGTTGATATCCAGGGCCCTCCTGCCGGTTTCAGCCTTAAAGATAGCCTTTGCTTCATCATGGGGAATGATTGGAATCCCGGCACAGGATTCCGGGTCCGGAACACTCGCGTTCCACGCTTCCAGTTCAGCTGGGTTCTCACGGCGAACAGTCTCAAAAAGATAGGCCATAAACCGCCGTTCAATCTCCATCAGAGGTTTCTCAGAGTCAATAAATCCCATTTCGATATCCAGAGAGACATACTCGTTGATATGCCTGGGAGTTTCATGCTTTTCAGCCCGATATGCATGCCCGATCTCAAAAACCCGTTCCAGTCCACTGGACACCATGGTTTGCTTGTAAAGTTGAGGAGACTGGGCCAGATAAGCGGTTTTCCCGAAATAATCCATGGAAAAAAGGTTTGTTCCTCCCTCAGATCCGCCACCGATAATTTTACTGGTTTTAATCTGAGTGAAGTCTTCACCCCGAAAAAAATCGGCAAAGGCTTTAACACAGGCTGCCTGCAGACGAAAGATGGAGAGGATCTTCGGATTTCTAAGGCTTATCATTCTGTTATCAAGTATTGCTTCAAGGCTGAGAGATTCAGGATCCTGATTTACAGCAATAGGAAGATCCGACTCCGCTTCAGCCAGAATTTTAAAACTCTCAATTGCAATTTCGTACCCACCAGGGGCCTTCTCGTTCCCGCTGACAACACCCCGTACCGTTATTACAGACTCTACAGGATGATTAAACTCTTTGTCTGTTACCAACTGAATCATACCGGAACGGTCCCGGAGAATAATAAAGACAACCCCACCAAGATTTCTAACCCGATGAACCCATCCTGATACCTCTACTGCATAACCGACTCTTTCCACGGCATCACGCGCTAGAGTTCTTTCCATTAGTTAATTCCTTTTTATATATTCTACCACAGGAGTGATATCTGATAACAGATTATCCAGCTATGCGTTAGTTCCAAGCAGTTTATCAAGAATAGAGCCCGAAAGTTCCGGTGCAGCTTTGCCGTCGGAATTTCGCATCACCTGTCCTATAAGAAAGCCCTTCTGCCTCATATCACCTGCTTTCACAGCTGAAACAACATCCGGATTTTCCATCATAACTTTCTTTATTATCGTGGCCAGCTCTTCGGGATTACTGATCTGCAGCCAACCTTCCTTATCTACAATATCCTGGGGATCCAGGTTATCAGAGAAAATCTTTTCAAGAACCTTCTTGGCAATTTTACCGCTAATCTGTCCCTCTTTAATCAGGCCCAGCAGAGTGGAGAAACGCCGGGCATCCAGGGGACTGGCATCGAGAGAGAGACTAGACCGGTTCAGAAGCTTCTGAATATCCGAGGAAAGCCAGGATGCTGCGTTCTGGGCATCGGCTCCAGCCTTAACAGATTCTTCAAAAAAAACTGCAGTGGCTGCATCATCATGTATAAATTCAGCCTGCTCGGGTGTGAGACTGTATTCTGTCTGTAATCGACGTTTTTTATCCAGTGGAAGCTCCACCAGTCCTGCTTCAACCCTGGCAAGAAAGTCATTATCCGGGACAAATGAAGGCATATCAGGCTCCGGGAAATAACGGTAATCATCTGCAGCTTCTTTACGGCGCATGATTTCCGTGATGTCCCGATTCTCATTCCAAAGCCGTGTTTCCTGTACCAGAGAGCCGCCGGCATCAAGGATTCCGGCATGACGGGCAATTTCATGATTCAAGGCCAGTCGGACAAAGCGCGGAGAATTCATATTTTTCAGCTCCACCTTTATACCCAAGCCTTTACCCGGGTGATTAAGGGATACATTGGCATCACATTTCATTGAACCTTCATCCATATTCGCATCGCTTACACCGAGATATCGGACTAGACGCTGAAAATCTCTCAGAAATGATTCTGTTTCTTCACCTGAGCGCAAATCCGGTTCAGTTACTATTTCCAGAAGTGGATAACCCGCCCGATTGTAGTCAAGCAGTGTAATATCTCCAGCATGAATCATCTTTCCAGCATCTTCTTCCAGATGAACATCATGAATCCGGATTTTCCGCGACTCGGATATTCCAAACTCAGCTTCAACCAGCCCTTCCACTCCCACAGGTTCTTCAAACTGAGAAATCTGATAGTTTTTCGGCATATCCGGGTAGAAGTAATTTTTTCGGGCAAAACTTGTCTTTTCAGCTATTTTACAACCAAGTGATTTTGCAACCAGATAACCCAATTCCATAGCTTTCTCATTCAACCGAGGGAGAGTTCCCGGATAACCCAGGCACACAGGGCAGACATTCATATTCGGCTCATCTCCGTAATTAGCTTTACAGGAACAGAACATTTTCGATTCAGTATTAAGATGAATATGTATTTCCAGACCTATAAACACATCGTACTTATCATGAACTTTCATACAAGACCCCCGATATCCAGATAATTTGGCGGTATTTGCAGGGGAAATCTATCCTGAAGGTTTCTGGCAACCTTGAATAATCGCTTCTCACCGAAAGAAGGAGCCATAAACTGAACCCCGGTGGGTAGTCCATTTTCAACACCGACGGGCAATGATAAAGCGGGAAGACCCGATAGATTTGCCAGACATGTAAAAACATCGGCAATTCTCTGCTTGTAATCATCCATTTCAGAATCACCCTTTGAAAAAGCCTGTGTTGGAAAAACTGGCATCAATAGTAAATCAGCAGTAGAAAAAACTGATGCCAGCTCATTCTTTATGAGTGTTCTTATCTTTTGAGCTCTTCCATAGTATTGATCCTGAAAGCCCGACCTGAGAACGTAAGTTCCAAGTAGAATCCTGAGCTTCACTTCCCTGCCGAAACCTTCATGCCTGGCTTTCTTCATCAGATCAGAGGGATTCTCAGAAAAATCAGGAGCATATCCATATCGGATACCGTTGAATCGGGCCAGATTCGCACTGGCCTCCGCTGTGGCAATTGTGTAGTAAGCGGGAACAACCAGATCCAGCGTAGGTAGAGAAATTTCGGAAACGCTGTAACCTTCAGCTCTCAAGGCTTCACCGGTTTCTTTGTAAGCCCGGGCAACAGGGTTGTCCAGCATATTATTGTCAACAGACAGCATAACGACTCTTGATGCATCACTATCAGGAACACCAGAAACTTCAGAACCTACAGAGCTCTGGTCGTACTCATCTATACCGGACATAACTTCAAAAGCTGTTTCCATCAAATCTATATCCCGCGTCAGAGTTCCTATCACTTCAAGGGACGAGGCATATGCAGTTAAACCGAAACGGGAGACAGAACCGTATGTCGGCTTTAAACCATACACCCCGCAGAAATTGGCCGGCTGACGGACAGAACCGCCTGTATCACTCCCCAATGCCAGGGGCACAAGTCCGGCAGCAACAGCTGCTGCACTTCCCCCGCTGGATCCACCGGGGACTCTATTGTAGTCCCAGGGGTTAACGGTGGTGCCAAGAGCGGAGTTTTCGTTGGATGAGCCCATACCGAATTCATCCAGATTCGTTTTACCGACAACAACAGCACCGGCATCTTCAAGACGCTGTACAGCCGTAGCTGTATATGGAGACACTAGATTTTCCAGTATTCGGGAACCACAGGTAAGCGGTTGGTCGGAAACAGCAATATTATCTTTAACAGCAATGGGTAATCCACCGAGGAATCCTTTCTCAGTAGTTTCAGATCCAGTTAAATCAAGATTAAAACTGAGAAAACTGCCGATATTCTTATCTAATTCCCGGACTCGCCGGAGGTACGATTGTTTCCGCTC
>DEIH01000005.1:0-3892 GCA_002352375.1 Spirochaeta sp. UBA2779 | reverse complement strand
TTATTCATTTCCAAAGCATGGGCAGTGGTTTCAAGCTTCTCGACATCGGCGCGGGACATGGTGAGAAACAGTTCACGCATGCGCTCGGCTTCACGAGCCAGTATAAGTGCTTCATTTTCATCCAATTCCAATCGGGCGAGTTCGGCCGTTATAGACCATTCATCTTGTACTTGAGTCATAAAGTTTTATACCTGCCGCCGGAGGCGATTGTCAATAACGGCAATAGAATACCGCAAATACATCAATCAGGATAATCAAGATTAATCTGTACAACCGCAGCTAGATTATCCAGGAAAACATCAACAATCAAAGGATCGAAAGCTTTTCCTTTCTCGGATTTCAGATAGTCAGCCGCTTTCCTTGTATTCCATGGTTCTCGATGCAGCCTACCGTGGGTAATAGAATCAAATACATCGCAAATCGATACTATACGGGAGTTTAATTCGATACTATCTCCCGAAAGTCCATTGGGATAACCGGATCCGTCAAATTTTTCATGATGCTCAAGACATATTCCGGATGCGATTTTCATCAGAGATCTGGAAGAACTTTTAAGAAGTGAATAGCCGACAACTGTGTGAGTTTTAACAATAGAAAATTCTTCATCCGAAAGACTGCCCGGTTTCAGCAGAATATCATCCGGAATGCCGATTTTGCCGATATCGTGCATCGTCGAGGCCAGTTTCAAATCATGAATAGCTATCTCACTGATTCCAAGTTTTCCGGCAATCAGCTCACAGAACAGTCCGACTCTCCTCACATGCTGAGCCGTGTCATGAGATCTGGTTTCAACTACCTCACTTAACTTATTGATCAGTTCATCCTGATTTCCTGTTATTTCCCGATTCAATCTGAGGTTTTCAAAAGCAATGGATACGTTGGATGCAAAAATATCAAGAAGCTGTCGGTCCTGCAGCTCAAGTCCATAGATATCTGTCAAATAAATGAGGAAACGAAAACTTCGGGCATCTTCATAAAGATAAACAGAGTTATCCTGAATCAATAGATTTTTATTTCTTTTTTTCAATATCCGCAGCGATGAAAGCTCTGATTTCCTAAGTAAGCTATCCGGATTGCAGCCTGCATATTCTTTAAATGTTCCATTGACTTCTGTAACTCGATATTCCGTTTTATCCTGTAAAGCGGAAAAAGAAGACAAAGGGACATTCTCATTCCCTCCAAGGAGTTGAAACATCTCCCGATGAACTCCGGAAACGAGTTCTTCCAAAGTAGCCGCGCGGAAAAGAACACTGGAAGCTTCGCTAATCCTGGACAACCCTGTTCGGTGATGAATCTGTTTGATTCTGATACGTTCAAATGATTTTAAATCATTGTAATTCCGTAAGGAAGCAAGAACAGTGGTGTACAGTTTTAAGGCTGTTAATTCGGTTTTTACCTCATAGTCGTTAATATCATAATCAATTATTACCTGCTGGGCCGGAGCCCTTCCCGGATATCCTGTTCTCAGAATAATACGGACAGTGGGATTCTCCATCTCCTCACGTATAAACTTAACAAGCTTTAATCCTGAGTCATCCTCATCCATAACGACATCAAGAAGTATCAGGGCGATATCGTTATTGGCAAGCAGTATTCTCTTTGCTTCATCCCGATTGTAAGCACTGAAAAACTCAAGCTTTTTATTATCAAAAATCAGATTCCGGAGAACTGTTTTAGTAATACTGTGAATACCGGAAACATCGTCTACAATCAGAATTTTCCAGCTTCCATGGGGGTAGAGTTCCTGCTTTTTTTCTGCAAAAACAAGACCAGTCATGAATCTTTACTACTATTAAGAACCAGAGGTTTCAATCCGCTTTTCATCACTAAGGGGAGTTCTGGAATTATATCCGTAAAACAAACCCGGTTTCTCCCCCCTTCCTTGGCGGTATAAAGAGCTTCATCAGCCCGTTGAATGAAGCTTTCAACACTCTCCACTTCCTCCGCCTTAATCGTAACCGAACCAACACTGAGGGTAAGAAGCGGGGAAACTGACGAGAACTCATGGATAATCCCCAGCTCTTCAACCGCTAAACCCAGATCGTTTGCCAGGGTAACTGAAGCGTTGGGAGATTCACCAACAAAGACAACGGCAAACTCTTCACCGCCATACCGTGCAATGATATCTGTAGAGCGTCCGAAAACCAGACTTAATGCCTTTCCCATACCCCTAAGAACATCATCGCCCCGGACATGGCCGTAGTTATCATTGTATAATTTAAAAAAATCGACATCCATCATGAACATGGTTATCATTAATGAATTTCTCTGCGCCGTTGCCAGTGCATGGGAGATGCCATTATCGAACCCTCTGCGATTAAGCAAACCGGTAAGGGAATCGTTCATCGTGAGAAAAGCCAATTTTTTATTTGCTTCTATAATTATCTTCCGGGCTTCTTCCAACTCAGTTATCTGAGCTTTCATCAGATGCCCCTTCCAGAATTGCAGGAACGAAACCATGAGCACTGATGCTACTATTATATACATAATTAGTGCCGGAGTTCTCTGCCAGTAAGATCTTTCAACCTTGAGACTGATTGAGGTCTCTCTTCGACTGATATCACCCAGATCATTTACAGCCCTGACGGAAAAGAGATAGTTCCCGGGAGACAGATTGGCAAAGGTAACAGAATCATTACTTCCGTTCTCAACCCATAAATCACTCACACCCTGCATTTGATATTGGAATTCAATGGTTCCCAGATACCGGTAATCCACAGCTTCAAAGCCGATGCTGAAAACCTTTTCATCTGAATTAAGGGTTTTTGATCCCAAACCGTCCAGGTAATAACCGGAAGCAATAATTTTATTCATGATACTCAGCTCTTCCAGGTACACTTCCGGTGTAATTGACTGTGGTGATGTAACAAAGGAGTTGTAATTCCATATTTCATTGTTGGCACCAACATACATGATACCGCTGCGTGTAATAAAAAGATCAGAAACAAATCCCGAAGGTGTAAACCCAGCTTCAGAGCCCATGGTAGTGATATATTCTGCATCAGGATTGAAAATATGTATCTTACGGCCATCTGCAACCCATATAAAACCGCCATCATCTTCAGAAATCCCTGAAACATTAATAAGCGGTAATGAGGGAACTGTCAGTAACTCAAGACCTTTGTTGAATCCTTTAAAAATCGAGAGCCCGGAAGGGCCTCCCAGCCAGATCTGTCCCTGGGAATCTGAAAAGATTTCCGTAATTCCGCCCTGCTGAATCCCTCCATTTTCGATACCGGTTGCCTGCCATGTTCTGATTAATTCACCATTACTGTTAAAGAGCCGAAGATTCTTCCCGGAACCGGCCCATAACGTACCTTTTTTATCAGTGAAAAGTACGGTGGGAACCGTTGAAGAGGGAAAGTTATAAACCTTATACTCTCTTTCTTGAAGGTTCAGCCTATATAAAGAGCCGTTCATGAAAGAAATCCATATACTACCGTCCAGTCCTCGAACCAGAGCGATAACTTTCTGCCCCCTGAAATCAGGCCAACCATTTATCATATTACCAGCAGGTTCAAAACCATCAACTTCCGGCAGATAGAGAGCCGGCCCTTTATCGGTACCAACCCATAATCGGCCCGTATCATCTTCCACAATACTGCTGATATGATCACTTACTATAGAAAACTGATCCATAGGATTATTGCGATACTGCTGAATGCTGCCGGTTATCGGATCTATTCTGGCCACACCACCAAGATTCGAACCAACCCAGATATAACCCAGACTATCTTCAAAAATAGCCTGAAAAGACCCGGAAGGAAGCCCATTAGTGCCGGATCTCCGAATATAACTCAGATGGTTGCTTTTATTGTGGTCTACTGATATTAAACCAGAATCGGTAGTTCCTATCCAGAGACGGCCATTTCTACCGGGAAATAAAGACTCA
>DEIH01000085.1 GCA_002352375.1 Spirochaeta sp. UBA2779 | reverse complement strand
CCCGGGAGGGATATCGGTACAATGATTCTCAGCAGAGCTTCAACTTTTGAAGCTCCGTCTATACGTGCCGAATTTTCAAGGTCGTCAGGAATAGTTTTGAAATAACTGTACAATATCCAGGTAACAATTGGTAATAGCCAGGAAGTCTGCATAACAATCAAGCCCTGTAATGTATTTGTCAGGCCTAACTGTTTAAAAATCAGATAAAACGGAATAAGAAGAGCTACAGGGGGGAGCATTTGTGCAAAGATAAGCGCAACAAACATTGAATTGGATCCCTTGAATTTCAGTCTGGCAAAGGCGTAAGCTGCAAAAATACCAAAAAATATACAAACCACTGTTACAGAGAATGCCACAATTAAACTGTTCTTCAATGCTATGGCTATATTAACTTTACCAGCCCCGAGAATATTGATGTAATTTTCGATGGTTACATCTTTTGGGATAAAATTTGGGGTACTTGCATAGAGCTGTCCCTTGGGTTGTATGCTGGTCATAACAATCCAATAGAATGGGAATAAAAAGAAAACCATCGTTATGGTTAGAAAGAAATACAGCATAATTTTATCTGTTGCAGTCTGCTTTAATAATCTGTTTTTCATAATAGATTATTTCTCCTTCTTCATCAAAGTTACATATCCAATTGTCAACGTCATAGAGAACAATAGAATTACATATGAGATTGCCGAGGCGTAGGAAAGATGATAGAATTTGAACGCATTGTTCCAGTTGAACAGTGTCGCATTTGTCGTGATATTACCTGGACCGCCCTTGGTGAGTACAAAGAAGAGATCGAATGAGTTAATCGCAAATATCGTTCCAAGGATTGTGGATATGTATAAAGGAAACTTTATCAGGGGTAATGTTATTTTAAAGAAGGCTTTTATTCTGCTTGCGCCATCCATATGTGCCGCTTCATAAAGCTCATCCGGTATGGTCTGCAGTCCAGCAAGTATAACAATTATAAAAAATGGTGTTCCCTGCCAGACATCTGCTGTAATAACAAATGGCATGGCAAATGTTTTGGTTGATAAAAATGGAATATATGCATCAATAATCCCAAGTTTAAGTAATAAATAATTAAAGACGCCCACTTTTGAATGAAGCATCCATTTCCACATCAAACCGACTACCACATAAGGTGTAGCCCATGGAATGATAATCAATGCTCGTGTAAGGCTTCTCCCCATAAAGCTTTCTTTCAGCATTACCGCAACCAGGGTACCAATCACCAATTTAATAAAGACCGTAAAAAAAATAAACTGGGCTGAAACTTTAACCGCATTTAGAAAATCAGGATCTGAAAATACTTTTTTAAATTGGTAAAACCCAACAAAATTATAATCCTTGATGTTGGCAAATTCGACATCTCCAAAACTCATAACAAAAGAATAAATCAGGGGATATGCAACAACACCGAGAACGAGAATAAAGGTAGGTGCTATAAGTGCTGCAGCCAGCTTAGCATCACTTTTTTCAAAATTAAAAATATTCTTAATACTTGTTTTCACAAAACAACTCTTTAAAAAGGGGTAATTACCCGGAATAATTTAAAATAGAGGTGCCCCCTGAGGAACACCTCTATCAGAATACTATTAACAATTTACCACTGTTACATTTCTAATTGCGGGTACTATTGCTGTACTGACTTTTGAGCCTGAGCAAATTCCTGTAACCCTGCTAAAGCCTCTTCTATCGAGGTTTCACCCAGAAGTGCAGGATGTACCTGTGCAGCGGTTTTAAGTCTCAGTTCATATGAAGAGGTAATAGGAGGAAATTGATCCGCAAGATTTTTCTTTACCAGATCTATTACCGGTAAATAAGGAAGAGCTGCAATTATTTCCTGGTCACTGAACTGCTCTGTGTACACTGGGATGCTCTTATCAACTATCGATCTTGTCTTGGTATTATCATAGGAAGCTATATACCTGATGTATTCTGCTGCTAATTCAGGATTCTGTGCAGATTTTGGTATCATCAGATATTCATGCCCATCAAGTGTTCCTGTCATACCCTTTTCTCTACCAGGGAAGGCAAAATAACCGGTATTGTTAAACTGTTCATCTGATAAGAAGCCTGCATACATTTCCCACATCGACATCATAGCAATGTCTCCATTGTTAAATAACGAAGAAGCTTCCTGCTGTAACTGAACCAGCACACCCCGATCGATCAAGTCTTGATCCAATAGTGACTTCATGAATTTAACAGCTTCCACAGTTCCAGGATCATCAAAGTTAAATACCAGCTTATCACCTTTCCAATCATATTCTTTTACATCGGATGATTGCATGGTAAGAATGAAATTCAGGAAAAAGTTTTCAGTTGTCCAGTCGGCAATATAATTGTAGTTACCATTATATTCATTCAGCTTCTTGAGTGTAACCAGGAATTCATCCCATGTTTCAGGGATATCAGCACCTGCATTTTTGAAAATTTCTTTGTTGTAAAACATAATCTGGTAGCTGGGAAGGAAGGGAACAGCCATAACCTCTCCTCTGAGAGTTGAATAATCAACCAGCTCAGGAACCATCTTATCAAAAACATCCGGGAATATATCCGTTAAAGGAGTCAGTTTATCAGGAAATTCTATCCATGCATTTTTTCCATTTCCCATAACATCAAGAGGTTCATCTGTTGCCAGGATTTGAGCCTGCTGCGGGAACCATAAATCCCATCCAATCTCATTGTAATCAACTGTTACACCATACTCTTCCTCGAACGCTTCAGTCTTGGCTTTCAAACCCGACATCGCCATATCGGGTGATAACTTAACGACTATTGTCTGACCTTCAAATTCACTCTTCGGTGGTGCGGTTGAAGTTTCAACCTCATTTGCTCCACCGGCATAAAGGGAAGCAGCCATCAAAATCAATAAACCGATTACAACCATTTTTTTCATTTTTTTCTCCTTAAATGTTTTATGGCTCTAAAATCAGGACTCTATAATATCACAATAAATTACCCATCTCTATCAAACCACTGAGTGATTTTCTTCAGCTGTCTAAAAACAGCACAACACCATCGGCCTCTATGGATGTGGCAATTTTGCAATATCCAGAATTATAGCACGGCAAAAAGGACTAACACAATCAAAATAAATCAATAAATGATTGTATCGAGTAATATTTGTCCAATATTGATTGATTTAATCTTTTTGATCATTTGAATCTGCATCAGGAGCTACAATACAATAAGACCTGACCAATATGGATACAGGCAAACAGCATCATCCTGTTCTTAGCAGGGGGAATAAGGGTTAATAATTATGTTTATCGGCGGCCCAGCTGAACCAGTACCACGGCCACATCCGAGGAGCGAACCCCGGGGACACGAGATGCCTGACCTACACTGACCGGACGGATTATTTTAAGTTTTTCCCTGGCCTCAGAAGAAAGACCGGGCAATGTATCCCAGTCAGTTTCCGGAGGGATAGTCACATTTTCCATTTTGCGAAAACGCTGGACGTGGCGCTCTTCCCTTTTAAGGTAGCCTTCATATTTCACATCAAGTTCAATCTGCCTGAGCCAGTCAGGGTGAGTATCATCAGCCAGAGCCGGTTCCAGTTTCACCAGATCTAAAAGGGTAACTTTGGGATCTTTCAGAAGATGCTCAAAGTTCTCACCCCCTTTGCGGGAAGACCAGAGCTCCTCCCCGGAGGCTGCTTCGGTCTCATTCAGGGTACGTTTTCTTAAAAGCTCCCGAATCTCATCAACCCTGATGCACTTAGCCTCAAAACGCTGAACCGCTTCAGTGTTGTGAAGTCCGACTTCCGCAGCTTTGGCAAAAAGACGTTTATCAGCATTATCGTGCCGCAGAGCGATGCGGTGCTCTGCACGACTGGTGAACATCCTATAGGGTTCATCAGTTCCCAGGGTAACAAGGTCGTCTATCATCACACCGATATAGGCTTCGGCCCGGTCTAATAACAGGGGAGATTTACCCTGAAGCCGCCGGGCGGCATTGATACCGGCCATCAGCCCCTGAGCGGCGGCCTCTTCATAACCGCTGGTTCCGTTGGTCTGCCCGGCAATAAAAAGGTTGCGCAGGCGTTTGGATTCCAGAGCAGGGGTAAGATCTGATGGATTCAGATAATCGTACTCCACGGCATACCCCGGACGCATGATTTCCGCATGTTCCAGACCGGGTACGCTTTGAATGTATTCCAGCTGGGCATCTTCGGGAAGGCTGGTAGATAAACCGTTCAGGTACATCTCCTCGGTTTCCATTCCTTCGGGCTCCACGAAAACATGGTGACGCTCCCGATCGGGGAACTTCACCACCTTGTCTTCAATAGAGGGGCAATAACGGGGTCCGTTTCCTTCGATGCGCCCGGAAAAGAGCGGGGATCGGCCCAGATGACTGCGGATAATTTCATGGGTTTTATCCGAGGTGTAGGTGATGTAACAGGGAAGTGCCGGCCGGGGGGGCATATCCCTGGCGAAGCTGAAAGGAAGCACTTCATCATCACCGAACTGAACTTCCATCTTATCGATATCCAGGGAGCGGCGGTGAACTCGGGCCGGGGTACCGGTTTTCATTCGGCCGACATCGAAACCCATGTC
>DEIH01000246.1 GCA_002352375.1 Spirochaeta sp. UBA2779 | reverse complement strand
AATTGTCCATCGAAGGTAACCTTTTGCCATTCCTTTCAGCCTTCCGAGTAGCTGTTGCAATACTAGCTCCAGCACCTAGAATTACAACATGTCCACCACTGTATATTCCGGAGCAAGCTGACCCCCCGTTCCGTTCATCCTGACCCCCTATTCCGGGCATGCTGACCCCTGTCTTTTTTTCTTTGCCACTGTCATTCTGGCAATGCTGACCCCCTTTCAAAAGGGTGTATTCTGATAACGGTAGTTTTACCGCTTGATATTGATTTAAAAAGCGGGAAGATGTCAGGAACACCTATTGAAATGAGTAAGGTAAAGCAAGTTATTAGGATGTATGAATCCGAGGTACCCAAGAAGGAGATAGCCCGTCGTCTTGGTATCTCAAAAAACACGGTCAAGGATTACATAAAGAAATCCGAAGAAAGGAACCTGTCTCCACCAGAGCTTCTTGAAAAGGAAACCCCGGAGTTAGAGGGGATTTTCTCGGCCTCGGTATACACCGATGAGAAATACCTTCACTTGGAGAGTCAGTTCCTTTATTTTGAAAAGGAACTTCGGCGCACTGGTGTAACCCGCCAACTGCTCTGGCATGAGTATAAACGTAAGTATCCTGACGGATATGGATACTCACAGTTTTGTTTTCATTTTGCCCGGTGGCAGAAAACCAGTAATGCTAGCATGCACATGGAGCATGATCCAGGCGACAAGACCTTCATTGACTTTGCTGGCAAGAAGCTATCCTATATAGACAAGGAAACCGGAGAGGTTGTGCCTGTTGAAGTAATCATCACCTGTCTTGGTTACAGTCAGATGATCTACGTAGAGGGAGTTCGGGACCAGAAGAAAGAAAACTTCGTTGCCGGTTGTGAGAATGCATTACGTTTTTACAATGGAGCCAGCAAAGCCCTGGTTCCAGACAATCTGAAAAGTGCCGTCACACTTGCATCAAAGTACGAACCTCAGATCAATGAGATGTACCGGGAGTTCGCCAACCACTATGGGATGGTTGTATATCCTGCCCGCAGCAGAAAGCCCCAGGACAAATCACTGGTTGAAAAGGCCGTGTCTATCGTGTACAATAAGATCTATGCCGTTTTACGTAATCGTGACTTCTATAGTCTCGAGGAGTTAAACCAGGCCATCTGGGACTGCTTGGACCGGATCAATAATGAGAACTTCCAGGGGAAGCCATTTAGCCGCAGGGATCTGTTTGAGCAAGAGGAAAGACATCTGTTGTCCCCGCTCCCTCATGGTAGCTTCGAAATACGTGAGAGTGTGCGTGTAACGGTTATGAAAAACAGCCACGTACTGTTGGGGAAGGATAAGCATTATTACAGTGTTCCGTTCCGGCATATCGGGAAAAGAATAAAGATGGTTTATGGTTATCGGACTGTATCCATATACACGGGAGGAGAAAGAATCGCTTTCCACAAGCGGGATCCCCGGCCATACAAATACACCACCAAACCAGAGCACTTACCCTCGACACACCGCTTTGTAGCGGACTGGAGCGCTGAGAAGTTCCTTAAATGGGGCAAAGCTATAGACAAGGATGTTGGAACCTACATCCAGGGAGTCTTTGATCGGCACCCCTACCCGGAAACAGCATATCGAAGTTGTGTGGGGATACTAGGCCTGGCAAAAAAGAAAGGCGAAGACCGCTTGATCAATGCTTGTCGTCGAGGGCTTCACTACCAAAGCTTTGGCTACCGGATTATCGACAACATCATCAAGAAAGGTCTTGATAATGAACCTTGGGAGGAGGTTACACAGACAAGGCTTCCCCTGCATGACAATATACGGGGAGCAGAATATTACAAATAAAAAAAGGAGTGTTTAATTAAAAACCAATACATCATGCTTGAAAAGAATCTTGAACAAATGAACCTGATGAAGTTTTATGGTATGGCAACAGCCTACCAGTCTGCCATACAGGGTAAACAAAGCTTCACTAATGATGAACTAATCTCCATGTTGGTCCAGGCTGAATGGGAGGACAGAGAAGCCAGGAAGATCCACCGCCATCTCAGAGCAGCCCGGTTCCGTTACCATGCTGCCATCGAGGAAATATCCTACAATCCTGGCCGCAACCTGGATAAGACTATAATGACCAGGCTAACGGACTGCTCGTTTATTAAACGACACGAGAACGTCCTGATCACCGGACCAACTGGTGTGGGCAAATCCTTCATCTCTTCGGCCCTGGGGAACCAAGCCTGTCACAAGGGTTATAAGGTGTTATACTTCAATACTCAAAAACTCTTCACCAGGCTAAAAATGTCGAAGGCAGATGGATCTTACATCAGGGAAATAAATCGAGTCGAAAAGCAGGATCTTCTTGTCTTGGATGACTTCGGTTTACAGGAGATGGATACCCAAACAAGAATGGCCTTCCTTGAAATAGTCGAGGACAGATATGATATAAAATCAACCATAATCAGCTCTCAACTTCCGGTAAGTAAGTGGTACGACGTAATAGGAGAAGGCACAATCGCCGATGCAATATTAGACCGGCTGGTCAATGGAGCTCATAGGATAGATTTAAAAGGAGAATCTTTAAGAAAGAAAAAGTAATTTGATTATTTTGCTACCAGTTATCAGACAACACAGTGCCTTTTTGACAGGGCCAAAAAGAGGTTAACCCCGCAAGGGGGTCAAGATCCCCGGAACGGGGGTCAGCATCGCCGGAATAAACAACTAAGTAAGATATTTATCATTAG
>DEIH01000184.1:1390-17162 GCA_002352375.1 Spirochaeta sp. UBA2779 | reverse complement strand
GGATTCGCCCGGATGGACCGTGCAAAACTCGCGGCAATCTGGAAAACCAAATATCCTGCCGGAGAAGATACCGCAGCTGTAGCTGAACGGGAAAGGCTGGTTCTGGCAGATATGATGGCCGCCTGTGTGCCTGGAGAAGAGAAGCGTCCCAGTGTAGAAGCCCTTCTTCACGATCTTCTTCCCTGGCCTCTGATTGTCCACCTTCACCCTACCCTGGTGAACGGTCTCACCTGCGGTGTAAACGGCCATGAGATAGCCGATGAGATTTTCGGTGTGACTCAGGAATGGATATCAATCTGTGACGCAGGTTATGTTCTGGCAAAGAAAATCAAGTCGGCTCTGAAGTCCCGTTCTGATCGTGGATTAAAAGCGCCGGAGTACATCTTTCTGGCCAATCATGGGGTATTCGTCGGCGGCAGAGATGCCGATGAAATCCGGGAAAAGTACTCTCATTTGCACAAGGTTCTTGAGAGCCGTCTGGTTCGCCGCCCGGGAGCCATGCCGGTAACGGTGCCGCTTCCCGGAGATGAAGATGCCCTTAAACGTATCGCCTCGAAATTGTTTGGAGAAAATTCCGAACTTGTATTTGTTACTGGCGGGGAGCTGGACAAGTACCTTATTGACGGGATATCCGCTGCTCCCCTCATCGGCTCTCTGACTCCGGATCATATCGTATATTCAGGACCGGGAATGCTTTATCTCGGTGCGGTAAATCCGGCTGAAAAGTGGGGAGCTGCCGCCGAAGCTTATATCAGAAAATGGGGAAAACCTCCAAATATCTCCCTTGTGAATAACGGTACCGGTTATATGGGTGCCATTGTAGCAGCTTCCGGGCAAAAAGCTCTGGACAACGCGGTAATGCTTCTGAAGAATACCTTGGAAGTCTGCGCTTTCACAGAAAGCTTCGGCGGCCCGCTGTTGCTGGATGAACGCTTCATCCGCTTTATAGTGAATTGGGAAGTGGAGAACTATAGAAGCAAACTGGCATCCAACTAAAGACATTTATTATATCGGCTATATCAGATTTAAGAGTTGTTTTATAGATTAATATCTGTTATATTCGATGTAATATGAAGACTATCGAATACAGTTCCAACGATGTGATACTCAAGGATATCGGAAAAAATTTAGAAAGGCTTCGGGTTGAGGCGCAAATTCCTGATGCCGATGTTATCCGTAACGGGGGCATTAAAAAGGACAGCTGGTACAATCTGAAAGCAGGAAGGAATGTTACCCTTATTAACCTTATCAAAGCTTTGAGAGGACTGAATCAGCTGGCGTTACTGGATGCTCTCAGCTCCAATAATAGAACACCAAGTCCTATGGATCAGGTACGTGAATCCTCAAGAAGTTTCCCTAAACGTATCAGACGTCCACCCGGCAGGCCGGTAAATAACAATCGACCCTTCAAGTGGGGTGATGAAGAATGATTCATGCTGAGGTTCATCTCTGGGGCACCCGGATCGGGGCGGTAAGTTTGTCCCGGGAGGGAAATTCGGTTGTAGTTTTCGAATACGATGAAAACTTTATCTCTGCAGCAACGGATATCGAGCCTGCCCCCCTTAAAATGAAGCGGCGTCCCGGGTTGTTTTCATTTCCGGAGGATAGCCTTCGAACTTTTCATGGGCTTCCAGGTTTGCTGGTGGACAGCCTTCCGGACAAATTCGGTACCAGTCTGCTCAACCGCTGGTTTGCTGAAACCGGCAGAAACCCGGAAAGTCTCAATATTATTGAACGGCTTCTATACATAGCTGATCGGGGAATGGGAGCCCTCAGCTATCAACCTTCCCGCCGCTTTATAGAAGAAAGCCCCATACACGAATTAAATATGGATGATCTTGGGAAGCTGGCCAATATGGTACTGAAAAGGGATACAAAACTGCATCTGACCGGTAGAAGAGGACAAGCCGCCCTGGACTTAATACGCGTGGGAACCAGTGCCGGTGGTGCCAGGGCCAAAGCCCTTGTTGCCGAAGATTTATCTGGGAAGTTCAAACCGGGACATATGATTTATCCCGATCCGCACCGCTACTGGCTGCTGAAATTTGACGGGGTGGAAGAGAACTCCGACGGTGACAGCCCGGATCCCCCGGGGATGACAACTGTAGAGTACATCTACTCTATCATCGCTAAACGCTGTGGAATATGCATGCCCGAATGTCGACTTCTTAAAAAGGGTGAACAGCGACATTTCATGATTGAACGCTTCGATCGCATAACGGATGATTCAAAGACAGAGAAACTCCACTATGCTTCCTGGTGCGGCATCGCCCAGGCTCACAGGGATTGGCCGGGAGCCTATGGGTATGAACAGTTGGCCCTTACCGCTCATCAACTCGCCCTGCCGTATACAGACATGGAAGAATTATTCCGTCGAGCCGTGTATAATATTGTCGGCGTGAATAACGACGATCATACAAAAAATACCGGATTCCTCATGAACAGAAGTGGTGAATGGCGCCTGTCCCCGGCCTTCGATCTTACTTATACCTGGGATCCGAAAGGTAAGTGGACAAAAGGACATCAGAGCTCCCTCGGCGGCAAGACTGTATCTCACTCTATTGAAGATTTGAAAAACTTTGCCTCACATTGTGATGTGTCAAACAGAGATGCCTTACGGATTATCAGAACTGTCAAAGAAGCATTCGCAGAATGGGGGGGTCTGTCAGCCGAGTATGATGTTCCAAAAGAACTGGCCGAAACTATCACATACAAACTTAACGAAGCAAACCGGTACCTGACTGCCTGACACAATTCAAAAGGAGAAAACATGAATCGCGTATCTTTCAAAATGAAACTCAAACCCGGAATGAAAGACGAGTACAAAAAACGTCATGATGAGATATGGCCGGAGCTGCTGAAGCTGCTCCGAAAAGCCGGTGTGAAGGATTACTCAATTTTCTTTGATGAAGAAACCGATACACTCTTCGCTGTTCAGAAAGTGGATGGAGATGCCGGATCCCAGAATCTGGGTACGAATCCAGCGGTACAGCGCTGGTGGACATATATGAAAGATATCATGGAAACAAATCCCGATGATTCACCGGTTAGTGTACCGTTGGAAGAAGTATTTTATATGAAATAGAGGTCTATTTTCTCTGAATACAACAGCTCTTGATTGATATTTATCGTTTTTGACGTGTTTTGCAATAATTATATGGCGTTCTATGACAGGTTATGGTAGATTAACCTATGCTCGAACGTCAGCGAAAAGAAACTATACTCAGGCTTGTGGATCTTCATAGATTTACCAGCGTGCATGAGGTTGTAGAAGCTACCGGAGCATCCGAGTCAACAATCAGACGTGACTTCATCGATCTTGAGAATGAAAAACAGCTGTTGCGTGTTCGTGGCGGTGTACAACGCCATAGTGATGCCGGTTCTGAAGAAGGATTCTCCAACGTTCCCTCTTTCGACCTCCGAACCACCATCAACCAGGAAAAGAAACGCCGAATCGCCAAGGAAGCGGTAAGCTTCATCAAGGATGGTGAAACTATATTCATTGATGGCGGCACCACAACTTTCCTGATGGTTGAATTCCTATCATCATTTACACTCACCGTTGTCACAAACTCTTTCGCCGTGGCCAGTCATCTCCTCAACCACTCAAACTGCACCATCATCCTACCTGAGGGTATTGTTGATCCCGAATCTCAACTCATTATGAGCAACCTCGCCCCGGATCCCTTTCAGAATTATGCCGCATCCAAGGCCATTATGGGCATCCAGGGCATCACTGAAACCTCATTAACTAACTCTGCTCCCCTCATCATCCAGTCCGAGAGAGCCATGATTTCACACTCCCAGGAACTCATCATCCTTGCTGATGATTCAAAATTCGGCCATGTAGGAAGCATGACACTCTGCTCTGTTGAAAGGGCATCTCGGATTATCACAACAAAAGAAGCCGACCCAGAATTGACGGCCAGACTTTCGGACAAGGGAATTGAAATTATCAAAATCTGATACTACCTCAATCGATTTATTCTCTATAAATAATTAAAGAAGCACTTTTAAAAGCGCTTCTTTAATACAAATGAGTCTTTAGTATGAAATACTTCCTGAATTAAATCTTCCTGGAAGAAACCTTTTTCTTCTCTTCCATTACCGAGAACAGAAGTAGTGATAGAATAAGAATTAATCCCAAAGTGAAATTATAGATATTCCCACTAAAATTAAGCAGTGAAAAACCCTTCTTAAGAACACCGATAATAATAATCCCGATGAGTGTTCCTCTCATGCTTCCGATACCTCCCATGGTGGATGTTCCACCCAGAAGTACTGCGGTAATCACTTCAAAGTTCATGTTATCACCCATACTGGTTTTAGCAGCAGAAAATCGTCCCAGATAAACAATGGCAGCCATTCCGCAGAGCAATCCCAGGAATGTGTATATGCCAAGAAGGATTTTTTTCGTATTCACACCAGAATAGATAACAGCATTCTCGTTAAATCCCATGCCTTTTAGATTTCTTCCAAGCACCCCTCGCTCATAGATAAAATCGAGAATAAAGAAGAGTACCAACAAGTAAATAAATTGGACAGGCAGGAATCCAAAAAGCCTGGTTGTTGATATCTTCTGCAAAACATCGGGGAAACCTGCATAGTTATTGGATCCGGCAATTATCATGGAGAGTCCCCTGTACAGATACATCGTGGCTAATGTAGTAACAAGTGATGGTATACGGGTTCGGGATATAATCAGACCATTGAAAAAACCGCCTAGAGTTCCAGTAACCAGAGTAAAAGCTATAGCTAAAGCCAGATTTTGAGTAGTCGCCCAAGTTAATCCAAAGACAATACCGCTCATCTGCAGGTTATAACCAACACCGAGGTCGATACCTCCAGTTGTAATTACAAAAGTCAAGCCCAAAGCCATCAGTCCGATTTCTCCAACAATGGCAAATACGTCAAAAAATACTCGCGGTTTAAAAAATACCGGTTCAATGATTCCGAAAATCATAACTACGACAAACAGGGCAATGACGAGAATCGTCTGATGGCTTAAATATGATGTAAAACTTTTCTTCTTAAAAGTACTCATCATACGGCTCCTTCGGAGGCTTTCAGTCTTTTCTTCTTCCAATTGGAAAAATCAGCTACTGTAATAAATACGGCGATTAAAATAATTATACCCTGGAGGGCGAATTGATAATAATCCTGAAATCCAAGATAAATCATGGCAATGGTAATGAGATAAACAAACATAGCTCCAAGAACGGCACCAGTAATTTTACCTGAACCGCCAAAAATGCTCACACCTCCTACCAGTGCAGCAGAAATAAAGAACAATTCACGTCCGATAAACATCGAGGGCATTACTTCATTTCGGGTTAAAGCTCTTAGAAGTGCAGAGATACCGATAAGAAATCCTTCAATGAAGAATACCTTGATAACGATACGATCCGGATTGATACCGCTGTAAACCGCCGATTGAACATTACCACCTACAGCATACAACTTTTTACCGAATTTCGAATAAGCCATGATAAAGATAAAAATAGCAGCTACTACTACAGCCACCAGGAAGGTATACGGGATGATACCAAACAAACGGGCCCGGCCGAACCAAGTGAATCTTGGTCCCAGATTCTCGATCCATCCTGATTGAGGCAGGAAAGTTGCATAAAAGCCAACATGAACCATGTTCATCGCCAAGGTAACAACAATTGAGGGAACCTTGAACTTTACCGTAAGATAACCGTTCAGGCCTGCCAGCAAAGTACCAACAAGGATGGCAGCAGGCACAAAGATAATCATCGGTGCACCAGCTTTAACCAGAGCTCCTGCAGTATAAGCGACAAATCCGCTGATGGTTCCGGCTGAGATGTCGATATTACCCGTAAAAATAATCATTGACAGCCCGATTGCCGCAACCATAGTTGGACTTACATCCAGCATAAAGCTGTATATTCCGGATTTACTGGAAAAATTAGTTGTCAATGACAGGAAGAGAATAAAGGCTGCCACAATAATGGCAAGCAATCCCTCCCGGGTCAGTTTCGGTTTCTTGATTAGACTCATTGCATCACCTTTTTAGAGTGCCATACCCAGGATTTTCTCCTGAGACATCTCGCCGCGCATCACTTCGCCGGCCATCCGGCCTTCTTTCATGACAAAGACTCTGTCGCACATTCCCAGGATTTCCGGAAGATCGCTGGAAATCAGGATAATAGAACGACCTTCGGAAGCAAGAGTGCTGATAATACGGTGCAGCTCACTTTTAGCACCCACATCAACTCCACGGGTTGGTTCATCCAGAATCAGGATCTGAGGGTCAATCACCAAAGCTTTAGCTACCGAGACTTTCTGCTGATTACCACCAGAGAGGTTCTCAACAATAAAATCACTGTCCGGGGTCTTAATATCCATTTTCTTAATAGAGTCTTCGGTATATAAGTCTTCTTCATTCCTGCGGATAATGCCGAAGATATTAGAAATCTTCGGTTGGAGTTTCTGAGTGAGGTTCACCTTTACTGACATTTCCAAAACCAGACCGAACGTTTTCCTATCTTCAGATATATAGTCAACACCATGCTTCTGAGCTGAACGATAATTCGGAAAGGATACCTTTGTGTTGTTCAGGTAGAGTTCACCGCTATCCAGTTTTGTAAGACCACAGACTGCCAGAGCTAACTCAGTACGACCAGCACCAGCCAGTCCGGCGATACCCAGAATCTCACCCTTACGTAGATTGAAGTCTATATTGTTGAGGATTCCTTCCTGATTGAGACCCCTTGCCTCGAAAATCACATCTCCGATATCGACTTCTATTTTGGGATAAAGGGTATCAAGATTTCTACCCACCATCCAGGTTACCAGCTTATCTCTGTTCGTTTTAGCGACATCTTCAGTTTTGATAAACTGACCATCACGAAGAACTGTCACCCGATCACAAACTTCAAAAATCTCGTCCAGTCTATGGCTGATATAGAGCATCGAATGCCCTTCTGTTTTCAGTTTTCTTATTGTACCGAAAAGAGTATCAACCTCCTTACTCGTTAATGCGGCGGTGGGCTCATCCAGAATGAGTATGGGTGAATCGAATGTAAGAGCCTTGGCTATCTCAATCATCTGTTTAGTAGCCACACCCAGATTGGAAACAATGGCATCCAAATCTATATCCATTCCCAGCCTCTCAAAGATAGCTGAAGCCCTGCGGCGCATGGAGGGATAATCATTAATCTTGATCATCTTCAAAAGAGGCGTAATAGGTTTCTGCATCTCGTGTCCCATGAAGATATTCTCCAGGACTGTAAGTTCAGGAAATAGGCTTGATTCCTGATAGATGATAGCGATCCCCCTGGCATATGCATCATTGGGATTCTGGATGCTGTAATCCTCGCCATTCAGGATCATATTACCGCCGTCAGGCTGATAAACGCCGCATATAATCTTCATCAACGTCGATTTTCCTGCACCATTCTCACCACAAACGGCATGTACTTCACCCTGACGGAGGTCCAAAGACACATCAATGAGTGCTTTTACACCGGGAAAGGATTTCTCAATACCGTCGATCACCAGAATAGGTTTTTCATTCATGGGATTAACTCACTTAAAATGCGTAATTTACGCTGTACAAATAGGATTATAGATTGGAAAGAAACCGACCGGAAGTCTCCTCCCGGCCGGAAAGCTAACTAAGGATGATTACTTTAGAAAGTATTTCATTCCGTGGTCATCAGTGGGATAGCCGCGGAAACGATCAATATTGGAAAGATTCCACACGATCGGAGGCCCTAAAATAACTTCGTTATCAGCCAGGATTTTATGACCGGCAGAAGGATAGTTCACAACAGAACCATCTACGAAGCTGGTAGTCATATTTTTGCCGCTCAGAGGTGACTTGTAAGTAGATCCAGTAGGTGCATTTCCTTCCAGAACATCAACTGCCAGATACATGGTAAGGTAGCCGAGATCGAAGGGCTGCCAGAGAACAACACCAGACATTTTACCGGCTTCCATATCGGCCCGTGAGCTTTCAGGAACACTAATACCAACAATTTTGATTTCGTCTTCTATGCCCAACTGATCCCGTGCAGAGGAAACTGCAGGAACGGTGTTTGAAGAGAGGGCTACAATACCTTTTATATCATTGTTGGCACTCAAAAGAGCTTTAACTTTCTCATCAGCTGTACCCTGATCATTTCCNNGCATAAACAATTTCATTGTCGTTTTTCAACAGGTTAATATGGCCATAGTCACTATTCATTTTGGACTCATACTCTTTAATTATAGCTTTGAGCCATGCATTCTGGTTGGGAGAGTCATTGGTTGTTGAAACGAGTGCAACAGTGGCTTTGTTGGAGGCGGAATAATCGGCTTGAAGTTCACCTGAAATACCTTCAAAAACAGCAATGCCGATCGCATCAAACTCACCCTGGTTAACAAAGTAATCACGGGAGTCTTTATTTACATCAGCATCCCATGTAATAACTTTGATACCCATGTCCATGGCTTCTTTCAGAGTGTTTGCATAACTTTCAGGGTCCAGTGCGGATACGAGAATAGCATCATACCCTTTGTCGATGAAGCTCTGTATATAGTTCTTCTGGTTGGCTGCGGATGTCTGAGACATGGTATCGCCAATCCAGTCAAACTGAACATTTCCCAGTTCATCAGCAGCGGTCTGAAAACCATTCCGGCACGCGATAAAGTAATCTTCAGCAATGAACTTGGGAATTACTCCGATTTTATAGACTTTGTCACCGCTATCGGCATCACTGCCACCGTTTGCAAAGACCGGCATCATCACCATTGCGATAAGTGCCAGAATAATAACTGATTTTTTCATATCAGCCTCCTTGATAATTATCCGGACCTAACCAGCCCGTTAATTCATACTAAACTAATACAATCAGTTGTCAAGCGCAATCTTCCTATTTTAATCAAAAATAATTACTTTTGATTAATTATGACCGTTACGTATCGCGAATAGAGGATTTTGAAGTGTCTACATGAACTCCGTTGAGTCATCATCATCATTTTCAATCAAAGCCGCCAACTCCGGAAATTATCGATTCAGTACTCGGTCGGCATCACGGACATAGAGCTCCCGAACCGCCTTTATCGACCATTCAATCTCTTCTTCCAGCTTGAAATCCGAATAGTCCCGACCCAGTTTAGGTCCGGATGTTTCCAGATAACCAATGGGTTCCAGGCAGGGAAAATCGCCGGATTGCCCCTCGACCAGATCTCGAATAGAGCCAAGGTCAACAATGCCTTTTTTCATATCTTCAGGGGAAAATCCGAAGGTTGAATTGAATATACTATCTGTGTTTTTGATATGGAATTCCCACATCCAGGGTATGCAGTGCTGGAAAATATCCATATTGTTCTGAACGATGTTTCCATTTTGGTCGGCGTAACCATGGGACATATCCGCACAGAGATAAACTGGAACCATACCCTCGGGGTCCCCAGACCTTGCGGTCTCCATTGTTGTCATGAACTGAGTGATTTCTTCCTTAGTGCTTGGCGGCTCGGCGAGGCAGGACATTGGCTCAATGGTGAGAGCACCCAATCCTGCTTCACACGCATACCGGGAAAGCTCAATCATAGCATTCTGGTAGTTTTTGATCCCCTGTTCTTTGTATTCCATATTGTCACGGAGGACAGAACCCGGATTTGAACCCACCGCTTCAGCTCCCAGGATAAAGCCGATTTCAATATAACGGCGATAAGCATCCATTGCAGCCTTCTGCATATCAGAATCGTCAAAGAAAAATCCTCCCAATTCCCGGTGGGTGGTGAAACAGCTGCGGATCCGTATGCCGTGATCGTCGGCCATTCGGCGCAGCCTCTGAAAATAACGATCCGGAAGACTGTACATCTCAAAAAACGAACCAAATTGAAGGTTCCTGACATCCAGCCTGTCCATCAGTTTAAACAGCCATTCATAGCTGTAACGGTATTCTATTGGGTCGGCTTTAAGGCCGATTTCATAATTCATTATTTAATTACCGTCTGTAAAAATGACTTTGTTGTACCAGAGAGTCTTCTTAAACATGGATTCAAGCACTTCAGGACCCTCATCAAGACCGATACGGTGACTTATAAGCGGCTCAAGATTCAATTCATTCTGCATTGCCGCCAGTACCCGTGTCCATTCATCCCTGCCCCTGGGTGCCACTTTGCTGTTCCAGGTTGTATGGATGGTAATTTCCCGGCGAAGCATAGCTGAAAATTCCGGCTCCGGCAGAGTAAAATCACCGTGAATATTGCCCATGAACACCACCTGGCCGAACAGCCCGGCGGAACCAAGAGCCTGACGAAACGTCAGAGGCAGACCGCAGGCTTCAATCACCACATCAGCACCTCCCCCGGTAATATCCCGGATCGCTTCAACGGGATTGTCTGCAATGGGATCGATGACAGAGAAACCCATGTTTTCAGCGATGTTTCGTTTCTTTTCGTCCGGTTCGGAAACAATAACCGACCGGCAGCCCCTCATCCGCAGCCATTGGGCAGCCATATTGCCGATGGGGCCGCCGCCGATAACTGCTGCTGACATTCCGGAACTGATATCAGGTTTATCAACAGCATGATAAGCTACGGCACAGGGTTCTGTCATGGAAGCATGAGCCGGATCAACACCCTCAGGGACCGGGAGGAGATTGAATTCGGGTACTGAAAGATATTCCTGGAACCCACCATCCCTTCTGGAACCGAAGTAATCGTAATTCTTCGATAAGGCGTATTCGCCGATCTGGTTGACAGACTCACTCATGTCAGGGAGCAAAGGGAATATTGTTACAAGAGCCCCTTTCGCGAAGGAACTTTCAGAGGATGGCTCTTCAACAATCCCCGAAAGCTCATGCCCCATAACCAAAGGATAATGATAGGCCCCATTCTGAAACCCCCGGGGTATATCCGAACCGCATACACCGGCAGCACAAACCCTTACCAGAGAAGAATCAGGGCTGAGAGGTTCAGGAGGAGAGCTGTTCAGAACTTCAAGCCGACCATTGGCCAGCAGTGTTAAAGCTTTCATAATATATAAACAGGTTATACTCAGTTTCGGTCGTTGTCAATCACTTCCATTCATATCTAATCATATTCGATTCATTTTAATTGACAATACACAATTATTAGTCCAATATAAATAATTAATATGAGCGATACGAACAGAACTATCAAAATCTCTCCATCCATGATGTGTGCGGACTTCCTCAATCTTGCCGAAGACATCAAAATAATTGAAGAATCCGGTTTCGATTATCTGCACATTGATATAATGGATGGCCATTACGTCCCGAACCTCACCCTGGGACCAAGTTACTGTGAAAAAATCAAACCTGTTACCAACCTGCCGCTGGATATACACTTGATGGTAGAGGATGTGGATCATTTCATCCCCATGTTCACTCCTTTCAGCGGCTCCACTATTACATTTCATCCCGAGGGATGCCGTCACCCGTTAAGATCAATCGAGACAATCCGCTCAGCAGGATGCCGTCCGGGGATCGCTGTAGACCCGGCTCAGCCCCTGGAAGTACTGCGTCACATGCTGCCCGTAATCGACTTTATCCTGTTAATGACGGTGAACCCCGGCTATTCAGGAGGTAAACTCGTTCCTGGCGCCATTGAAAAAATCAGCGAGTTCGCCCGTTACCGGGACGGGAAGGGAATAAACCTTGAGATAGAGATTGACGGAAATGTGAGTTGGGATAATATCCCGAAGATGATCGATGCAGGTGCAGATACCCTTGTAGTCGGCACATCATCTCTATTTGGAGTCAAAGAAAATCGACAGCAGGATGCCGACAGGCTTCTGAAATTGATAGGCCGAAGATAAAAATTCATTTCAATATGAGGAGAAAAACCAAATGACTAGTAGAGAACGTGTACTTCACTCCTTTGGAAAAATCGATGGAAACCCTGACCGCCCACCATTGCAGTTTGATCTCTGTAGAGAGCTCACCAACCATTTCGGCGAAAAACTCGGAATCAAACCTGATTATGCCCTCTCATATTACGAGGATCTCACCTATCGCATCTCGGCTAACGATATCCGTACCAAAATGGGGAGCGATTGTGTCGTAGTCGGCGGTACTGTTGCCGACAGTTTTAAACCGAAACATATCCGGGATGATATCACCCTGAACGAATTCGGCATGGAGATGAAACCCACCTCCCTGTATATGGAAGTTGTAAAATGCCCACTGGTTTCCGCATCATCAGTTAAAGATATCGAGATCTATCCATTCCCGGATCCTGCAGCTCCCGGGCGATTCGTTAAAGCAGAAAGAGACATCGAGAAGTACAAAGACAGCCATTTCATCATCGGTGATGTGGAACTCAGTCATTTTGAACTGGCCTGGCATCTTACCGGCCTATCAGAGTATATGATGGCTCTGGCCCTGGAAGAACCCTGGATAGAAACCCTTAACGATAAAGTCGAAGCCTGGACCAACTCTCTTGCACACTCCCTGGCGTCAAGAGGCGTCGATGCCATCTGGTTCGGTGAAGACCTTGGGACTCAAACCTCTACGCTGATTTCCCCGGATATGTGGCGAGAACGCTTCAAACCCCGGCACACCCGGGTTATCAAATCCCTGAAGGATAAATATCCCGAACTCCTCATCATCATGCATTCTGACGGTGCCGTAGCTCCCCTGGTGGATGATTTCATAGAAATCGGTGTGGATATCTACAATCCGGTACAGCCCAATGTAGCCGGTTCAGATCCCCAGGAGCTGCAAGATAAATTTGGAGACCGAATCCGTTTCTTCGGAGGTATCGATCAACAGGAATTAATGCCTTCAGGGGATACCAATGCATTGGGAGCAGAAATCAAACGCCGGGCTGATATAATGGGGGAAAATGGAAACTATCTGATGGCCCCGGCGCATATTATTCAAGCCGATGTGGCTCCTGAAACTGTGGAAGCCATGATTGATGCAGTGAAAGCCCTGGACTGAAGGAAGCTGCAATATGGATAAGCAGCCAAGGATTTCTTGGTATAAAACAAAGCTGGACAGAGAGAAGTTAAGAGAACTCACCAAGAGGAGTAATCTCCGGGGATTACTGCAAATCCTGTCTCATATTTTCATTGTCATCGCTACAGGATATTTTACTTTTTACTCATTCAACAATCTGTCCTGGCCAATCACCGTTGCTGCTCTGTTTCTCCATGGAACCATATTCAATTTTCTGGGGATGTTTACCGGAATCCATGAGTTGTCACATAAAACAGCCTTCCGATCAGAAACAATTAATGAATTCTTCTACTTCATTCTGGGCATTCTAACCTGGAACAACATCCATAAATTTCGGGTAAGTCATAGAACTCATCATCAGCTTACGGTTTTCACAGGTAGGGATCTAGAAGTAGTTCTTCCTGAGAAGTTCCGGCGTATCGACTGGTTGTTCATGTTCACTATTAACCCTTTTTCCGGAGCCGGAGGGGTGCCCGGTGTCCTCTCCATGATTTGGGAAACAATACGTTACGCATTCGGCAGTTTTAACAAACAGTGGGAGATTATGCTCTTTCCTGAATCGAAAATGAAAGCACGACGGCAAATCTTCAATTTCTCACGATTAACCCTCATCTTCCATATTGTTACAGCGGCATGGTTTATTATTTCGGGAAACTGGATACTCTTCCTGATTATTAACATAGGCAGTTACATCGCCCCATGGCTTGCCATACTGAGCGCATTGCCTCAGCACATCGGTTTATGTGGAGATGTACCTGACTGGCGCAAGAATTGCAGGACAATGATACTGAATCCCGTTGTGCGATTCTTCTATTGGAATATGAATTACCATATAGAACATCACATGTATGCCAGTGTCCCGTTTTACAGGATGAAAGAACTTCACGAGGAAATAAAGCACGATTGCCCGGAACCATCACAGGGACTGATTAAAACCTGGCGCAAACTGATGCCTGTTATACGAAAACAGCGTACTGACCCCAGGTACTGTATCAGCCCTGTAATACCCTCAAAATAACTAATATTGAAGAAACTCCCCAATTTCAAAATCTGTTCTATTGGTTTCTGTCGGTTCTACTCCTGCTTACTCCCAGTCAATAATAACCTTCAGGCTGTCGGAATCCGATGCCCTTGAAATGGCCTGAAGTATCTGTGAAGGTCTGAATCTCTCGTTATCCATCGTCATCAGGCTCAGAAGCGGCAGCTTCTTTGAATTGATCAGTTCATGGGACAGACCGATGCCATGCATAACCGATCCATGAGTCGCCTGGTAGCATTGAAGCTTATAATGGACATCATTATTCAGGTCTACTTCATGGAGGATATTCGGTTTTCCATCTGCCCCTTTTACTCCGGCATGAGCGTCGAGAACGGTAGCATAACCCATGAGGTCTGTAGCGAGGCGGTAAGCCGCTTCCGCGGAAGCATTCACCATAATGAAATGGGGCTCGTTAAAAGGCCGGCATTCTTCCAGTATTCTGTCCCGGATGTCGTCAGTCCATGGAAGGCCCACAACCTTATCGTTTCCAAAATCCCGGATAACCCTCTCCAGGCGTTCAACTCCACGGTTGATAACAATAACTTTACGCGCACCCATAGCAAGAGCACTCTGAAGAGCATAAGTGCTTTGGGATCCTGCACCGATGAGAACAACAATCCGGTTCTCGATGCAGTTGTTCACCCGGGTCATACCTTCAAGGTTGCATGCCAGAGGTTCCAGATGACAGGCTTCATCAGGAGTTACGGCAGGGTTAAATTTCATTATCGGGCCCAAATCAACAAACCAGTCAGGGAGTATTGCATATTCCCGGGCGAAACCGGGAAACTCATGACCGGTGGCCTGAGTGTTCGGGCAGCTTGTCCAATCTCCTGTACCCTTATCACCGCAATAGATACATGATCGGTCTCCACAAGGAATATCACAGCCCAGACCCACAAGGTCACCAACCTGGAACTTCGTTACACCATCGCCCACTGCTTCAATCCGGCAGCTGGCCTCATGAAGGATAATCGCCGGCCACTGCTTAATCCTGGGCAAGCCCTGCTTGTAGATAACAACATCTGACTGGCAGACTGAAGTACGGAGTGTTTTCAAAAGTATTTCACCGGGACCAGGCTCACCGATCGATTCCTGGACTGCAGTGAAAGTACCGTTGGGTTTATCAAGATAATAGACTAAATTATTCATTTCTAATCATTATTGCCATTACAACCATGTTTTGACAAGCATTTCAAGTCATATATGATTGATTCTGATTGATAATTTTGTTTGATTCTATTATCAAATACCCATCAGCAGCACTGCTGCAGCAAAAGCCGGGATTGAAATCACCGTACTTAAGGAGAGAATCCCGGAGACGAGACCCTGCTCATCTTCTTTTGCCGCCAGGGTAACAACAAAGGGCGGCGGCAGGAGCAGCATCGTCAGAAAAGCCATAGATGTCAGATTGTTCTTAACCGGAAGATAACGGATTAACAGAAAAGCCAATCCCAGTAATACGGCTTTCCTGATTAAGACAAATGTCAGGGCCTTACCCATCAGATTACGGGAAAAAGTCAGCTCGTAACCGATGGCAAGGGCAATAACCGGGACTGTAAGATTGCCCAGTATTTCAAGGAAACCGGAAACAGGGGAAAAGGGAACTGGTGAAATATTAAAAAACCGGCCGAGACTGCCCAGAACCAGGCCGGACGCTATCGCCCATATCACCGGACTGAGTAGTACATTTCTCAGAGCGGCTTTTACCGTTCCGCTCCCATTCACCACAGCCCCGCTGCGTGAAAGAAGCATCGGCATGAGAACAATAAACACAAAAAGAACCTGACCG
>DEIH01000184.1:390-1298 GCA_002352375.1 Spirochaeta sp. UBA2779 | reverse complement strand
CATATAACCGCGGATATCACCATTACGGCCGACAATCCGCATCAGAATCATAGCCCCTGCCAGAAGAACCCCGCAAAGAACAAACATCATCAGGGCCAGCAGTAACTCATCACCACCGGGTTCCAGACTCAAAAATGCCCGAAACAGCAAAGCCGGCAACGTAATATTCGCCACCAGTTTTTTCATCTGAGAAGCTGTCTGAGCTGATAAAAAACCGGTACGCCGGAATACATATCCCAGAATAAAAAGAAGAAAAACGGGGAGTACTTTACTGATAATCTCAAAGCTGTTCATAGAAGCCATGATAGCCCGATAGCTTCAAGAGGGACTACTTCAAAGCTTCGATAGTTTTAAAAGGAAGAGTGACTTTAAACTCTGCGCCGCTCAACACCCGGGATACACCAACCTCAATACGGCCCCCATGAGCCTTTGCAATCTCACTGCTGATGGCAAGTCCCAGTCCTGAACCACCGGAGGAACGGTTTCTTGAAGCATCCACCCGGTAATAGCGCTCAAACACTTTCATTCGGTCTTCCTCGGGAATCCCCGGTCCGTCATCTTCCACATTCAGTTCAACCCGATCGGCCTGTCCGGTCTCAAGTCGGATACTGATAATAATTCGCGACTTCGCATAACGAAGTGCATTTGAAAGCAGGTTGCTCAGCAGACGCTGCAGTTTCCCCCTGTCGCCGCTCACCACCGGCAGTTCAGAGGTATTGGATTCTGCAATTTCAATATCAATTTTCCCACGGCGGATGGCCGGACCTGAGGCCTCTATTACCTCACGAATCAAATCATCCAGGTTCAAATCTTCCCGGGATAGCCCTATTTCAGGAGATTCAAGATCGGCCAGCATTTTCAACTCATCAACCAGATGGATCAGGCGGTCAGACTCGGCTGCCAATGCC
>DEIH01000184.1:0-341 GCA_002352375.1 Spirochaeta sp. UBA2779 | reverse complement strand
AGTTCATGGGCCGAGTCGGCAATAAGCCGGCGGCGCTGGTTATCCGCAGATTCCAGAAACTCAGTCATGGAGTTAAAGCCCCGGGAGAGGTCGCCCAGTTCATCACTGCGGGAATCGGGAACTCTCACCGTTAGATCGCCGCTCTCTACCTTTCGGGTTGCCGCATTCAGGATTATTACCGGACCCAGGATATGCCTGGTTAGTATCAGACCGAGCAGCATAGCAAAAATAAAAATAATCCCTGTTACCAGCCAGGTTATCAAACTTGCCGTCTGCAGAAAAAAGACATCCGGGGGTTTATGGGGATCGGGGATCATTCGCCCGATATAAAGATAACCAAC
>DEIH01000255.1 GCA_002352375.1 Spirochaeta sp. UBA2779 | reverse complement strand
TGCCCATCGATTCTGCCGGATTCTACGTTCCCAGGGCCCGGGGAAGCTTTCCCTCGATGCTCTATATGATGGCCGTTCCGGCACAAATTGCCGGAGTGAAACGTATCGTTATGGCCAGCCCCCCGGATGATAAGGGTAGGGTTGATGCTGCTTGTCTCTACGCCGCCTCTCTTTGCGGAGTGACTGAGGTTTATGCCATGGGAGGAGCACAGGCCTGGGCCGCCCTGGCCTACGGCAGTGAATCCGTGGGAAAGGTGGATAAATGTCTTGGCCCGGGAAGTAAGTATGTAGCTGCAGCCAAGCGGCTTTTAAGTGATGTTCTGGACTGCGGGCTTCCCGCCGGACCCTCTGAGTCCATTATCCTGGCCGATGCCACTCCCGATCCGGTTGATATAGCACGGAACCTTCTGGTGGAAGCCGAACACGGCTCTGACTCTGCAGCACTTTTAATTACAAATTCAGAATTTCTAGCGCAAGAAGTAAGTAAAAAATCATCTGAACTTGGTGATAATCTTCCTGAGCCAAGACGAACTTTTGTGGCCGATGTGATGTCTGGCTACGGCGGGATACTCATTGTAAAAGACATCGAAGAGGGCGCCGAACTGGCCAACCGATTTGCCACCGAGCACCTTCAAATACGCACTGCCGACCCTTTTTCTACACTTGGACTCATCACCAATGCCGGGGAAATTCTTCTGGGAGACAACGTCCCCTTTTCTGCAGCAAACTACTCGGTGGGGGCCAACGCGGTTCTCCCTACAGGAGGAAATGCCCGAACATGGTCCGGTGTTTCAGTGGGTGATTTCAAGAAACGTTCCAGCGTTGTCTACATGTCTGAGGCCGGTTTAAATGACCTCCGATCCCATGCCGCTGCCCTGGCCGAATATGAAGGATTCCCTGCCCACCAGAGAGCCCTTACCGATTGGACAGCTGCTGAAAAATCCAGCCGTTAAAAGTTGTGAAAGTGATGAACAAACTGAAAAATCTGGATGCGGCTTTTTCCTTTTTTGAAGCCCGCACCAATCTGGAAAAAGGATTTACCCTGAGAAATCCCAACCGGGTGTACCGCCTGGACCGGATGAACGCCCTCTGTAAAGCCTTCGACAACCCTCAAGACTCCTTCCGGAGCATTCACCTGGCCGGATCCAAGGGTAAAGGATCCACCGCCGCCTACATTGCCGCCCTGCTGAATGCCTCAGGCCGCCGGGTGGGAGTGTATGCATCCCCCCATCTATTGAATTACAGGGAACGTTTCCGCATCCAGGGAGAAGATTTTCCTGAGACAGATGGTCTGTCAACTGCACAGATGCTTATGAAGAAGCTACCGGAAATTGAAGGAAATCTTCCGGGAGAAGGCGGGGCAACCACATTTGAACTGCTCACCCTCTTTGCATTTCTCCTCTTCCGGAATACAGGATGCGATACAGCCGTACTGGAAACAGGTTTAGGCGGACGACTTGATGCCACCAACGTTATCTCCAAACCTGAAGCAGTGGTATTCACTCCCATTGAGAGAGAGCACACCGAAATACTTGGAAACCGGTTGAAGGATATTGCCAATGAGAAAGCCGGAATAATGAAATCTGTTCCCCAGGGGGGGCTGGCATTTTCTGCTTCTCAGCATTTCACCGCTCAGCATGTAATAAAGAGAAAAGCCGCAGAGACAGATATGAATCTTTTGGAACTTCCTATGAGTCTGCACAGAATTACAATGGGGCAAAATACAGATAAAAAGGACAGGTTCTCATGGCAGCTGAGCTGGAAAAACGGTCAACAGGAAACTATCATCCTGAGCATGGGAGGCCGGATACAGGCGGAAAATGCCGCCTTGGCCCTGATGGTTGTCAGGGAGCTGGAAACTGAACTCCCCAGGGGATCCAGGGCTCTGGAAGATGTCAGCCTCCCCGGCCGTTTTCAGTTTCTCCAGCGTCATCCGGCGGTTGTTCTTGATGGAGCCCATACTCCACGTTCAGTAGCAGCCCTGGCAGAGGCCTTCAACCGTATTACATCTGATAAAGATGACATCAGGCCCATCCTCCTCTTCGGAAGTGTGGAGGGTAAAGACCATCGGTCTATGGCCAGAAAACTATGTGGGGGCATCAATCCCTACTTTCGTGAGGTAATTATCAGCACTCCAGGAACATTCAAACCCAGCAATCCGGAAGTTGTAGCCGAATCCTTCAGAAGTATCGGGGCCGATGTTACTCTTATCCCTGAACCCGGGGAGGCCTGGGAGACAGCAGCTGAACGTTCCCGAGGGGAAAGACCGATACTGATAACCGGATCTTTTTTTATGGCCGGGGAGATAGCCCGACTCTTCACCGGCAGTGAGTAAAAGCACTATCATGCCTCCATGCATGATCAAAGAAATGACAAACTGGCTAATATCATCGTAAACCACTCACTGGAACTGAAAGAAGGAGAAAAAGTCCTTATACAGGGTACCGGCTTTGCCTCGGAGCCCCTTGTTAGAGCCATAGTAAAAGCATCCAAAGCTGTGGGCGCTTTACCTGTATACAAATTTGAAAATCAGGAAACAATCCGTGAATGGCTGAAAGATGCCAGCCCCGAAATGCTTGAGCTGGCAGCAAAGACCGATGCCTATCAGATGAAAATGATGGATGCTTATGTCGGGTTTACAGCTCCGGAAAACAACATGGAGCTCTCAGACCTTCCTGGTGAAATAATGCGCCTCTATATGGAAAAGTACAATTCACCAGTCCACATGAAAATAAGACTGCCCCATACCAGATGGGTGGTACTCCGCTATCCAACCAGCGCTTTTGCCCAGTCTGCTGAAATGAGCAGTGAGGGATTCGAAGACTGGTTCTACAATGTTTGTACTGTAGACTATAAAAAGATGGGCCAAGCCATGGAACCATTAAAAACACTGATGGAAAATACTGACAAAGTTCGCATTCTCGGGCCCGGAGAAACCGACTTATCTTTCAGCATTAAAGGCATTCCGGTTATTCCCTGCGCCGGTGAAATGAATCTCCCCGACGGTGAAATCTATACGGCTCCAGTGAAAGAATCAGTAAATGGTGTTATTGCGTATAACACAAGTTCAATTCACGATGGCTTTAAATACACGGATATTCGTTTCCGCTTTGAAAAGGGGAAAATAGTCGAAGCAAGTGCCAATAACAACGAAAGAATTAATCTGGTTCTCGATATAGATGAGGGTGCCCGTTATATCGGAGAGTTTGCCATCGGAGTGAATCCATACGTTGACCGCCCGGTAAACAGCACCCTTTTCGATGAAAAAATCAGGGGAAGCATCCACTTCACCCCGGGAAACAGTTACGATGATGCTTTCAACGGCAATAAATCCGCCCTCCACTGGGATATTGTACTTCTGCAGGAAGAGCAGAACGGCGGAGGGGAGATATGGTTCGACGAAGTACTGATACGTAAAGACGGCCGGTTCATCCTTCCCGAACTGGAAATGCTGAATCCTGAGAATCTCAGCTAATCCGGTGAAGTAATCCTACTGAAACGGATTATAAAATCTTCCATGATTGACAAAAACTGCGATGTAGATGGCTCCTCCTGTTATTGCAAAGCTGACAGCCAGGGCAATAAAGTCAGCCCCCAGTAATTTACGACGGCTGTACCAGGTTCTCTTCTTATGTTTTGAAAAACCTCTCAAATGCATTGCATTTGTAATAACATCGATCCGTTCCAGAGAAGAGAAAATCAGGGGAATCATGGTGGCTGCTGCATTTTTAAATCGGTGCCAGAAGGATGTTTTTTTAGAGATATCCAAGCCCCGGGCCTGCTGAGCTTTGGAGATGTCACCGTACTCTTTCTGTATATCCGGAAAATGCCTTAAAGTGAGAGATACGGCGTAGGAAATCTTGTATGGAACAAAAATAGCACTCAAGCTTGAAGCGAATTCACTGGGGTCGGTGGTAAAGAGAAATATCACACCCAGAGGCACGACAGAGCTGTATTTGAATATTTTGGAAATCTGATAAAAGGCCTGCTCGTAGGTTAAATTGTACTTTCCAGCAATGGGAATCCATAATGTGTAGGAACCGTAGGTTTCAGGGCCGAATGTCGGTGAAAAAACGAATGAGAGGACGGCATTGATAATAAAAAACGTCCCCACGTAAATAAAGATTACCTTCAAGTCGCGCATTCTTATCCTGGCAGCTTTCATTACAGAGAATGAAAAGATAAGTATCACTATAAATACCCTGATATCGTATATGTACATAACCACACCGGTTAATGCCATAAAGGATATCATTTTAGTTAAACCTGAGAGTCGGTGAATTACGGTGTTTTCGTAGCTGTAGTTAAAGAGATTCATTTTTCAAACCTGCTTCGTAATCCAGAAACCTATCGACAAATGACTTTGGGGGTGTGATTCCAACTTTATTTGCAAGATGAAATAAAGAGGTTTCCTTCAAACTGGCTTTGGAGATTATCTCAGGATTGGTTAAAACCTCACTGGAATCGGTATCTGTTACAATTACCCCATCGCTTACAACAATGGATCGACGGGTATATTCCAGCATCAGGTGCATGTCATGGGTAATCATAATAATGGTTACACCGAGTTTATTCACCTTCTCCAGAAACTGCATAATATCAGTATAATGGTGATAATCCTGCCCCGCTGT
>DEIH01000207.1 GCA_002352375.1 Spirochaeta sp. UBA2779 | reverse complement strand
ATTCCCAAGCGAAATGAGAGGAGTGAACTCGTTCATTCTGTCGGGATCGTTCCTCGGCTTACGCCTGCGGTACGACCCTTGATCCGAATGAGCGCCGGGAAAGCATGGTTTCATACCCCGCGGCTCTGCCGCGGAACTGAACAGCGGGTTCGCATAGCGAACTTGCGAGTAGAGCCGCATGTGCGGCTCCGGGGCCAGGGTTCTGCCCTGGTTCTACTGATACCATTCATTTTATGTTGCCTGTTTGTCTATTGAGTGAAAAAATGCTGACAGGAACAATCGGAGGTTCGGGTTGGAAGAACTATTCAATGGCGTGAAGGCGTTTAACGCTGAGGATTATCAGGACAATAAAACTTTGTTCCGGGATTTAAGCCGTAGACAGAACCCTCATACGCTTTTCATCGGCTGCTCTGATTCCCGGGTGATACCTACTCTTATTACAAAGACCATGCCCGGAGACCTTTTTGTCGTGCGAAACATCGCCAATCTGGTACCTTATTACCGGCAGTCCGGTGAATATCTTTCCACTACTTCGGCCATAGAGTATGCCCTGAATATACTCAAAGTAGAGAATATCATTATCTGCGGTCATTCCAACTGTGGAGGATGTCGAGCTTTGTGGATGAAAGAGGAAGAATTGGAATCTATCCCTCATACCCGGCACTGGCTTAATCTGGCCTTCAAGGTTAAAGATACAGTCCTTCGTCGGCAGGATATGGATGATGATATCAAACGGGAACGAATAACAGAACAGATTAACATTGTTCAGCAAATGAATCATCTTGTCACCTATCCCGGAGTCAAGGAACGCTACCGGCAGGGAAAGCTGAACATCTACGGCTGGTATTACATTATCGGTACCGGTGAGGTGTTCAACTATTCCCGGGACAGGCAGGTTTTCGAGAAAATCTAGACAGGGGGTCGGGGCTCGGCCTGATTCCTGCAGAGTGATGTTTTTTACTTATCAACCGTTATTTTTTGCCGTTGACCTGAACTGTCGTAAGGGATAGCCTTTTTTCAGTGTTATCAGAAATTGAGGATTATTATTATGGCAAATAAAAAGAATGACGATCGTGAAATTCTGGTGGGTGAAGGAACCAGCATGTTTGAAATTCGCACCAGAGCGGTTGATGAAATTCTGGAGCGGACACCTCAGTGTCTGAAAAAACTGGAGAGGATGAATAAAACACTCCGCCATGAAGAAGCGGACAGGATACCGGTGAGTGATTTCTTCTGGGGACAGTTTATAGATAGATGGCGGAAGGAACTCAACCTCCCGGAAGATACGGATATATATTCTTATTACAACCTTGATTGGATAACTACAGTGCCGAATATGGACCCCCATATCAAGAACTTTGAGTTCCTTAAAAACACTGCTGAGGAAGTAATTGTCCGAACCGGTTATGAGGCGGAGATTCTTAAAAACTTGTCTATTACTATGCCGGCTTTCAAGAAATTTCACACAGACACAGTTGAGAAAATGGAAGCTTTCGAGTTTGACGATCCCTGGGATAACCGGCGATATTTCAGTGCCGGTGATAACCAGATCGCTGGTGTAGGTGACGGTTTCGCCCTGAATTCTCCGGCGTGGATTGATACGGTGAAATCCCTTTACAACGATTTTCCGGTGTACGGCAGTATCTGTGAATCCCAGGAACAGGGATGGCGGATTATCGGTTCAGAAAACATGTACCTCTGGATGGGACTTTATCCAGAAAAGTTGGGGAAGTTCATTAAAAGAGTGGGGGAATTCGTTATTGAAATGACCAAGGCTCAGATAAAAGCAGCCGATGGACTACTCTCAGGAATGGTAATCTGGGGTGATGTCGCCTATGTGAATGGAATGCTTTTCTCTCCGGATTACTGGAGGGAGTACTTCAAGCCGGTTGTTAAAGAGATTACCCGTGTCTGTCATGAAAATAATCTTCCGGTAATCTATCACGGCTGCGGAGATGCAAGGTTAATATACAAAGACTATATTGAAATTGGTATCGATTCCTACAATCCCTTAGAAGCAAAGGCCGGGCTGGATGTTATCAATCTGCGCAAAGAGTACGGACATGACATGGGGTTCTGCGGAAATATGGATGTGATGGCGTGGGCTGATCTTCCTCTGGATGAGCTGAAAGCTTATGTCCTTCGAAAGCTCAACGCGGGGAAAGGCGGAGGGTTCATTTTTCAGTCTGATCATTCGGTGCCCCATTCGGTCTCAGGGGAGAGATATGACTATGTCGTGAAACTGGTGAGGGAGTACGGAAACTACCCCCTGAATCTGGGGGAGTATGATATTCCGGAATTAAACTGATTCCAGTGGTCTTAATGTGCAAGTTCTTATAGCTTGTTCTCCCACTGCAATATCCAGCTTTACTATGACTAAATTAATGGACATAGATGTGGACACCGCCGGGTATATTATGGCTTCATCAACCACAGTATCTTTTATTACATATTGATAGGGTTAAATCTACTGCCGTCTCTGCTGTAACACACAGGATTAGATAATGTCAGACATTCACATCAATATTCCGGATTAATAAACAGTAATATCGATTTACCGATTATAATTCGTCTGTTTCTCCAACATTGACGATCCATACTGATTTTATCATATTAAGTTGATTAATATTCACAAGAGTTTATTAGAGGAAAGAAATATTGGATAAGAAAAAAATTACAGTTACCGGTGCTACCGGATATATTGCTTCCTGGATTGTTCGGGATTTATTGATAGATGGGCATGAGGTTCGAATAACCGTACGGGATAAGACAAGGACAGATAAATTTCAACATTTACTGGATTTGGAGAAACAAAACAGCGGTAAACTTCTTGTTTTTGAAGCTAATCTCCTCCAGGAAGGTTCTTATGATGAGGCTGTTAAGGGAGCTGAATATGTAATGCACACAGCATCCCCCTTTTTTCTGGATGATAAAACGGATCCAAAGGCGAATCTCCTCGATCCTGCTGTGAATGGAACCCGTAATGTAATTCAAGCTGTAAATCGTTCTAAGTCAGTAAAAAGAGTCGTTCTAACCAGCAGTCTTGCCGCAATTTACGGAGACAACAAAGAAATGTCCGACAATGGCATTGAAGCACTGGATGAATCGATTTGGAACACCACTTCTAAATTGAACTATAATGCATACAGTTATTCAAAGACAGAAGCTGAAAAAGCGGCCTGGGCAATGGCAGAAGATCAGTCGGACTGGGATCTTGTAACTATTCATCCGGGTTTTGTTCTCGGTCCTTCGCTGACAAAAAGAAAAGATTCAACCAGTATTGGAACATTGATTCGGATATTATCCGGAGAGTTGAAGAGTGGAAGTCCAAATCTGCAATTTATTTTTTCAGATGTCCGGGATATCTCCCGGGGGCATCTCCTGGGAGCCTTTACGAAAGAGGCTCACGGTCGATACATCCTCGCAAATGAGAGCGGCAGCCTTCTGCGAATTGCAAAAATAATCAGTGATGAATACGGGAAGCGTTTCAAAGTACCTGAAAAAACTGTTCCAAAATGGCTCGTTTGGCTAATCGCCCCTACTATCGGGTTAAGCCGGTTATTTATTAAAAACAATGTCGGCTATCCCCTCAGCGCAAATAACAAACGCAGTATTAATGAATTGGGAATGAGTTATACCAGCTTGAAAGATACAGTTCTGGATCATGTTAAACAGCTTGAAGCTGATGGAATAATCTAAAGAAACAGCGGTTTCAAGTGTCTCTCGTATAAATTGTACGTGACGTTTCTGGCAACCGATTCCTGATGTTCAGATAGAGCCTCCAGATACTTTGGGCCCATTTTTGCTGCTACCTTGTACCCTACATGAATCAGTTGTCTCAAGTTGATGTTGTACAACTCATCTGAGGCATCGTGGCGCAGAGCCCGGACGTATTCTTCGGAAGTCCATCCTGCCACAACCAGGGGTTCAGGAAGTTTTGCATAATCAATATTGATTATCTCGGCATAGGGCTTGCAGAGGGCTTCTTTCTGGAGGTACGCCTCGGAATAGACCGTTTTTGCCAGTTCAAGTCCGGCTCCTCCAGCTTCGGCCAGGCCGATAATTTCTTCCAGCCAGGTGGTACCGGCTGTTTTCAGATGGAGTCCTGAGCCATGTTTTTTCAGCAGCCTGTTGATTTCCGGATAGATGGCAAACTTGTCCGAGCCTGAATGTACACTGAGTTTCAGGTTATCCGGCAGTCCGAAGGCTCCGGCAGCATAGCGCAGTACCATAATGTCGGCCTCAAACTCCAAGGCGAATACTTTCGGTTCGCCGACGTACTCCACACCCTTGTTGAACCGTCCTGAAAATCGGGGGGCGATGGTCTGGGCCGGGATGCCCTCGTCGGCAATGGCGGCGAGAATCAGCAGCAGTTCCCCGGGGCCCTGGGGGGTGTCGGTTTCGTCCATGGATACTTCGGCGATAAAGTTCCCTACGCCTTTGAACTTAAGTATGTGGCGGTAGATTTCCCCTGCATCCTTAACAGCCGGGAGATAGTTCCGGGCAATGTCCTTCGCCTTGTGGGAATCGATTACCAGGGGATCCGAGAGCCCTTTTATACTCAGAGGGGTTCCCACAAGGTTGATATGTTTCTTTAGAAATATTTCAATATCCGCCTCATTCACAGATCCGCCGATTCCGTCGGCCACATCAAGAGTGAAAAAGTCGGATGAATCAATATAGCGGTCCACTGTGCCCAGGTTGATATGGTCTGCATCAACATGCCATTCCCCCGTCCACCCGGCGGTCTTAACCGCTTTGGCGGCGGCATCTCGAACCGATGGTGGTTCGGTTCCGATTATTTCATGTTCTCGGTTGGACTTGTTCCACACCGGAACCACCTTAACACCGTCGGCGGCTATCTTCTTATAGGCCGTAAGCTGGGCTGAGGCTTCCTGAGCGAAACGATCTCCGCATCCAATGCTGTATTTTCCAAGTTTCATTTTTTTCTCCTTTAAGACAGGGGTCAGGGGTCAGGGGTCAGGGGTCAGGGGTCAGGGGTCAGTTGAGGGTGAGTTTATTGCTTAGAGAATATATCATCTTGCTTATTTCCTCTCTTAATTCTAATACAGTTTTAAGTTCCTCTTGAGTTACATATTCAAGTTGCTGTGCTATCAGTAACTGAGTTTCCACTTCTGCCAAAGAACCCTTGGAGTAAGATAAGAAGTGTTTGAAGTCTGCAGTTGAATCTCTTGCATGGCCCTCTGCAATATTGGAAACAACAGAAACAACAGCCCGGCGGATCTGGTTTGTTAGACCATACATTTCGTCTTTGGGAAACTTTCGACTGAGTTTATATACGAGAATAACCAGATCCATAGATTTTTTCCACACAGTCAAATCATGATACGATTTTACAGAATGATGATCCTTACTGTTCCCTGAGCCCTGTCCTCTGAATCC
>DEIH01000095.1 GCA_002352375.1 Spirochaeta sp. UBA2779 | reverse complement strand
GTCCCGGCGTCTTCCCCGATAGGGTACGTGTACCATCTTGAAGTGAAGTGATGCCAGAGCAGGACCGAGCTGTTTGTATTGGTTCAGGCTCCAGTCCGCATAGGCATAAGCTGTTACAACACGGCCCAGACCGTCGGCATAATCCCAGAGGCCCTGTATAAAAAGGTTTTTTGAAGTGGATGGTTTAACGTTCTCAACATCCCAGAAAATAGCTACATTATGATTCATAAAAATAATGTATCACAGTTTGTTCATCTCTGAATCCCCCCTGTTCCTTCCAGTTCTAAAAAAAACCGAGAGACTCCAATAACAATGCCGCTCCGACACTGCATGCCGTTTCTGTTCTGAGTATTCTTTTTCCCAGATGCAGCCGGAGAAATCCAAAGGAATCAAGAATATTCCGTTCCCGGCGGCTCCAGCCGCGTTCAGGGCCAATGGTCAGTACCGCCGAACTGTAACTGGGATTGTTGTTCCAGCAGCTGTAACTTCTGATTCCCTCATCGTTATCGAATGCAATCATTTCCGCCCCTGAAGGGAAGTTATCCAGAACCTGTTCCAGACTGGAACCGGTACGAACAGCCGGAATAAGGGTACTCCCCCCCTGAACGGCTCCATTAATCAGGGCATCCCGCCACAGACCCTCACGCCAGAGTTTACTGCCCAGATAGGATTTCTCGTTCAGATCGGTGGAACACACCCTGATTTCCCTCAGTCCCAGTGTACTCATGTCCCTCAGAAGACGTTTGGCCACCGGCGGTCGGGGACAGCCCAGGACAAGGGTGAGGGGTAAAAGGGGCGGGGATTCTTCCAGAGCTGTGAAGGCCACTTTCCAGCCTGAGTCCCCACGGGATATCAGCTTCGCCCTGCCCCTGAAGCCCCCGATAATACCGGCGGCAAAATCATCATCCTCTTTCAGATGAAGAATATCCCTGATGTGGATCAATCGGGGATCGCTGAAAGGCAGATTGGAATTTAATTCTTCTTCTTCAAACAGTATGAGGTTCATATAAGCTTCCGGGCAGCAGCGGTGGATAGAAACCGTGCCTTGGGTTTAATACCAGCCCGGGGAAGTTCAAGCCTGTCCGCATCCCAACAGCAGCCGATCGTCGGATTGCTGCTTGTAAAACCATCAGCATGGCCGGCACATGCCTGCTCCAGGAGCGCCAGCTGATCGTCACTGAGGTGCAGTAACTCTTCATTAATCTGCTCTAAATTTTCTGCAGCTCTTCTACCATGGTCGGGATCGTAGTGGTTATTTTCCCTTCGGCAATCGTGGAGCAGAGAAAACAGCTTTACCACAAGGACATCAGCACCGGAAGTTTTACCGGCCAGCATAACACCGTTCTCATAAACCTTTTCCCAATGGTCCGGTCCATGGATGGAGCTGTGCCCCAGAGAAAATTGTTTCAGTGCCCATTGACGGACGACTTCAAGATTATTTGCTCTCGTATTGCTGGATTTCATCATGAACAAACTCCAGAGACACTCCCGCCTGGGCAAAAAGTTCCTCAGACTCACTTCCGGCGTGATATTTTCTCTCGCAAAGTACCCGGGTAATGCCGCAGCTTATAATCAGCATGGCACAGGTCCGGCAGGGGGTCATGCGGCAGTACAGGGTGGAACCGTTAAGGGCTACTCCCCGTTTGGCAGCCTGGCAGATGGCGTTTTGCTCGGCGTGAACAGTGCGGACACAGTGCTCCTTGCTTTCACCGTTTGTATGTACCACGGTGTTGAACAAGTGACCGACTTCGTCGCAGTGAGGTAGTCCCGGGGGAGCGCCCACATAGCCTGATGCCAGAATCTGCCGGTCTTTTACGATAACGCATCCACTGCGTCCCCGGTCGCATGTAGCCCGTTTGGCAATTGTGTTGGCCACTTCCATAAAGTATTCGTCCCAGCTGGGTCTTTTATATTGATCGCTCATTTTGCTTCCCTCCAATCAAGCTTAACTATATCATGTCTTTTATGAATGGTGACCTCTCTCGCGCTTACAAACGATTGAAGAAAAAAAACGGCTGGGACAATTCCGAGGCGATTGCAGCAGAACTTCGTGAAACAATGATGCGTCTTGCTCCTGTTCCGATGGGCATGGCAGAGGAAATGGCGGATTTTTATCTCGGTAAACCCCTGGATGATGATGTTGTTTTTAAATCTGATGAGATTCTGGAGCTTCTAAGTGGTACATGGTCTTCGGAGAACAGTTTGATGGAAATTGACGACTGGGATTTTCTTAAGGAACAGGTGAATGCCTGGGCTCTGGAAATGGATATGGATGTTGTTACCGATGTGATGAAAGCTGTAGTAAGTTACGGATGAAAATACTTGTAAATCAGGTAGGATACAGAATGAATCGGGGAGCCGATAAGGCTTCCTGCCGTGGGGTCATTCAGTCAGATTTATCAGAAAAGATGCCGGAGTATGTCAGTCTCAAAGATGTCGAAGGGCGGTTTATAAGTCGTTTCAAACTGGAAAAAGAAGAGATTGTTCCCGGGTGGAAAAACCGGAAATTCTGTGTGGTGAATTTCCAGGCTCCTGAAGGAGGCCCATATAACCTTGAATCGGATTCCGGTGATAAACATTGTGTTTCTGCCCCATTTTACATCGGGAGTGATGTTGTTGCATCGACGGTAACAACAGATATTCTTTCGGGATTTACCGCCGGCCGCTCGATCGGTATCACAGATTCCCAGGACAGAAATATCCCCTTTTTCGGTGAACGTAAAAGTACCGTCGATGTCCACGGCGGCTGGTACGATGCCTCAGGGGATACCAGCAAGTACCTGAGTCACTTAAGCTATGCGAACTACATGAATCCTCAGCAAACCCCTCTGGTGGTGTGGAGCCTTCTGGACTCCTGGGAACATCTTAAAGAAAGCTCTTTTGATATGGGACCGCGTTTGTCTCTGCTTTTTCTCGAAGAGGCGGCCTGGGGGGCGGATTTTCTTAAACGCATGCAGGATCCTGAAGGTTATTTCTACACAACAGTTTTTGATATCTGGACTAAGGATCTGGATAAACGTCAGATATGCAGTTTCAGAACCCAGGCAGGTGTACTTTCAGATGATTACCAGGCCGGTTACCGGCAGGGCGGGGGTATGGCTGTAGCCGCTCTGGCCCGCTCTTCCCGTATCCTCAATGATTCAGTGACAGAATCCTGTGAGTTCTCCCCATCAGATTATTTTCAAGCGGCTTTGAAGGGATGGTATCATCTGGAAGAGCACAACCTGGAATATCTGGATAATGGCAGGGAAAATATCATCGATGATTACTGTGCCCTGCTGGCAGCGGTGGAACTGCTGGATGCCGGTACTGCCGCGGCTTCTGAACAAGTTATCGTTTCCATCCGGCAGGCCGCAGAGTTACGGGCGGGAAATCTTATCAAACGCTGGCTTCCGGATATGGGCTGCTTTCGTGCGGATGATGAAGGGAATCGCAGCTGGTTTCATGCCTCGGATGAGGCCCTGCCCTTGATTACTCTTATGAGGGCTGTTGAAACAGGAGCTCTCGGGGAAGCCCTGGCGGATGAGGCTCGGGATACCATCGGCGCTGCCCTCAAGGCGGAACGAAAAAGGGCTCTGGAAGTCCCCAATCCCTTTCTACATCCCCGAAGGCTGGTGCGTATGCCCGGCCGGGTTGAGAGAGGTCAGTTTTTTTATCCCCATGATAACCCTTCAGATTACTGGTGGCAGGGTGAAAATTCCCGACTGGCATCCTGGGCTGCGGCCTTCAGGCGTTTTGGAGGCGGAAAGGAGAGCGGTGAGTTTGCCGATGCTCAGATTTCCTGGATTCTCGGTCTGAATCCCTTTGATGCCTGTATGCTCAAGGGTACAGGCAGGAACAATCCTGCTTATGATTGGGATCAGTTCAATCTGCCCGGTGGAGTGTCTAATGGGATAACTTCGGGATTTGATGATGAGAATGATATTGACTTTATGCCCGAGGGACTGGCTCAGGACAGTATGCATTCCTGGCGCTGGGCGGAGCAGTGGATACCCCATGCAGCCTGGCTTCTTCTGGCTGTAGTTTGGGGAGTTCCATTGATAATTGAGCAGAATACTTAATAAAGTAGCTCCCGGCAGCTATTCTTTAAGTGTGGAACAGGATAAGAGTGCCGTTGCTGAAATCAGAACACCCGGTTGGGAATACGGCCAGATTAAGAGGGATGCTCTGAAACAGGAGTGGATCGACTCAAAGAAGCTCTTTCTCCCTGCAGAGTCACCGAGGCCGCTGGAAATGATGTCGATTCATGTGTCCGCAGGGACGGCCGAAGGATTGTTTGATTTTGAAAGGGGAGAGGGAAATGAAGGTTCTCTATCTTAAAACTTCAGCTCTTCCTGCCCGGTTGTTTAATGACTCAGCGGCAGAAGAAACAATCGGGAAAATGAACCAGACCGATCTGATGTGAGTTCTGAATAGCTGAGGGTGGAAACCTGCAGGATCTGGGCTTGGCGTAAATACAATACTCCATTCAGTAAAAGTTTTTCCAAAGAGAGGTGAACCATGTCTAACCAGAACGAGCCTCTTACAGATTTCCTAAAAAAATCTACGTCCCGTTTAAACGTCAAATCTTCAAGGTAAACCTGGAAGACTGAAAAAACACGGTTCCAGGCTGGGCCTGCGCTCACAGGAAGCCTATCTTGTTTTAAACCGGGTATGAATGGGTATGAATGGGTTTTCGACAATCCTGAAATCTTTGCTGTTGAAAAACTGGATGGGTCGAATGTCAAGATTCGCACCGAAGGTGGGCGGCTGATTAAAGTTCAGAACAGGAAAACGTTATTGATCCTCTGCAGATAATAAAAGGAATACCTTACTGATTAAAGGGATTTTGTTGTCTGCATGTATAGGTTTGACTAACCCGATGGTGAGCAGGCCGGGGAGTTGATCGGTCTAAAACTTCAGGGGAACCCCTATAAATTAGACATGCACCAGTGGTACCCCTTTGATACAGCTATCAACCGTCTCAGGTACAATTATTTTAACGACCATGAGCGTACATTTGATAACTGAAGCAGCTGGTTCTAGGACTGGCTGTTTTCAAGGTTGTTACATCTATCGGGCATTAAAACTGGGCCTTAAAGGCAGAGTGATGGCTGAAGGTGTTGTTTTTTACAATTTCAAACACAAGGAGGAAGGGCAAATCTGGCGGTCGAAATTACGCCGGGGCATGTTTGACTGGTACATTTCTGATAAGATCGAAATCAACGACTATGATAAAAAAAGGCCGGGATGATATTGAGACGCAGAGAAAATTTGGCTGAATAGAACGAAACCGACATGTTTAACTTGCCGGTTTCTATCAGTCTGTTTAAAAGCCAATTTTGCAGAATAACTCAGGCGCCCTTTTCCAGCTTCAAAGTCTCTGATGGCTGGTCGCACACTTCAGTTGGACCATAATACTGAATAGCTCCGGGGAAGGCGTAATCGGTTTCCACCGCCCACTTTTCCCTCTCAGCGGTGAAAGCCTTGAAGGGGGCGCCGTCCAACTCAACCAGCGCTTTGCGGATAACCGGCTTGCGTTCTCCGTGGCGCTGTTCCAGATTCATCATCATGGTTAAAGGTACCCCTCCGGGAATCCACTGGTCGGCTGGCTTTTGGAGGTCAGCAATACTGGAGATATAACCGGTAAGCCCTGAGGAAACCAGCAGGAAGGCCGAATAACCCAGACCGTAGCAGTAGTCAGCGTCAAAGTTGGAGGGAAAAGCGCATCGTCCTTCATAGCCGAAGAAGTGGGCCAGGGCGCTGAATTTTCCATTATATTCGCCTTTGAGCTTCATGCGGTCCAATCGCTCTCCGACAAGTTCAATCAGGAGTTTTTCGGTTTCAATCCGGGATACCTGTACATTTCCATGGGGATCTCTGTCATCCAGAAGCTGCATCTTTATACCGCGGGGTAGAGAAGAAAAAACGTAGGAAGAGTCTCTGGAGAGCTCATGGTTTATCCACTCTCTCTGATCTTCCACAGTCTTCAAGGTAGAAAAGTATTCGGCTTCATTTGCAAGAAGATCGTTCAGTTCAGATATCAACCTGCCCACTTCGGGAATGAATTCAATTAAACCCTCGGGAATAAGAGTCACGCCAAAGTTAAGACCCTTTGCTCCCCTTGCGGCTATTACATCGGCAATATCTTCGACAATATCGTCCAGAGACAGGTTCTTCTCTTTCACCTCTTCGGAGATGATACAGATGTTCGGCCGGGTCTGCAGGGCGCATTCCAGGGCAATATGGCTGGCGCTGCGGCCCATCAGCTTGATGAAGTGCCAGTACTTCTTGGCGCTGTTGGCATCTTTCTCGATATTTCCGATCAGTTCGGAAAAAGTCTTGGTTGCCGTATCAAAACCGAAAGAAGTTTCAATATGCTCGTTCTTAAGATCACCGTCGATGGTTTTTGGACAGCCCACCACGGTTATGCCGGAACCTTTCTTTTTGAACCATTCGGCCAGGATGGCGCCGTTGGTGTTAGAGTCATCACCGCCGATAATCACCACTCCGTCAATCCCGTATTTTTTACAGACAGACAGGGATTTCTCGAACTGCTCTTCTGATTCCAGTTTCGTGCGCCCCGATCCGATGATATCAAAGCCCCCGGTATTCCGGTACTCATCCATAATTATATCGGTAATTTCCATCAGGTCGCCGTCAATGATTCCCGCGGGCCCGCCTTTGAAGCCATAGAGAATGCTTTCGGAATTGGCCTTTTTCAGAGCATCAAAAATACCGGCAATCACATTATGCCCCCCGGGTGCCTGACCCCCTGAGAGTATTACACCGATTTTTCTCGGCTTGGAGGAATCGGGGTTTTTTCCCTTTGCGAAACGGGCCACAGGTGCTCCGTAGGTGAGGGGAAACAAATCCCGCATCTGCATCTGATCGGCAACCGATTCGGTGGCATTACCCAGGGCTGCAGTTATATCGGCAATATCGTCTTTGAGGACTTCCGGAAGTTTCGGCTGGTAGGCGTATCGCGCCTTCTGCAGAGGGGACAGGTTCGACATGAACATTCTCCTGATTTAATACTATTATATTGCTGCAATAATGGACTGTTTACATGGGTGCTGGTCAAGGGGGTTGGAAACCCCTATCGGCCCTGAGTCTTCTGTATCTCCCCCACAGCCAGCGGCCGGACTGAGAGGGGAACAACCGAACCATTACCAAAATATTTCTCCATAAAGCTTACATAGGCTTTGAATTTATCTGTTGGAACTAAAACCTGTATGGTACCGGCAAATCCCCCACCGTGGACTCGGGATGCTCCTTCGCCATCGAGAAATCTTTCACTGAGAGCCAGGGCCAGAGATACGGCCTGTTCATCAACATGACGGGGTGAAAAAACATTCTGCAGGAATCTCCAGGAAGAATCTCCCGAGCGGCGGACGCCATCAAGGTATGATTTGATATCATTCTTGTTGAGTGCATCAACCATTTCTCCTACCCGGCGGTTTTCATTAAAGAAATGAAGGGCTCTGAGAACAGCCCGGTCTCCGGATTTGTTCCGAATCTCCGGTATGGCGGATATAAAGCTTTCCTCATCAGCATCTCTGAGAACTTCGGCTCCCATTTCTCCGGCTGCAGCTTTCATTTCTTCGGGAATAGCCGCGTAATCCGGTGTAAGATCGGCATGATCGCCTCCAGAATCTACCACCGCCAGGGTGTATCCAGCCGAGGCAAAATCGGCATTGAGAGCTTCAACCATGGGAGCTTTCGGGTTGGCAAAGTCAATAGCCACTACACCGCCAACGGCGCAGGCTGTCTGATCCATCAGACCGCAGGGTTTCCCGAAGTATTCATTTTCGGCTTCCTGACCCATGATGGCCAGTTCCACAGGGGTGAATCGGCTATCATTATAAAGCTCATTGAATATAGAGCCCACAAGAACCTCAAGGGCCGCTGATGAACTCAGGCCAGAACCTTTTAGAACCCGGCTGGCGGTGCTGGCGGAAAAGCCCCCCACCGTGCCCCCCCGGAGGACAATGGAGGCGGCGATTCCCCGGAGAAGGGCGTCGGTGCTACCCTCTTCAGATTTCACCTTTGTGAGATTTGAAAGATCCACCCGGACCGGGGGATAGCCTTCTGATACCACCTCGGCAATCATGGATTTTTCTGGCGGAGTGCTTACCGCTGCTATGGTATCCAGTTGAATGGCAGCGGCCAGCACCCGGCCCCGATTGTGGTCTGTATGATTGCCAGAAAGTTCGGTGCGCCCTGGAGATGAGAAGAGCCTGGGAGAGGAATCTCCTGTTCGTTCCCTGTGGGTATTGATGATTCCAACCCATCTTTCACGGTGGAATTCTAACGGTTCCCTGCTGTAGAGGGTTGAGAAACTGCCGTCGAAGCGGCCTGCGTTGATATCGTCAATCAGGTTGTTGTTGTTCATAATTACGAACTCTCCATTTTGTGCATCTTATTTGAGAGGGGGGTGGGAGGCAAGAGAGAAGCTGTAACCTCGGTTTATGTTGAAGAAATTGTCGATTCATGACTATATTACCAATAGATGCAATATCTGAGACTATAAGGTATCCCGGATGAGACAATTGATCACCTTTCAAACCCTTGAAAGGGAAGCTTTCTATGATATTACAAAAGCTGTGAGATCGGCTCTTAAAGCTTCGGGTATACGTAATGGAATCTGTTCCCTTTACGTGCAGGGTGTAACAGCAGCATTGATGATTTAAGAAAACCGGGATAATAGTGTACCCCGGGGTGTATTGAAAATGATGTCCAATATTGAGCCCAGGGAGCAGCGGACTGTCGTTGCTACAGTTCTTGGAGATGAAGAATATGAAAATGAATGATTCCGGCAAGTCAGGGGCAACTGCTGTTCTTGGTGCCAGTCACAAAGCCGGGCGGTACAGCAATATGGCAGTTCAGAGATTGAAGGATGCCGGACACAGCGTTATTCCCGTAAATCCGGCCTATGATACTGTTGAAGGGTTGAAATCGGTAGCAACGGTATGCGAGGCAGCTGAAGCAGCAGGTTCCGGGGGGTTGGAAACCCTTACCCTTTATCTGGCTCCCCATCATCTTGAACCACTTGTTGATGATATTATCAATGCCCGGCCGGGCCGGGTAATCTTTAATCCGGGAACCGAATCCTCCCGGGTTCAGAAAACTCTGGATAAAGAGGGAATCCTTTGGATGGAGGCCTGCACTCTGGTGTTGTTATCCACGGGTCAGTACTGACATATGCAAAATATAGAAATAAGTAGTTCGGCGTAGATTTGACAACTCCTTTTTATGTCCATCTGCCTGATGGATATAAAAAAGAGAAATTCTTCCTTTATGAGAGAGTGGAGGTTCAGGATTGTTGATTGTTGACCCCGGGAAGGACACTTTGACTGATTTAATTCTTGCTGGGGATGGGCGTTATTCCCGAATTGTTGTTGACCCAGAGGATTAAACTCAAAGAAATCTGTTCCTAG